>JAKAOA010000115.1 GCA_021823405.1 Bacteroidota bacterium | reverse complement strand
TATCGCAGCTTAACCCGAAATTGGGTGACCACATATAGTTGTTCGACCCGTTACCCGTCAGCGATGCCGTGTCGCCGCTTACTATGGTGGTATCGCAGCAGGCATTCAGCTTGGCTGCATCTACCGTTATCTGCGAACTCAACGCGGTATCGCATCCTGTAGTGTCATTATAACACCATGCTGCTACGGAGTAGGTTGTGGTGCTGCCGGGGGTTACTGTTATGGAACTTGTGGTGGCTCCGTTGCTCCACTTATAATCGCAGGCGCCGCTGGCGGTCAGCGTGAACGGAACACCGATACATACCTTATTGCTTGGCGTGATGGTTACATGCGGTGCGGTATGCACGTTTATCTGTATGCTTGTATCCTTGCTGCAACCGTTAAGCGTTACCTGTACGGTAAATATGCTGTCTTTCAAAGGCGCCACAAGGATGGAACTGGTGAACTGGTTGTTGTTCCAGTTGTAGGTACCGCCGCCGGATGCTGTAATGGTTGTGGAATTACCCAGACAGATGCTCGTATCTCCCGAGATACCGACATGAGGCCATGGTTTGTAGGTTACGGTTATGGTGGTGTCAACTACCCGGCAAGGGGTGGTAATAGAGCAGGTGTAAGTAGTGCTTGTTCCAGGGTCAACTTTAATGTTTGCGGTGCTGTCGCCTCCGGGCATCCATTTATACTTTGTTCCGCCGGCGGCTTGCAGAACGGTACTGTCGTTCGGGCAGAGGTTGTTTAGCGTAAGTCCTATGGATGGCGGTGTATTTGACAACGGCACAACTGTTATGGTGGTATCATGCGTGCAGCCGTTTTTTGTTACGGCAACTGTGTATGTACCTGCCGCCACTCTAACGATCTGCCTGCTTCCGCCCGGCGGATTTGACCACGCATAGGTTCCGCCCCCGTTCGCGGTGAGTGTGGAGCTGTCGCCGGCGCAGATGCTGTCAGGTCTGGCGGTGATAGAAGGCACAGGCGTTGGTTTTATATATACTGTGATTGTAGTATCGTGCTGGCAAACACCGTTGGATACTGTAACGGTATAGTTTGTCTGTGTTACAGGGTTGACGCTTACCGACGAGGTAGTGGCGCCATTGCTCCATACATAACTGCTGTAACCTCCTGATGCGGTTAGAACGGTATTCCCTCCCGAACAGACAGAATCGTTACCAGATATTACAGGTTGAGGCGTGCTCAATACCTTGACAGTTGCCTCTGCTGTAGCTGAACACCCAGTCGAATCTGTTCCTGTAACCGTGTAAGTAGTGGTGTTACCCGGAGCTACCGTAAGCGTATCACCGACAATATTTCCGGGCTGCCACTTGTATGTTTTTCCACCGGACGCGACTAATTTCACAGGTATGCCTCTGCAGGTGCTGTCGTAAGGTGGCGAAATAGAAATTACGGGGGCATTTGGGTTAACAAGGGTAACCTGAATCGGAAATATACATCCTGAATCATCCGTTACGGTACCCGTGTAGGTTCCCGCAATAAGTCCTGTATCTTTCTGATTGGTTTCGCCGTTACTCCAGTGATAGGTATATGGAGCGACTCCTCCGGTAGGATAAGCCGTAATATTGCCCTTTTTAGTGCATGTAGGATTTGTGTCGGTTACTGCTACCAGATAGCCGTTTTTACTGGAAACAGTTACGATGGTAGAGTCCATTCTGGGGGGGCAGGAACCATCTGTAACCACTACTGTATATAGACCAGCGCAAAGCCCTGTATCGGTTTGGTCATTAATGGCTTTTCCTCCGCTCCATTTAAATTTATATGGTTGTATTCCGCAATTTACATTTACGGTTGCACTGCCATTGCAGGCATTGCAGGAGGAGGGTACGCCACTGGCGGTAGAAATGAGATTGGAAGGCGATGGATTTATTATTTGGGTAACAAATCCTATTCCACAGGCATACAAGGCAGTACCCTGTCCAAGCCGAAGGTCGAAAACAGTACCGGGCATTAGAAGTTTGGTTTGTATGACGAACGAAGAATCAAATACAAAAATGGAATCTTGCACACCGGCAAATATCTTATTGCAAGCGTCCACATCCAGACCGCCCCAGGAATATGCCTGATTTTTCCTCAAGGAGACCAAATTAACAAAAGCCCCTGTATTCTTATTATAACGCCGTATGCTATCGCTATTATATAAAAATAGCCAGTCAGGGGTGGCGGCAGCGCCATTCATAGCATTAGTGGCGTAATTACCCGGAACGCCGCCTGCATAATTTACGCTGCCGACTTCTTCATAACTCCAATTATCGAATACTTTATAAATTGTTGGAGAGAGAGAGGGCAATGGTAATCGCATAATAACATTGTCGTCGTGGGTTGGGTCGCCTACCGACCGCGCCGAAGCCATATAACAAATAGTTCCGTTCGGGTCAATACATTCTAGGGCATTATCGTGACCTATATTGCCTTCACTCATAATATTTACAGGATTAATACTGCTCATATTAGAGTCAAGTACTCCTGCCTGGTTGGTTCCGCTTAATCCGCCACCGGCAAACACAATATCCCCGTTGCAGGCGTCAAATCTGGCATGCCATAATTCCTGTACGCTCGGATCACCGGGAAATAACCCGACCTGATTTCCCAGTGAATTAACTTTAACCACTGCCCCGGTTGGAAAACCATTACCACAATAACATGTGCCTGTTCTTTTATCGGTACACATGCTGCCGTAATAATAGCCGGTGCATACAGGGCTTGCATTATAAGCCCATTGAATAGCGCCTAAACTGTTCAACTTAACGAGTTGCAATGTACCCGAAGGATCTCCTCCGTATACATAAACATTTCCCTTATAATCCCAATCCATATCAAACGCTTTATCCACCGCTACAATCAACGGGTCGGTTATCCAGGGGTCTATTACCAGCGTTTGCGTTCTGTCATACGTTGCCTTAAAAGTTTCTGTATTACCATTCAGTTGATTCGCAACGCTTACGTTTACGTTGTTTACCGTAGCAGAAGGGGCGTGTTCGGTAAGTATATCAATACCGCTTTTTACGAGCAAGTTACCTTGCGCATCTCTTGTTATATTTGTGCTGCCTGTATAATTTAATTTCACCTTTGAAAGGTCGGCGCCGGGATGAACTATGAGAGTGTATTCAATCCCTGTTTTCCCTTTCGGGAATTCATATACTACGTCAATGCCAGGATAAAGGTCCCTGTATTCTATCTTTTTATATATGCTCGTTTTGATTGAACTTCTGGCACCTGTAGAATAGGAGTAATTATAGGGTTGTTCGCCGTCAGCCCATACCGATACATCGTTATTTGCATCCTGCCATTCTGAACTAAGGAAATATGTTTCATGCTTTAGGTTCTTAGGGTCATCTTTATCTACTTTGGAAGAGGCAGCGTCCTTTAAAAAATATTTATCATACCGATAGATTACTTTATTTTGAGTGAAATAGATATTTACCTTCCCATACTGAATCCCGTAAAGAATTTTATCGTCAGAATTTATCTTGCCGTCAAACTGCCCTTTATTTGCAATGAATACCTTGTCGTCAAATGGGTTGGTCTGCCATTTTGTCTGATACGTCTTGCCGGAAGTTGAATTTTGTCGTGCCGTTGTTTGAGCTCTAACTCCTGTATAAAACAGGGCTGACGACAAAACATTTAAAAAAATAGTAAACTTTTTCATACTTTTCTTTATTGCATTATCTATGTTTAACTAATACGGAATTTTGTCGAGAAAGGTTAGATTTTAATGTGTTCGCTGATTATCAGGTTATTTCTGTTTATGTATTAATTATCCCTATTGATTTTTTCCGGATTCTTGTTTAAAATACAGCACTTCATCAAGGAATTATATATTGAGGAGTAGTAAGAATGTTACTTTTAATACCCGACCTGTCCACAAGCCATACATCGAATAAGATAGTATCACCCTGTACATAGTTTACAATACCCGTTGGTACATAGGGGTTCATATTAATTTTAATGATGCCGGTGAGTTGCTTGTTGCTGCCCGCAGGCGTCAGATTGGGTATTTGGTAAGAGAATACGCTGTCGCCGCCAGAGTTGTTGAACAGCTTGATGTGATGACATGAATCCCATAACATTTTAATAAAAAAATTATTCTGCGGTTCGCCGATATATCCCACGTCTCCGTTACCGTCGGTAAAATTCACCACCATAATGTCAGAATCCTGTCCTGCTGTCAGGTTCAGATATTGATTGAAAGAGTTAAATGTAAGAACAGGGGTAGCAGGCAGATTCTCTTTTTTAGCGCAGGATGTAAAGAGAAGAGAAATAGATAACAGCGTCAGGAATGAAATAAATAATCTGCCCATATCTTCTTTTACATTAAATTAAATCAAATACAAATATAATCTTAAATTTGAAATTTATAGGATTTTATTAAATAAAAATTCAATTTTTCCTTAGCCGTTTTAATTAAGGTTAGGAATCGGAGTGAATAGCATGTATAAAGAACTTGAAAATAAGATATTTTCCATTAGCTCGGAATTAGGATTCACAGACGCGGCGCTGGCTATCTTCCAATTCCAGTATCTTAATAATCCTGTTTATCGTAATTACTGTGATGCCATTGGCAGTAAGCCCGGTACTATTAATACCATAGAAGAAATACCCTTCCTGCCTATCACATTTTTTAAAAACAGAGAAGTTTTAACCCGCCGGCGTCAGCCCGAAGGGAGGGAAAGTGAAGTCATCTTTCTATCATCAGCCACCACATCGGGTACGCCGTCAAAACATATAGTAAGCGATTTAAATCTATACAGAGAGAGCTTCCGCCGGACATTCGCCTATTTTTACGGCGATATAAGAGATTATTGCATTCTTGCGCTGCTACCCTCCTACCTTGAGCGCTCTGCCTCATCGCTTGTCTTTATGACCGATGATTTGATACGGCAAAGCGCCCACCCCGGAAGCGGCTTTTACATTAATAACTTCAGCGACCTGAATAAAAAGCTTTTATCGCTCGAACAAAAGGGGCAAAAGACAATCCTTCTTGGCGTTACTTATGCCTTGCTCGCCTTCGCCGAAGATTATCCGTTGCCTTTAAATCATACTATTGTGATGGAGACCGGCGGAATGAAAGGGAAAAGAGAAGAACTGCCTCGCGCAGGGGTTCATGAGCTGCTAAAAGCTGCTTTTAATTTAAACGCCATTCATTCGGAGTATGGCATGACCGAATTGCTATCCCAATCCTATTCCAAAGGAGATGGTATTTTTCGTTCGCCACCTTGGATGCGTATATCGGTGCGCGACCGTTACGACCCTCTGAAAACCGGGCTAATCAATATAGCCGGAGGCATTAACATTATAGACCTTGCAAATATAAATTCATGCCCCTTCATAGCCGCCGAAGACGCCGGTATTGTGCATCAGGACGGCAGTTTTGAAATAACAGGTCGCCTTGATGCAAGCGAAGTACGGGGATGCAATCTTATGTTCGAAGAATGAACCCTGATAAAATAAAAGCTAATGAATCTTTCTCTGATGGAACGAATTCCGGTAAGGAATCCGTTAAAAGGATGAAGCAAACCGCACCCTATCTTTTTCCTTTGCTTGTTTTACTGGTCTTTACAGCTACAATCGTTACTTATTCAAACCACTTCTGTAATTCTTTCCATTTCGACGACGACCATTGTATAGTAAATAACGCGTGGATACGAAATCTGCATTTTATCCCGCAATATTTCAAAACCGCGACAACATTCAGTTCGTTGCCCATGAACCAGACCTATCGCCCGATGCTTACAGTTCTCTATGCTCTGTCTTACCATTTTGGCGGTCTCGATGTATTCTATTACCACCTGCCCGTTTTCATCTTTTTCTTGCTCACAGGTACACTAATCTTTCTTGTTGCCTTCAAACTCTTCAATATGAGCAGCCCTTCGGATGCGAACCCCTACTTTGCACTTTTTGCGTGCGGTTGGTATTTGCTTGCCGCTGCGAATTCCGACACTATTAATTATATAAGTTCTTCTTCCGATTCCATATCCACGTTCTTCGTATGGTTTGCGCTTACTCTCTTCATCTATTTTCCTGAACGGCGCAAATGGATGCTTTACCTCATACCCATAGTTATAGGAGCTTTGTTTAAACAGACCGCCATTGTGTTCCCCGCCATACTTGGCGCGTATCTTGTCCTTTTTGAGATGCAGCCCAACCATATCCCGGCAGCAGGGACAAATCACTCCATTTTAAAATTATTCCGGCTGCTTTTTCCCTCTTTAATGCTCTGTATAATTCTCTATCTGTTACAAAAAGAACTCACCCCGCCCGCCTTTGTAACCGGCGGTATCCCTTTCTATTATTACATTACACAGCCGTTTGCAGCGTTGATTTACTTCCTTACTTTTTATATCCCCGTCGGTATCTCCGCCGATTCGGGCTGGGATGCTCTAACTTCCATGCACGACTCCCGATTCTGGGCAGGCGTCATTTTTCTCGGTATGATAAGCGTCCTGTTCATCATCTATTTTCGCCGGAAAAAATATGCGCCGGCAATCTTCGGACTGGCATTTTTCTTTATCGCTCTGTTGCCCACTTCCCTTGTACCGCTTGCCGAAGCCACTAACGACCATCGGGCTTTTTTCCCCAATACAGGACTGGCAATCGCTTCATCCTGGCTATTGTGTCTTGGATGGCAAAAATCCGGAGACGGAAAGGTCTATAAGGTTGCTGCAATATGTTTTACTGCGTTAATACTGTCGTGCAACGCCTTTGCCACCTATTACCGCAACAAAGTATGGAAAAACGAAGAATCGCTCTGGTACGATGTAACACTTAAAAGCCCGGATAACGCACGAGGTCTAATGAACTACGGACGCACCCAGTTGATCAACGGCAATTACGCAGCCGCTGAAGAATACCTTCTTCGCGCTGCTAAAATGGCGCCCTGTTATTCATATGTTTATGCCAACCTTGGGGTGCTTAAAGAGCGGGAACATCAGGACACTTTAGCGGAAAACTATTTTCAGAGGGCTATGTTATATGGTTCAAACATACCTGTAATATTATATACCTACGCAGTATTCCTGCATTCGAAGGGTGATAACGGTAAAGCGATTGAATTACTGCGGAAATGTATCAATACCTCGCCTGCCGATATTAATTCGAGGCGTCTGGCAATGCGAATATATCTGTCGCAAAAGGATTGGATACATTTGGGTAAACTGGCACAGGAAACGCTTGTTCTTCTGCCCGGAGATTCCGAAGCGGAGCAAGACCTTGCGGCTGCCCGAAAAGGTCAGGGGCAGCAGAACTCCGGCGCACCCCTAATGCAATAATTTACATGTTGAAATAGAATTTGAGCTACTAAAAACATCCGTTCGCCTAAAATTATATTTCCGGAATGAAAATTCTCTATCTGATACGACATGCAAAATCCTCCTGGGATATGAATGTAGCCGACTGGGAACGCTCCCTTACGCAGGCAGGCATTGAAAGAGCGCAGGTTGTAGCCGGCCTTCTGAAAACTAAAAAAATAAAAATCGACTGTCTTTTATCAAGTCATGCTTTCAGGGCATTGAATACGGCGGTTATATTTGCCAGAACGCTTAATTATCCATTAGAACAGATAGAAATATCGAACGGAATATACGAAAAAAAAGCGACAGAAATTATTGCTTTATTGCGCAGCAAAAACGATAAACATCAGTCAATCATGCTGTTCGGGCACAACCCTGCCGTCACCGAACTTTATAATATGCTCACCGGGCGTATGCTTGATAATATGGGAACATCGGCGGCAGCCGGCATAGAATTCAATATCGATAAATGGACAGACCTCGCCCCTTTCGGGAAAACGATTTTTCTGGAAACGGGAAAGGAATAGAATATCCTATCTATCTTGCAATGCAGGATTTTAGTTCAAATTAGCGGTTAAGGAGTTCTGTATGTTAAGCTTATGTTAACACTTAACCATTCCTTTATTAATTCTTTATATTTGCCATGCCTCTTATGAAAATACCATACATTCCCCGCGACTTAAGCTGGTTATCCTTTAACGAACGCGTCTAG
>JAKAOA010000114.1 GCA_021823405.1 Bacteroidota bacterium | reverse complement strand
AGAGGTTTTTCTATTTTCGTGACTATTTTCCACATAGATATACCCTCGACTTTTGAAGGCGAGGGCAGGGTGAGGTAATTTATCAAGGCACGGTGCTTAACCGTGCTTTTTTATATTTTTATGTTTGATATTTACCCCGTAAGCCCGAATCACAGAATTGATCATATTGGGGGCATAAACTTTCGCAACATTTCTTACGGGCAGTATAGTTAAAAAATACTAATTATTCGTTGATTTTTGCAGAACATGGCGGGAGTTCATTATTTTTGGATGAATAAATTTGCAGCAGGAACAGATGCCGGTTAAGGCGGCTGATTGCACCCGGATGGTTACAGATGCGAAGAAGTAATAGAAATAGCCCTACAATAACAAAAGGCAGGTATATATACCTCCGCCGGACGCTTTTATTCATTTTCCTGACGTGCAGGATAATATATGCTTCGGGTAGTGCGCCTTACATGCCACCCTGCCATGCAGCGGTTGCTTCAACCTATGGACATTCACAATTGTCACCGTTATACAGAGATTCAAAACTGTCGCATGCACCGCCCGACAGCGTTAAAACAGATACGAACAAAAGTAAACGAAGACCATCAAAAAAACAGAAAAGAAAAGAGACAACTACACCTACCGACACCATCCGCTCCAAAGTTCCTCGCCGCATAACAACGGTGTATTATGAACCGGCTATGTCGCCATACAGTGCGGGAAATTCGCCTGACAAAACTCCGCATAATGTGGATACGGGGCTTGATAACTTTGAAATTTATACCGACCAGTACACGCTGGGCAATACCGGTTCTCCTGTTGTGCCGCTCATTTTTCAGGGGCAGCCGGACCCGCTCGGATTCTTTTACGGCAACCGGTATTTCGGCACATCATTTTATAATGATTCCTCCATACGGTATTATAATAGCCGCGCGCCCTATCTGGGGTTTCTTTATGTTTCAAATCCTAAAATACAGGAATTTTTCGATATGTGGTACACGCAGAATATCGGCAAGAAGCTGAATGTGGCTTTTGGTTTTAAACGGATACGCGACGAGGGCTACTACATTAACCAGGGTACTAACCTGAATCAGGTAACGCTTTCGTCCAATTATCACAGTAAAAGATATATCGCCTTTGCTAATTTCCGCTACGATGTATTTGAACTTGACCAGAACGGGGGCATATCCGCCGATTCCGATTTTTTTAATCCCAACTACGGCAACCGCGAAACGATGCCGGTAAACCTTAACGTTGCCAAGTCGACGATAAGGGATATATCGTTCCACCTGAAACAATACTATCTGTTCGATTACCGTAAGAATGATTCTGCGAATGCGACGCCGCGCATGTATATCTCGCATTCTTTCACCGGTTCGCGACAATCGATTGCATTTAGCGATCCGGGACCTCTTGACAGCGCCTTTTACCGGAATACTTTTTATAATTCGGGTTTACTAACCTACGATTCGCTTCATATAAGCGAGGTGATAAATGACCTGTCAATCGGGTCTATAAATTCGGCTACGCCGTACCTTCGCTGGGAGGCGGGGATAACGAACCAGTGGGCGCATCTGGTTATTCCGTCTCATGTCGATTCGGTGTTCAGTTTGAACATCGTTCACGCCTGCCTTTACGATACCGGCAGATATTTATATAAGGTGCAGGGCAGTGAAATTGCGCAGGGTACGAGCGAAACGGGCGATTACCAGGCATCAGCGCAGATAGGGTTTAAACCCGACAGTTTGCGCACGGTTTGGCTGAAGGGAAGCGTTTCGGCGCAACATCCGGCGTTTATCTATAATATGTATTACGGGAATAATTTTCAATGGCACAACAACTTTAGCAGAGTGGATATGTCGTCGCTGGCATTGATTTACAACGATGTCAAATGGAAGCTGAATATTCAGTTACAGGCAACGCAAACGGCTAATATGGTTTATTTTGGAACGGATGAACTGCCGCATCAATATGCGAAGCCGGTGCAGATACTTACCGCGCGCCTCGATAAAATATTTTCGGCGGGCAAATGGGGCTGGAAGACGGTTGAGATATATCAATACGTGCCGGACTCGGCTCCTGTGCACGTGCCGCAGCTGGTAAGCGAAAACTATTTGTACTTCCAGAGTTTTGTATTTCACCGTCATCTCTTGCTGCGGGTAGGGGTGGATGTTTACTATAACACCGCCTTCTACGCCGATAGCTATATGCCCGTGTACGACCAGTATTACCTGCAGAATGAGACAAAATTGGGCAATTATGCATGCATAGACCCTTTTGTTTCTTTCCGTATCAAAACCTTCAGGATGTTCCTGAAATTTGAAAACGCGGGCGCGGGTATATTGCAGCCAAACCTGTTTTACGGGTATGCCACTAACTACCCCATAAATGATTTGGTAATGCGCCTCGGTCTGTCGTGGGACTTCTGGAACTGAATGAACAGTTATCCATAACTGATAGGGCGGACAGCAGGAATGTTTAGCATATTCAAGTGGGCGGATAAGAGAAGAATACCCCCGATTGGCTATAATTTCGTACCTTTGCACTATTAAATTGAGATGAATTATGATTACAGTATCGGAAAGCGCAAAGCAAAAACTCATCGGGCTGATGAGGGAAGAAAACGCCTCACCGGACGCATTTTTGCGGATAGGTGTAGAAAGCGGCGGCTGTTCAGGTCTTTCATATAAAATGACTTTCGACAACAAGATTACCCCCGACGATAAGATGTTCGAAGACAAGGGAGTGAAACTTGTGGTGGACAAGAAGAGTTTCCTTTACCTGGTTGGCACCGAGCTGCAATACAGCGGCGGGCTGAACGGCAAGGGCTTCTCATTCGCCAATCCGAATGCCAACCGCACATGCAGCTGCGGCGAAAGTTTTGCAGTTTGAAAAGCGCAAAAAAACTTCGTGCGGGAAATCAACGTGAAGAGAAGATGCGGTATTCCGGTTTACGCAGGAAATAGTATTATGGCTTAATTATAACTGTTGGTAATGGCAAAGGAGAATTCAGAAAAAATACTTGAGGAAGTAACTTCCGGGGACTATAAATGGGGCTTTACCAGCAACATAGACACCGACATTATTAAGCCGGGGCTCGACGAAGATGTAATACGTTTTATCTCCTCCAAAAAGCAGGAGCCCGCATTTATGCTTGAACACCGGCTAAATGCCTACCGGCGGTGGAAGACCATGAAGGAACCGCACTGGGGTCACCTTAACTATGCGCCTGTAAATTACGAAAAGATAAGTTACTACGCCGCCCCCAAGCCGAAGAAGGAACTGAACAGTTTGGATGAGGTTGACCCCGAATTGTTGCGCACATTTGAGAAGCTGGGCATTTCGCTTGAAGAGCAAAAACGCCTGTCGGGCGTAGCTGTGGATGCCGTAATAGACAGCGTGTCGGTTAAAACAACCTTTAAAGAAAAACTGTCGGAACTGGGCATAATCTTCTGCTCCTTCAGTGAAGCGGTAAAAGAACATCCCGACCTTGTGAAAAAATATATGGGTTCGGTGGTGCCGGCAGGCGATAATTTTTTTGCGGCTCTTAACTCCGCCGTATTCAGCGACGGTTCGTTCTGCTACATACCCAAAGGAGTGCGCTGTCCTATGGAACTATCCACCTATTTCCGTATCAATTCAGCCGGCACAGGTCAGTTTGAACGCACCCTTATTATTGCAGACGAGGGCTCTTATGTCAGCTATCTGGAAGGTTGTACGGCGCCCATGCGCGATGAAAACCAGCTGCACGCTGCAGTAGTGGAAATAGTAGCGCACAAAGACGCAGAAGTAAAATACTCTACAGTGCAGAACTGGTACCCCGGCGATAAGGACGGCAAAGGCGGTATATACAATTTTGTAACCAAACGCGGCATCTGTCTGGGCGAGAATGCCAAAATATCGTGGACGCAGGTGGAAACCGGCTCGGCAATAACATGGAAGTATCCGAGTGTGATACTGAAAGGTGATAATTCGGTTGGCGAGTTTTACTCCATTGCCGTAACCAACCATAGGCAGCAGGCGGATACCGGAACAAAAATGACTCATATCGGCAAGAACACGAAAAGCACCATCATTTCAAAGGGAATTGCGGCAGGGAAGAGCAATAACAGCTACAGAGGGCTTGTAAGAGTGAGCCGTGGCGCTACGGGTTCCCGTAATTTTTCGCAGTGCGATTCGTTGCTTATGGGCAACAGCTGCGGGGCGCATACTTTTCCTTATATCGAAGTTATGGACCAATCGGCTACCGTGGAGCACGAGGCGACAACCTCGAAGATTGGCGAAGACCAGATATTTTACTGCAACCAGCGCGGAATAGATACCGAAAAAGCAATCGGCTTGATTGTAAACGGATACTGCAAAGAGGTTTTAAACAAGCTGCCGATGGAGTTTGCCGTAGAGGCGCAAAAATTGCTGGCGGTAAGTTTAGAGGGCAGCGTAGGTTGATTCGTGCGGCGGATAAATCCGCATTTTAATAATTATCTTACCAGAAGGCGGTCAATAAAGATATAGGCATCGTTGCCTGCGCCGGGATTCCATTCGGGGAGTTTGCCGTAATTTTTTGCGAATACCTTAATGTAACGGGCTTTTTGCGGCATCAGTTCTTTTTCAAATATGATAACGGTCGGTTTCATGGTTGTATCTGAAAGAGTGTCGGCTATATGCCCTGCGGGGTTAAATTTTCTGCCGTCTTTCGATAATGCAAAATCAACGTAACGGGGCATTAAAATCCAGCTACCGGCATCCTGAAGAAATTCAGCCCCTACATTTTTTATTTCCTTTTCTTTCCCGAGGTCGAGTACGGCTTCAAAGTCCTGTCCCTGATAGCCCTGCCATTTGCCGAGACGAAAATCGGGGCTGCCTTTTCTTCTGTCAATCAGGGCGTCGGGTCCGCCGCCTGTATATTGCGGGTCGGGAGTAGATTTTATATCAAGCATTACGCCGGATGGTATTTTGGTATAACAGGTGGTATTTACCATACTGCAGCTGCTTCCCCGGCACGCCACGCTTTTTATACATACCGAACGGTCAGCATAAAAGGGATGAGTATATAAATTGGAGCGGTTATCAGGCGTGGAATCGTTGAGGGTATAATAAATTTTGTCGGCGGGGGAGTAGGCGTGTAGTTCCACTTTTATGGAATCTCTGAATGTGCAGGCGCTGTTTCCGGTGTATGGCTGCGGTATTATCTGAAGGTCTTTTTCGATGGAATCGCAGGGGGCGTTAATTCCGGCGCCCCAGTTCGTTTTATGCGATAAACTCAATTCATAATGTAGTACGCCGCCTTTTATCAGGGAGTCGTAATTCAGAAAGGACTTTGGATAATACCTGCCGTTCAATGTGGCGGAGGTTATATATGTGGCGCCTGGATTTTCTTTTTGAGAGATGACGGAAAAAGTTTTTCCGTTTTCAAGGTGCAGCGTAACTGTATCAAACAGCGGTGTGGTAAGTATCAGCTGACCGTCTCCCGGGCAAACCTGATATAGTCCCATGGCGCTCATTACGTACCATGCCGACATCTGTCCGCAGTCCTCGTTGCCGCACAAACCGTTTGGGGCGGGCGTATATAGTTTTTCAATTTTATGTACATAGTCGGTTGTCTTCCATGGCTCATCCAGGTAGTTGAAGAGATATGCGATATGATGACTTGGTTCGTTGCCCTGCGCATACTGTCCTATCATACCCGAAATGTCGTCCTGCTTGCGCCCGGTGGTTTGCGAGGTGATGGTGAACAATGAGTCGATTTTGGCTGCCAGTTTTTCTTTTCCGCCGCACAGGTCTATAAGTCCGTTCACATCCTGCGGCACATAGAAACTGTATTGCCATGCATTGGCTTCGGTATAATTATTGTTCACCTCGCGTGGGTCGAACGGGGTATAGAAGGCGCCGTTCACTCTTGCGCGCATGAATCCGGTCGAGGGGTCGAAGACGTTTTTATAGTTTTGGGCAAGGGTGACATAGTGCATATATTCCGACATATTACCGAGTTCTTTGGCGACCATCGCAATACACCAGTCATCGTAACTGTATTCGAGCGTTTTGGAAACGGATTCACCGCTGATGTCGGCGGGAACGTAGCCCGTTTTCCGGAAGGCGTTTTTGGATGGGGTGTTTTCGGTTGCGCTGTGGAATAGTGCGCGGAGCGCTTCTTCTACGTCATAGCCGTATATTCTTTTTTGAAAAGCATCGGCGATAATGGAGGCGGTGTGGTATCCGATCATGCAGTTGGTTTCGTTAGCTGCGAGTTCCCAGACGGGCAGCATTCCGCCCTGTTCGTACTGTTTCAGAAAGGTGTAAATAAACTGCTTATCCATTTCCGGCGCAATGATGGTATATAGCGGATGGAGCGCTCTGTATGTATCCCAGATAGAAAAAACGGTGTAAATGGAAAAATCCCTTGTCTTGTGCGTCTCTTTGTCCATTCCGAGGTATTCCCCGTTCACATCGCTATATAGCGAGGGATGTATGGCGGTATGATAGAGGGCTGTATAGAAAGTGGCGGCTTTATCATCATTATCGGGGAAGGAGTCGGCGCGCCATCCGCGGCGCGGCGCAGCCGCGGGCGCCCCCACGTCAATCCTGTTCAGGTACTCATTCCACGCCTGTTCCGTCTGCCTGCGAACCCCGCTGAAATTCCATCCGCTTATCTCCGATTTCAGGTTGGCTGCGGCATTTATAGCGCTGACAGCCGAAATACCTATCTTGACAAGCAGCGTATCGCCGCTGTGGCTGAACCTGAAGAGCGCTTTTATGTTCTTCGACCGGAACGACTGCGTGAAGGGAATATTGGTATCGTTGCGGAAAAGCAGTTTTTCGCGGGCGGGTTTGGAAAACCTGATATCAAAATATACGCGCTGGTCTTGCGCCCACGCCTTTGAACGGCGGTACCCGGCTATTTCGGTATCGCTGATTACGGTTAGCCGCGAGTCGATAACCTCGTCGCGGTGCTTTAAATCAAGTACTACGGTGATGGAATCATCTTTGGGAAAAATGTAGCGGTGCATTCCGGCTCTTTGTCCTACGGTTAATTGGGCTATTATTCCATTGTCAAATTTTACTGAATAGTAACCGGGCGAAGCCCTTTCGTTAGAATGAGAGAATTCAGCCGACCAGGAATAGGGCTGGAGGATAAAACTGCCGTGACTTGATGTAATATCGGGTCCCGGCGAAGGCATGAGCAGAATATCGCCGTAATCGGAGCAGCCGGTGCCGCTCAAATGGGTGTGCGAAAAGCCGTATATAATGTTGTCGGAATAGTGGTAGCCCGAACAGCCGTCCCAGCCGGTAAGGCGTGTGTCGGGGCTTAACTGCATCATGCCGAACGGATAACAGGCGCCCGGAAACGTGTGTCCGTGGTCGGCGGCGCCGACAAATGGGTTTACATAAGGAAGAAGGTTTTTGAGCTGTTGGGCGAGCAACATTCCATCCGTCTGCGACAGGAGCAGAAGAATCAGCGCGCAAAACAATAGCTTGCAGTTCTTCATCGGAAAGGAGGGAAAGCGGTAAGACACGCCTGTTGTTGCCTATTCATTTTGAATAGCTAATATACACTATTATTCACTAGTGTCCGGGAAAATTATTTCGGAAATCAAACTATTGATGAAATTATTCTGCTTTGCTTCTATATTCAATTCCATTTTTGGGCGTGCCCCCAAGCTTCACAAGGGGTCGGGCTATCCGCTTCTATCCCTCACGCAAAATACAGATAATCTACATTCATTTTCATTTTCGGGCGTGCCCCCAAGCTTCGCAAGGGGTCGGGCTATCCGCTGCAAGTCCTCTCCGCCTTTAGGCGTATGCGGGCTATCCGCTTCTATCCCTCACGCAAAATATAGATAATCTACATTCATTTTCATTTTCGGGCGTGCCCCCAAGCTTTGCAAGGGGTCGGGCTATCCCCTTCTATCCCTCACGCAAAATACAGATAATCTACATTCATTTTCATTTTTGGGCGTGCCCCCAAGCTTCGCAAGGGGTCGGGCTATCCGCTTCTATCCCTCACGCAAAATACAGATAATCTACATTCATTTTCATTTTCGGGCGTGCCCCCAAGCTTTGCAAGGGGTCGGGCTATCCGCTGCAAGTCCTCTCCGCCTTTAGG
>JAKAOA010000113.1 GCA_021823405.1 Bacteroidota bacterium | reverse complement strand
GGTGGGTAACTGCTGAATCTTCCATTGCCTAAATTTTTGGGCAACAAAAGTACCTCGTCCCTATGCCTTCGTCAAGATGTACTTGGTCGTATGCTTACACCGAAACAAAAAAGCAGCGCAAAGTAGCAGCCCGCTTTCGCAAGGATATAATGCGCGATGGATTCACTATGTTTCAATTCAGCAGTTATGTGAGACATTGCCCCAGCCGGGAAAATGCAGAAGTACATATTAAACGGGTAGAAAAAATAACCCCGGAGGAAGGTAAAATTTGCATTATGCAGTTTACGGATAAGCAATTCGGCATGATGAAGATTTTTTATGGGCAGGCACCGCAACCTACCCCTGAAGTATCGCAACAATTGGAGATGTTCTGATAGAATAGAAAAAGCACCCCTGTACCGGAGTGCTTTTAATGAATCAAACATACTTTTTGTATCCTATATTGACTTAAACACCTGTATTTTTGGGTTATTTGACCATATCAGGTATGTTTAATATGTCAAAGATACAATCTGAAAGCAAATCACAACGCGCCCAATTAAAACAGATATTGGATAATAGGTATGTTTAATATGTCAAAGATACAATCTGAAAGCAAATCACAACATATAGATATAGGTGAACAATATGTTGTAAGGTATGTTTAATATGTCAAAGATACAATCTGAAAGCAAATCACAACCCTTGCGGTATTCCGATATTAACCCTTCGTGGTATGTTTAATATGTCAAAGATACAATCTGAAAGCAAATCACAACACACTTACGCGGCGTTAATTGAAACGCCGTGGTATGTTTAATATGTCAAAGATACAATCTGAAAGCAAATCACAACAACAAAGAAAAGATACTGTTATTACTATTGGGTATGTTTAATATGTCAAAGATACAATCTGAAAGCAAATCACAACTAAACTTAGGGCAATGTAATAACGACTGCTGATGGCTGTACCCCGAACTGCTCTTTAAATGCCGCCGCAAACTTGCTCGCATTTTCATATCCGAGTAAGTTGGCGATATCCTTTACCGTACCGCCTTTTTCGGTTAGCAAGCGGTTGGCTATGTTCATCTGCTGATACCTGTAATATTGATATATGCCTTGCTTATGAACCGCGTTAAAGTCGTTTTTTAATTTAGTAGGCGAAACACCCATTTTCCGGGCAATGGTATCGATGCCGGGGAATGCTCCGGCTAAATTTTCTTTCAGGTAGTGTACTGTCTTTTGAATGCGTTTACTATCTGCATCAGACAGGTTAAAATAACCCTCGTCACTATTTTCTGCAGAGGTTCGCAGATTAAATAGCTTGAAAAATGATGATAGGGCAATTTTTATTTTATTATTGCCTTCTTTGTCGCTGTTCTCCGCCATTGAAGTGTAAAACTCCGCCCATAACGCATCGGTCTCTTTGGCGTTATCATTAAGGATTGAGTATGGCCGGTCCGATTGGAAAAATTTTTGCAACCAGTCGTTTGCCGGATAAATTGTCGCTTCCGATTGCCTTTTCAGCCATTCGTTGGTAAAATAAACGGTTATGTTTTTTTCATCTACTCCTTTGTAGTGGCACATACTGCCTGCGTATCCCGCTTTATAAACCGACCACGACTTGTCGGTCCATTTAACGCCTTTCATCAGCATTGACTTGCCTTTCACGGCTGCTGTACTGAAATGCAGGTTGATGAAGTTAAAATTTGCGGGGAACGAATTATCAAAGATATTGGTTACATTAATATTCTTCTTGTGGTGCAAATCGCCGATAAAAACCCACAGATCCTCTTCCAATTCCCTGTAATAGAGCTGTGCATCGAGAAAAATAGTATTGGCGGTAAGTAATTTTTTGTTTCTGAAATGTTTGCAAAAGGGCATCTTATCAAAACTTTCGATAATTGTATAAGGCGAATTCGCAAGGTGTTTCATCTGATAAAAGCCGTCCTTGTAGGTTACCATATACTTTTCAAACTTCGCGAACCATTTGCTTAACGTCGGATTCTTCATTCGGTAACAATAAAATAATAATTGCGCTTAATCCCTTTATTTGAGCCAAAGGTAGGAAATGTACTTGAGAATATTAAAATAAAATGTCTTTTTGGAGCATAGCCCGTTACTGTCAACCAATACTTTTGTGCCCGAAATCTTTCCAAGTCCTTATCTTATTTAAACTCAAAAATTTATGACAAAGCAACTATGTCTTGTCTGTTTGTTAGCCGGAGCGATTGGCGCCTCCGCGCAAAACAACACAGTCGCGGCAGGTGGAGTAGCCACTGGTTCCGGAGGTTCTGCCACCTATTCAATCGGACAGATTGATTACACCACAGCAACCGGAGCAGGCGGAACTATTACGCAAGGTAACCAGCAGCCCTACGAAATATATGATGCGGGACTGGATAACCTTTCGCACAGCATTACTGCAAATGTTTGGCCTAACCCGACTAACAGCGGAGTTACATTATCCGTTAATGGGGTGAACGCAGGCGATTGTTTTTACACGCTGTACGATGTGCAAGGAAAACAACTCGGACAACAGTACATTACCGCAGAAAATACCATTATCAATATGTCTTCGTTCGCAAGCGGAGTATATATGCTTCAGATAATAAACAAAAATGACAATTCAACAAAAACCTTCAAAATCGTTAAAAACAACTAATCATGAAAAAACCAATGAAACAATTAGCACTCGCGGCTTTATTCATCGGCGCTTATACAGCAGCCATGGCGCAGGCGCCGCAAAAAATGAGTTATCAGGCGGTGATAAGAAACCCAAGCAACGCACTGGTAACCAATCACGCCGTAGGTATGGATATAGCCATACTTCAGGGCTCTAAAACCGGACCATCGGTATATGAGGAAACACAGGTTCCTACTACCAATATCAACGGACTTGTAACTATCCAGATAGGAGCTGGTTCGGTGGTAAGCGGCAACTTCTCCACCATCGCATGGGGTTCGGGTCCCTACTTTGTAAGAACCGAAACCGACCCTACCGGCGGCAACTCATACAGCGTATTTGATACTACCCAGTTCTTGAGCGTACCTTACGCACTCTATGCCGATTCAGCAAAGGCGATTCTCGGCGGTAATAACGACAGCACCTCCATGGGCGGTTATAATACTCTGAATACCATTGCAGGAAGAACGAAAACCATTACGCCCGACACCCTAACGGGAGCCCAACAACTGGCTACCCAAGGATATGGCGCCCGCAACTATTGGAATCTGATGGATTCCGTTGGCGGAGCAGGGGCATATCCTTTTCTGCTTACCATATCGGACACTTTACCAAACAGATTGGCTACCCAATGGTTTGTTAAGAATGGTTACTGGAACTTAACAGACACTGTAAATGGTGCAGGTTCAAATCCCTATTTACTTACCAAATCGGATATGAAACCGGTGCATGACAGCGCTTGGACAAGATGGGGCAATGCAGGAACAAATCCGGCTACCAACTATATCGGTACTTCCGATAATAATGACGTGGTTTTTGAACGTAACGGAGCTCGTGCAGGTTTGCTTAACAGCACCACCGAATCGTGGGGCGTAGGAGCGCTTAATCCGGCAAACACCGGCGCCAATAACGACGCATTTGGAATGAATGCGCTTAATGCGAATACTAGCGGACAACGGAACGCTGCTTTTGGCAATGTTGCATTGTCAGTAAATACCACAGGAAGTTTTAATACAGCCATCGGCTCGCAGGCATTAGCAGCAAATACCGTCGGCAGTCAAAACACAGCTGTTGGACAGGGAGCAGAATTTGCAAACACAACCGGACTAAAGAATGTGGCTGTGGGAGGAAATGCATTACAGGCAAATACTACAGGAAGTCAAAATACTGGTGTTGGTCAAGGTGCGTTGTTCCAAAATACTGTATCTAATAATACTGCAGTAGGATTTCAGGCGATGGAAAACAATACAACAGGTATTAATAATACATGCTTAGGTTCAGGAGCAATGCAAAGCAATACAACAAGCGGTAATAACACTGCGGTTGGATTTAACGCTCTCTTCGCCAACTCCGGCGGAATAAACAATGTTGCCATCGGTTCAAATGCCCTTGCAGCCAGCACCTCTGGATTTGTAAACGTTGCAGTAGGTACGGGAGCAATGCAAAGCAATACAAGTGGAAATAGCAACGTAGCGGTTGGAGCAGGTGCGCTTCAGACAAATACTACCGCCAACAACAATTCCGCATTGGGTTATCAGGCGATGTTAAGCAACACCACAGGAGGAGACAATACAGCAGTTGGATATCAGGCATTGAAATCCAATACCGGCGGTGCATTCATTGTTGCCGTTGGTCAAGGGGCACTAGCCGCTAACACAACAGGAAACTGGGGCGTAGCCGTAGGGCAAAATGCATTAACCGCTAATACCACTGGCAATCAGAATGTGGGAATTGGAAACGGGGCATTATTTGCAAATATTACCGGTAATGCAAGCGTTGCTGTCGGTCAAAATGCTTTAGGTGTAAGTAATGCATCCGCCAATACAGCCGTAGGGAGTAATGCCCTTTCTTCGAACATCACCGGAACCAATAATACAGCTATTGGTTATGGTGCAGGACCCAATGCCAGCAATTACAGCAATACCACCGCCGTAGGTAACGGAGCAACTACAACCACCAGCAACCAAATTATGTTAGGTAACACATCGGTAACAGTGGTTAATTCCTATGGAACCTTTACCCAACTCTCCGATGAGCGCTTTAAAAACAACATCCAATCGGAAGCGCATGGCTTGGATTTCATCATGCAACTGAAACCGGTTACTTACAACCTGAATGTTCAAAAGCTGGATGATTTCCTCGGCGTGAAATATGATGCAGCCCAATCGGCTGAAAAGGAAAAGATTACCTACAGCGGGTTCCTTGCACAGGAAGTTGAAAAGGCAGCCAAAACCATTGGCTACAACTTTAGCGGCGTTATTGCTCCGCAAAACGACAAAGACCACTACAAGCTTGCTTACGGCGACTTTGTAGTGCCACTGGTAAAAGCGGTGCAAGAGCAACAGCAGGAAATTGATGAGCTGAAGAAACAAAATGCTCAACTTATGGAGATGGTGCAAAAACTGGAAAAGAATCAGTAATCAGTTTTGAAACAGGTATAATTACGAGGGGCGCAAATTGCGCCCCTCGTGCATTATAGCTACCTCCTTTTCACCGCAGAATCGCTACCGGGCAGCATAAGTGGTTTTTCGGGTTGAATATAGACATAAAGGTTGTAACTTTGCCGAAATAACGGCGGTTAAGGAACTTTATCGGCGCCATTTAAATAAATATCTATGCAATATTATAATAATATCCTGCAAACCATAGGCAATACGCCTCTCGTACGCATTAACGCCATCGCCAAGGAGATACCCGCACTTGTTCTCGCCAAACTGGAGACCTTTAACCCGGGTAACAGCATAAAGGACCGCATGGCTCTGAAAATGATAGAGGACGCCGAAAAACAGGGAAAGCTGAAACCCGGCTATACCATCATAGAAGGAACATCGGGTAATACCGGTATGGGACTGGCGCTTGCGGCGGTTATCAAGGGATATAAATGTATTTTCACCACCACCGATAAACAAAGTAAAGAAAAATTCGATGCGCTAAGGGCTTTCGGCGCCGAGGTAATCGTCTGCCCCACCAATGTTGAGCCCGATGACTCACGTTCATACTATTCTGTCTCTTCACGGCTTGAAGCCGAAACGCCGCGGTCGTGGAAAGCAAACCAATATGACAACCTGTCGAACTCCAAAGCCCACTATGAGCAGACCGGACCGGAAATATGGAAACAGACCGAAGGTAAAATAACTCATTTTATATGCGGGGTAGGCACAGGCGGAACGATATGCGGCGTGGGAAAATATCTGAAAGAAAGGAATCCAAAGATTGAAGTTTTGGGAATTGATACGTATGGCTCGGTGTTTAAAAAATATAAAGAAACGGGCATTTTTGATAAGAATGAGATATACCCTTACATTACTGAAGGTATCGGCGAAGATTTTTTGCCAAAGAATGTCGATTTCAATGTTATTGACCATTTTGAAAAGGTTACCGACAAGGATGCAGCCGTAATGACAAGACGTATTGCACGGGAGGAAGCCATTTTTGCCGGTAACTCATCGGGTGCGGTTATGGCTGGTACGCTGCAGATGAAAAAGAGATTTAAAAAGGAGGACGTAGTAGTGGTTATTTTTCACGATCATGGCACACGGTATCTCGGTAAAATGTTCAACGATGAATGGATGAGAGACCGTGGGTTCTTAACCGAAGAGAAACTGACCGCTATAAAATTGATAGAAAGGCATAAGGATAAACCGCTGGTAACCGTAAAAGAAACTGACACCGTAATTGACGCCGTTACAAAGATGAGGAAATACAATATCTCGCAGATGCCTGTAACCGGCGGACCAGAAGGTAAATTCACAGGTTCCCTTAATGACACTGAGCTATTTATGAAACTCCTCGAAAACCCTAAATTGCGCGATGAAAAGGTGGTGCGGATGGTGCAGCCGCCTTTCCCATTCGTAAGCCCGGAATCTGCCTTAGAAGAAGTATCGCAGTTAATTACACCTGAAAACCACGCAGTACTGGTAAAAGATGCCCTCGGTGAAACGCATATCATCACTCGTCAGGATATAGTGGAAGCGTTGTGCTGAACCGATGAATGTAAATATATTTTGCGATCAGATGGGCAACAGGATAGCGTTGCAAAATCCTCCGCGGCGCGTCGTATCGCTGGTTCCTTCTCAAACCGAACTGCTTTATTACCTCGGACTGGATGAAGAAGTGGCCGGTATCACTAAATTTTGTATTCATCCGGAAGAGTGGCGCCGGACAAAAATAAGAGTAGGAGGCACCAAAAAACTTGATATGGCGAAGATAACCGCGCTAAATCCGGATGTTATCATCGGGAACAAAGAAGAAAACAACCGGGAGCAGATAGAGGAACTGAAACGTTTTTATCCCGTCTGGATGAGTGATATACACAACCTTGACGATGCGCTGGGAATGATAAAGGGAATCGGTGAACTTGTAGGCAAGGTAAGAGAAGCGGATGAACTGATAGCTCTTATCCAAATAAATTTCAAACTAACGGATACTGAAAGCAGCCAGGTTCGCAGCAGAATTGGTCGCCGTCCGTCCGCCGCTTATTTTATATGGCGAAAGCCATTAATGGTTGCCGGTAAAGACACCTTTATCAACCACATGATGCACAGATGCAATTTCAGAAATGTATTTGAAGAATTACCCGAACGCTATCCGGTAGTAACCCCCGGACAGATTATCGGCGCAAAGCCGGAGTTTATTTTACTATCCACCGAGCCCTATCCATTTGCAAAAAAGCATATAGCCGAATTCCGCGACCTATTCCCCAAAACTCAAATTATGATAGTAAACGGCGAGTATTTTTCCTGGTATGGTTCAAGGTTAGCCGATACACCGCAATATTTGAATAAACTGTTAAAAGAAATTGAACGTTATATCGGGTAAAAACCGGCTAACTCAATACGGATAAATAATTATACCGACTGCAAATTGCTGATAATCGCAAATTCAAAGTAATGGGATAACAGCCCGTTCCCTCATGTATTTGGCGGCTCGGACAGATATTTTGCCTTGTACCTGCGCATTAGCTAAGGCGGCAACCGCTCGCAAAATCTCATACGGGTGGTATATATTTAGTTCATTAAAGCTTGCTGAACATAGTCCAATCAATGCGAAAATTCCGTTTTATCAATCTCTTCCGGCTTACCCATATACGAATTGACTTCACCTGTTCGCCTTTAAGTCCTTTCGTAATATCAATAACAAGCGGGTTTACCCATAAGCCGCCTGTTGCATTTGCCGGTATAAAACGATAGGTTCGAATTGAACCGGACGAGAGCAGATAATCTATCATATAAATCTGGTCTTTATAAAATGTTTTTCTTAAAATTCCTTTCAAGGTATTGGTAAAATGAAGACGGGCGCGGATTATGGAGTTGCTGTCGCATGGCGGTATGTCAATCCATTTACCCAACGCTGCATTTGCCGAACTTGTAATTATTTCTTTCCCGAGCAGTTTGCCCGAAGTGCGCTCGAACAGGGTTGTTTTGTTATTAAAATCTATCAAACGGTACCTGTTGAAGAAGGTGTATGTGGATTGCGGGTCTTCACTCAAGAGATACCTGTTGTCGCAATAATAATTGCTGCCCGGGGGCTGTTCAGTTGCCCAGATATAAAACTGCGGCGCTTTATCTGAAGCAAGAAAGGCAGCATTGGCGCTGTCTATCCAAGGGGTAGATATGTATAGAGA
>JAKAOA010000001.1:110122-122017 GCA_021823405.1 Bacteroidota bacterium | reverse complement strand
GTAAATAGTCCTTTAAGTTATACTTAAAAATAGTTTTCATATTGCAAATATAATAAGCACAGCTTACTTTTTACTAACCCACTAAGCCAGCCCGCAAAAAAAAATTACAACGGGCTGAGCTTAGCGGGTACTGGTTGTTCAGTTTTGAATTACGAATTTGCCTTGTCCAACAAGTTCTCCTGTTTCTGTTATTACCATGAATAGGTAAAGTCCTTCGGCTTTACCGCTTAAATCTATTTGGGTAGTTGTTGAATTAAGCGAAGAGAGATAAACTTCTTCGCCTAAAATATTATACACGGAAATTTCTGTTTTTTGAGGAATGCATTGCAATGAAAGGATGAACCTGCCGTTATTCGGATTGGGGAAAAGATTTATTACATTTGGGTTTATATTTAATTTTCCAATTCCTGCTAAGGCATTGGTATCAAGTTTAAAAATAACTCCCGAAGTACCACCTATACCCCCACTAGAAGTCATCCCATATAAAACGCTTCCTGAAAGTGTAACGTCCCCTGTTGGTTGTGAGCCATTCGAATCATCGAAGAACAAGAGATCCTTAAACTCTTTGCCGGTTGTGTCTATTGAGAAAACAACTCCGTTATTGTTTCCTCCATAAGTTGTCATGCCAAAGAACTTGTTTCCAGAAAGAACTAATGAACCGGATTCTTCAGGTTGAATATCACCATCAGTTCCGTCAACAAAATCAAAGAGGTCATTAAAATTGCTTCCGTTTGTATCCAATGAAAATATAAGCCCATAAGAAGTATCGCTCCTTGCCATACCATATAATTTCCCATTTGTCATAATTAATGAGCCGGAGGGTTCATAACCGTTAGTGCCAACGAAATCAAGTAAAACTTTATAATTATTTCCATTCGTATCTATTGAGAATACGGTACCCTTCCCACCTGCGCCTCCAATGGTAGTCATACCAAAAAACTTACTTCCAAAAATAATTAATGAACCCCAGGGATGGCCTCCTGTGGCAATATCAAAATCAAATAAATTTCTGAATCCGCTTCCATTAGTATCTATGGAAAAAATACAGCCAGAGTCATATTTGCCACCCCCCGGCACCATTCCATACAACGTTTTACCTATAAGTACCAAAGAGGAATTAAATTGAGGACCTGCACCATTTGTATCATTAAAGCTATGAAGAATCTTATAATTATTGCCATTCGTATTCACGGAAAAAATGCAACCTAAATAATGTGCCCCGCCATGGTTTGTCATCCCATACAAAGAATTACCTGATAGTGTTAATGATCCTCTTGGAAAGCCACCATTCTGACCATCAAAGTCAAACAAGTTTCTATAACCAGTTCCATTGATATTTATTGTGAAAATACAGCCCCAACCTCTTGTACCGCAACTATTTGTCATTCCATACATAGTATTTCCCGAGATTGTAAGATCGCCAAAAGGCTCGCACCCGGTGGTATCTTGGGTGTCGAATCTGAATATATCAGGAAACTGTGCTTTAACTGCGCTTATTCCTAAACAGAACAAAAGTGTAATATAAATTATTTTTTTCATGTTTAGTCAATCTGTTGTCGGACTGCAATAGGATTCAATAAGACATATAATAAGCAAATTTATGCAATTTTTCTGTAATTACCTTGCAATGATGAGTTTTCCTCTTTGTTCAATGTTATTATTTACTACAATCGAGTAAAAGTAAACCCCTTCTGAAAGTTTTGAAATTCCTATACTTTTAACAGTTTGAGAAGCAGGCAGTATTATATTCATTATTTGATTACCCAATACATCATAGATTGTCAAGGTCGCATCAGAATTACTTTCGCTTATTTGGTAAGCAATATTTAAACAATTACTTGCAGGGTTTGGATATAATTTGAAGGAATTATTGCCCGTACCCGCTAAGGTCAATTCACCTGCATTTGTTTTGTGCCCGCCTGCTACAGTTCGGGCAGGAATTGCCTTAGTGGGTAAATAGTCCTTTAAGTTATACTTAAAAATAGTTTTCATATTGCAAATATAATAAGCACAGCTTACTTTTTACTAACCCACTAAGCCAGCCCGCAAAACAAATTACAGCGGGCTTAGCTTAGCGGGTACTGGAGAATAAGGGCTTAGTGAGTTCAAGTGAACCCTCTCCTTACTCAAGGAGAGGGCAGGGTGAGGTAGAATAACGGCTGGGTGAGGCAGATTGTTAATAAATAATGTATCAATATATGTAATATGTAATAAATAATATATATATTTGCATTCTTTAGCGATAAGATATGAACTATGAGATATATGCTAAAAACGATAAGCTATAAACTATAAGAGAGAGGTGAGTTATAAGGTGAATTACTAAAAAGTGTAAAATGGTTTTGGCAAGAGTGCAGTCGGTAAAAATCGGGTTCTGGGATTATCCGGTTGCGATGTCCTATTTGAAGCACAGCATGGGATTAATCTTTACTAAATTAACAGAACAAAACAAAAATTTGGACACTTTTTATAGGGAACCTGTGCCATTGTGTGCCATTTTAATTCACACAGCATATATAGTAGCGACAGGGAAAATAACAAAATTGGACACTTTTTACCCCGAACCTGTGCAAAACTGTCCAATCGGTACACAGGTGCAATACCATATCAGTGAGAACAGTTTAACCGCCTTTTGGCAAAGTGCGAATAGTGTGAACAGTGAGAACACTAAACAAGAAGTAATATGATTATCAGTATAAAAAGTGTTCACACTTCACTTAAATTCTTAGACCGGTTTTACAATTTGGAATCATGCTTGAACAGCCAAAAGTGCGTTCTCCACTCCACATCACGGTAATGTCAGGGTATACCTTTGGATACCCATCTGAAAACGTTAGTATATTGATAATCAATTATATGACAAAATAAATGACTCAAAAAAGGTATACCCAAATGATGGATACCCCTATTTTATATGCCGTTCTTAAAATACATATTATACTTTCAGATGTCGGCTCAATTATACTGCCCGTAAGGGATTTGGCGACCGCGTGCCGATAGCTATCGGGTTGTTAAAATGCGCAAATTAAAAGCATCATTGTAGGTGCCCGTACAGGTATTTAAACTGTGCAAAATAGCCCAGGGGAAGCATAAGCCCCACAAACCTCCTCAAATTAAGGAGTTTTTGTTTTATAAAACACAGAAAGACAATCTAAACATATATAAGTACAAAAGATTCTCATAAAAATATTCGCTCGTAATAAAATAATTCTTAGCTTTGCACCCCTTTTGTAAAAAGGACTAAAAAGAATATTAATTCATAAAAAATAAGTTCAGTGAATACGCCAAGCTATAAAACCAGTTACGTAAACAGCGACACGGTAAAAAAGGAATGGTTCATCGTTGATGCCGAAAACCAGATTGTAGGACGCCTCGCAACCAGAGTGGCTATGGTGCTTCGGGGCAAACACAAAGCATCCTATTCGCCTCATGTTGATTGCGGCGACAACGTAATTATTATCAACGCAGAAAAGGCAAGATTTACAGGCAACAAAACCAACAACAGAATATACATACGTTATACCGGCTATCCCGGCGGTCAGAGGTTCAGCACACCACGCGAAAAGTTTGATACCAACCCCACCTGGGTACTGCATCATGCCATTAAAGGAATGCTGCCTAAAAATAAACTGGGCAGTAAACTTCAGACAAACGTATTTATATATGCCGGCGCCACCCACCCGCACGAGGCGCAACAGCCAAAGAAATTAACCATTAATAACTGATAACTATAAATAATGAGCGAAACAATCCACTGCATCGGAAGAAGAAAAACATCGATAGCCCGCATCTATCTTAAAAAGGGCAAAGGCGAAATAACCGTAAATAACAGGAATTACAGAAATTACTTCCCAACCGGCGTACTCCAATTCCTCGTAGAACATCCCTTCAATATTATATCAGCCGAAAAAAGTCAGCACGACATAACCGCCACCATAGAGGGCGGCGGAATAAAAGGACAAGCCGAAGCGTTGCGCTTAGCCATATCGCGGGCGCTCGTGCAGGTGAATCCCGAATATAAGTCGTTGCTGCGCGCCGCCAATCTGCTTACCCGCGACCCCAGAATGGTGGAACGCAAAAAACCCGGACAGAAAAAGGCAAGAAAGAGATTCCAGTTTACCAAACGTTAAAATTATTCTATACCTGATAAATGGAAACAGGAAAAAGAAGAAAACGAGATAGATATTAAAATCCATAACCCCTGACAACTACATTATGAACACTAAAAACTCCGTTAAGTAACATGCCAAGAACATCGTTTGAAGCGCTATTGGAAGCAGGCGCCCACTTCGGTCACCTGAAAAGGAAATGGAACCCCTATATCGCACCTTATGTGTTCGGGGAAAAGAACGGAATACATATAATTGATTTAAATAAAACGCTTGCCCAGCTTGAAGAGGCGGCAAACGCCATGAAACAAATCGCAAAATCGGGCAGAACCATCCTCTTCGTGGCTACAAAAAAACAAGCCAAGAATATTATACGTGAAGCCGTTAGAGAAATAAATATGCCATGCGTAACAGAGCGCTGGACCGGCGGTATGCTTACTAATTTCGCTACCATCAGGCGCAGCGTACGCAAAATGTCGGATATGAACAAAATGGCTACCGACGGAACGCTCGAAACGCTCTCTAAAAAAGAAAAATTACAGCTTTCACGTCAACGCGACAAACTGGAGCATCAGCTTGGCACAATAGCCAACATGACACGACTGCCGGCAGCCGTATTTGTAGTTGATATTACTAAAGAACATATTGCAATTTCCGAAGCCCACAAACTGAATATCCCAACCTTCGCAATAGTCGATACAAATTCAAATCCGAACCTCGTAGATTTCGCAATCCCTGCTAACGACGACTCTTCCACCTCCATCCGAATCATTGTGGATACACTCGTGAAAGCCATTAAAGAAGGTATAGAAGAAAGAAAAGAAGCGCAGGTGCAAAACAAGTTACAGCAAGAGGATATAAAGGAAGAAGCTGCAGATGAAGTTGCTCAAGAAACCCAAACCAAGGATGAAGAAGCCGAAGGTGAAGAAGAAGATACCCTGAACGAAGTTCCGGATGGATTCAAGGAATCGGATAAAGGCGCCAAAGGGAAAAAAAGCCCTCCGAAGAAACATTTCAGAGCGACCAAATAATAAACCACGGCATATTGACTATAAAAGTCGCCCGGCAGCATATATACTATGAGCACCATTACCATTACAGCAGCAGAAGTAAATAAATTACGCCAGCGCACAGGCGCAGGCATGATGGATTGTAAAAAAGCCCTTACCGAAGCCAACGGCGATATTGAAAAGGCAATAGATATATTAAGGGAAAAAGGCCAAAAGGTTGCCATGAACCGCAGCGACCGCCAGGCAAAAGAAGGTTCAGCCATCGCAAAAATTTCCGCCGATGGGAAAAAAGCGACGCTGACCGTTCTTAATTGTGAAACGGACTTTGTTTCTCGTAATCAAGAGTTTATTGACGCCGCTGAAAAAATAGCCGAGATTGCCATTAACGGCAATTTTAATACCCTCGACGAACTGAAAACAGCGCAATATGGAGGCGGAATCACTGTAGAACAAAAGATAGTCGAACTAATTGGTAAAACGGGCGAAAAAATGGAACTCTCTCAATATGAATTCTTAAAAGGAGAGAAAGTATTTGCATATAACCACCCGGGTAACCGGCTCGCCAGCATAGTGGCATTCAACAAAGCCGATGCCGGCAACCTGAACGAAACAGGCAAGGAGATAGCTATGCAAATAGCCGCAATGGCGCCTATCGCCATCGACAAAGATGACGTAACCAAAGAAGCAGTTGACCGTGAAATGCAAGTGGGAATGGAACAAGCCCGCCAGGAAGGAAAGCCCGAAAATATGGTTGAAAAGATTGCCGCCGGCAAACTGAACAAATTTTATAAAGAATGTACCCTTTTGAATCAGGATTATATTAAGGATTCTAAAAAGACCGTGCGTCAGTTCCTTCAGGATAATGATAAAGAACTGAAGATTACGGGATTCAGAAGGGCTGTTATCGGGTAAATTGGCATAAGTGAACAACGCGCCTTGAATTTTTATTCATCTTTCTCATCTTTGTAATCTTTAATTTTTACTACCTTGCGGCTGCCTGTACCAGGTTCAATCCATGAAGTACAAACGCATCCTACTGAAACTTAGCGGCGAATCCCTTATGGGGAGCAGGCAATTCGGCATTGAGCAATCTGCCGTTCAACACTATGCCGAAGAAATAAAAAGCGCCGTAGAACAAGGGGCGCAGGTGGCAATAGTTATCGGAGGCGGCAATATATTCAGGGGCATACAAGCAACGGCTAATGGCGTGGATAGAGTGCAGGGCGATTATATGGGAATGCTTGCCACTATCATAAACAGCATGGCGCTGCAATCGGCGCTTGAACAACAAGGCATGCCTACGCGCCTGATGTCGGCAATAGAAATGAAGGAAATATGCGAGCCATTTATACGCAGACGCGCGGTAAGGCACCTGGAAAAGGGCAGAGTGGTCATTTTCGGCGCCGGAACAGGCAACCCCTACTTCACCACCGATACCGCAGCCAGTTTAAGGGCAATAGAAATTGAAGCGGATGTAATTCTTAAAGGCACCCGTGTGGACGGCATATATAACGCCGACCCGGAAAAAAATAAAAATGCAAAACGGTTCGACCGTATCAGTTTCGATAAAGCTTACAAAATGGGGTTGCAGATTATGGACCTTACCGCCTTTACCCTCTGCAAAGAGAACAAGTTACCGATTATTGTTTTCAATATTAATAAGAAAGGGAATCTTAAAAATCTTCTTAAAAACAAGAAGATTGGAACGCTTGTAGACAGCTGACATTATGGAAATAAAACAAGTTCAATACATCATTTTTCAAACCATTTCGCAATAAATTACTATCTTCGTATTTCATTAATGAGCAAAGACGTGGAATTAACAGGCGAATCGAAGGTTTGGATATTCGTTGCAGACAGGCAATTATCGGAGAGCGAATCCGGCTCTATAGGTGCGGAACTGTCCCAATTTGCCGACAATTGGTTAAGTCATGGCAAGTTGCTAAAATCCAGCGCTGAACTCCTTTACAACCGTTTCTTGTTTTTTGCCGCAGATGAGGAGGGCGAGAGAATGTGCGGCAGGGCAATAGACGCTATTGTCCGTTTTGTAAAAGAATTGGAAGCCAGATACTCCGTTTCATTACTCGACCGCAACCAAATGGCTTATGTGAACCATACAGGCAAAGTGCAAAACTGCAAATTAACCGAACTGAACGGGCTATTGGAAAAGGGTGAAATAACCTCTGAAACCAAAGTGTTCAATAACATGGTAAGCAATAAAAACCAATTTGAAAAAGAATGGCTCGTACCGCTCTCCGAAAGTTGGCAATTGCGTTATGCATCTGCAGTAATGCCGCAGTTGCGTTAAGATGACCGCCACCGGGCGCTCCTTAACCGGTTTTCCGCTAAACACAGAATACTTCAATTGACAACAAAAATCTTCCATAAATTAGATTTAAGCAAATATACTTTTGCTGTTACTGGTGGTGCGGGCTTTATCGGCTCCCATCTTACGGAATACCTTATCAATAACGGAGCTAAAAGGGTTATAGTACTCGATGACCTCTCCAATGGTACAACTTCCAACCTGAAGCATATTGAAAAGAATGCGAATCTGGAATTTGTGGAAGGAACGATATGCGATACGGGAACTTGCGACAAGGTATTCAGGCATACTGATTATGTTCTTCATCAGGCGGCATTGTGTTCGGTACCCCGGTCTATGGACAACCCTATAGCTACGCATAATGCTAATATAACAGGTTTTCTGAATGTATTGATGGCAGCCAAGGCAGCCGCCGTGAAGCGAGTGGTTTATGCAAGTTCATCATCCGTTTATGGAAACAGCAAGACGCTACCTAAAAGAGAAACGGATGAACCGGCGCCGCTTTCGCCTTATGCTGTCACCAAACTCACCGATGAACTCTACGCATCGGTTTTTGTACGTAATTTTGCGATGAGCATAGCCGGGCTTCGCTATTTTAATGTTTTTGGTCCGCGACAGAACCCGAAAGGTCCTTATGCAGCAGCGGTACCGCTCTTCATTACCGCCCTGCTCGATGGCAAAGCCCCCGTTATATATGGCGACGGAACCCAAACGCGCGACTTCACTTTTATAGAGAATGTGGTTCAAGCCAATATTAAAACGCTCTTCGCCGGTGACAGGATTAGCGGTGAGGTTTTTAATATAGCCGCCGGTGGAAGAACCACTGTGAACGAACTCTTCAACGTTCTTGCAGAATTAGCAGGCAGCAATATAAAACCCGTTTATAAGTCCAGCCGCCCGGGAGATGTAAAGGACTCCAATGCTTCGGTGGAAAAGGCAAAAGATTTTTTTAACTATACGCCGGAAGTAAACTTCAGACATGGTATAGAAGATACCTGGAAATGGTATAAAGAGAACAGAATGAAATGAAGTAAACGTGCCGCCGTTATTCTTTTACCACCTTCGTATATTGATTGTCAGTTCCGTTATTACTTACGCCTATCAGATATATTCCGCTTGCGAGGTTGTTCAGAGGCAGCACGGTTGAACTGCCTTCAAATACCGATGAACTGATTTGTTTGCCATTTATATCATACAGGTAAACAAAATATTTGGATGCCGACCCTGTAGTAATCTGCACCTCATTTTCAGCGGGATTAGGGAAGACCTTAAACACCGTCTGGGCGGCGGCGGTATTTTTTACCGAAGCGCTCATAATATCGCTTAAGGAGCGTTTGAATATACCCCTGCCGTGAGTGAAAGCATAGAGGTACCTGTCGCTTGGAGATATTACCAGATCGAACACCATAGTGGCGTCCGGAAAGCCCTGGTCGTAAGTATTCCATGTAGTTCCTTTATTAAGCGAGACGAACACGCCGTAATCGCATCCGGCATAAACATTATTGGGATACAAGGGGTCGACAACAATACATTCAAACGGCATATCGGGCAGGTTTACGCTGATGTCGGTCCAGCTTCCGCCTCCATTGGTAGAATGGAAGACATGTTTTCCGCCAAACCCCGAGAATACGATATATAGTTCCTGGCTATTGGATGGATTAACGGCTATTCGCCTCGGATAGCGATTAGGAAGTCCTGCCGAGATGTCTTTTAATGTGGTCCCGCCATCAGCGCTCGAATAAACGTGCATGGAATCGCTGTTGTTGGGCGCTGTAGCGAAATAGATACTGTCGGTATTAGTGAATGAAGCCGCAATAGTCATAATGTAATCGCTGTCGTGCACCGGATTGTTCCCCATAAAGCTCCATGTAAGCCCTTCATCGGTTGACTGTTGCAGTCCCAATCCACCGGCGTACATTATCTGCGTATTGGAATAACAGATGATATACGGGGCAAGGAAAGCTGCGTAATTCGGACTGGCAGCATTGTTGGAGTTAGTCAGAGAAGACCACCAGTTGTTAAACCATCCGCTGTCGCTGCAACCGAATACGTTAAGGTATTGGTATGCCCCGAACTGGTATTGGTCATTGGTATGGTCTATGGCGTTGTAGCAGCCGTCACCGCCTATTACGGAGCTCCACGTTTTAGGTCCGGTATATTTCGCTGTATATTTTATGGTATAGTTATCTTGCACGCCGCTCAATATTTTGGTGGTATCGGTAGATGAAATGCTACCTATGTATGACTGGGTGGTAACATAACCGCCGCTACACCAGGAATAACTGTTTCCAAAGTCATTGGAGCGGAACAGCCCTCCGTCTGTAATGATATAAACCTTACGCGAGTCCTGTGGGTTTAGAACAATATCGTGCACGTCAGAATGGAAAGTTAAACTATATTGTGTTTTATCGGCGAAGCTTGCGCCTCCGTTTGCAGAAAGGAATAAATCCACTCCCCCCATCAGGATGCTGTCGGGGCTGCCTGGTTTCATAACCATGCCTTTGCTGTACCATCCCTGATATGAACTTATATTTTGTGTTGTCTTTAGTATCCAACTGTTACCCTTGTCACTGCTTAAATATACTCCGACTGTATTATACATATCGCAAATATGGGCGAGCATTGTATCGTTATTACGCGCATAGGCGGTAAGGGTAATACGTCCGTTATTATTCGCCGGAGGCAATCCGTTTGTTAACAGTGTCCATGTAGCTCCGCTGTTTGTACTTCGGTATATACCGTGAATTGAACTGCCGTAATTGCCCACGCCGCAAAGTATGATATTTGTATCTACATTATGAATCAGTAAATCCATTGCCATTGCTACTCCTAATACTTTTGTCCAGGTGGCGCCTGCATTTGTAGTTTTATAAACGCCAAATGTTGTTCCGGCATAAACCACATTCGGATTAAGAGGATTAATAACTATGGAAGAGATACCGGAATTCTGTTGATAGGACCAGTTAATGGATTGAGTCCATGTATTGCCGCCGTCGGTTGATTTGAAAAGCCCCATCCCGTAGGAGCCGCGGGTAGGCCTTAATTCAATTAAGCCCTGCGAATAGCTGCTGTCGCTATATACCTCGCCTGTACCCACATACATTATGTTGTGGTCCTGCGGGTCAATTGCTATGCTCCCTATGCCAAGTACCGGATAGCCGAGAGGTACATATTTCCATGCAGCGGCACCCACGCCTCCTGTAGTCGATTTCCATAGCCCGCCGCTTGCCGAACCCATCCATAATACCGATGTGTCGGTTGGGTCGATGGCGATGGCTACCGTGCGTCCTCCTATATTCACCGGTCCCATATTCTGCCAGGAAGTACCCGGAACAGAGAAACGCGCGACGCTTGCGTTGTCTTTATACCACTTTATAGCGGACGCGTAAGCAGACGGCGGTATATCCTTATCAGGGTATGCGGCAGCGGCAGTAGTAAATTGAAGTGCATCAAGGGCTAATGACCTGCCTTCCTCCGGTTCGGCGATTTTTGCCGCCTTGCTGACCAACGATTTGGACGGGTGATGAATAACGTAAAGCCCAATGGCGAAAGACATTGCTGCAAAAAGTGTAATTATTTTGTATTTCATGGTGTATTATTGTGTTTCAGGGTTTACAAGGTATAAGTTGTAAAGTTATAATAAATTCCATATCTCTCCAGTCCAACATTAATGAATGGTTCTTTTGGATGATTAGCTAAAAAACAAAAAATCAATTTCAGGCAACGGCCGAGTAGGGCTTTATATCCAAAATGGGTATCCATGGTATGGGTATACACTTTTCGAGGTATTTTTTAGTTAATATTTTGATTTTCAAGATATTGATCGTATACACAGGGTATACAAATGTATACCATGCCGATATGGGTGAGTAGCCCTCCTTGTGAGGGTGAAAGAGATAGTTCCCGTAATCGGTGTTTTCACTGTTCACAGTGTTCGGATGATTTGCAGAACTGCCGTGAACACTATGCGAGTTGGTGTCTCTGTGAACACGGTTAGGGGCGAAAAGAATTAACTCTGTTATTCTTGTCATGGGGATGTTGGGAAGTATAGTTTTGAATTTGTGTATTTTAGCAACCCGATAGCCATCGGGTTCAATTATAGTCGGTATAATTATATGAAGAGTTTTAGCTGAACCCATCCATTTACCCACCTATGCATGCACTTTATTTAGTATCGGTATATATACACATTATTTGTGCAGCGCTCTGGATAGGCGGAATGTTGTTTTTGGTACTCGTTTTGATGCCGGCATTGAAGAATAATCCGAACCGTAGAGATTTGCTGAACAATATCGGGATAAGGTTCAGGACCATAGGGTGGGCTACCTTGTCGCTATTGCTGGTTACGGGGTTGTATAACGCGTATAACAGGGGTCTGACATTCAATATGTGCATAGACACGGCTTATGGCAGGTTTTTTCTTTACAAATTCTTCATCTTTGTAATCATA
>JAKAOA010000001.1:22500-110112 GCA_021823405.1 Bacteroidota bacterium | reverse complement strand
ATAGCCGCCATCAGTTTTTACCACGACTTTTTTGCCGGACCAAAAGCTATTAAAGAGATGGCGAATGCTACAGGCAGGAAAAATTATGTTAAAATTGCACGGTTTATCGGCGAACTTAACCTGCTGCTCGCATTGGCAGCGGCTTTTTTGGGCGTAGTTATAGTCAGGGGCTGGTAATGGTAATGATCAACGGAAGAAAATACATCGTTCACCTAAAATAAAAAGCATGAGTAAAGAAGTTCATTACAGCGACTATCTGCAACTGGATAAGATACTTAATGCCCAGGATATGGAGTCGCTAAAGCACGGCGTTAATGCGCATGACGAAATGCTCTTCATCATCATCCACCAATCATACGAACTTTGGTTCAAGCAGATTATCTACGAGGTTGATTCCATTACAGAAATTATGGGCAAACCGGAACTTAATGATAAGTCATCCGACCTGCAAACTGTGGTTCACCGCATGAACAGGATAATCGTTATCTTAAAAATGCTTGTTAATAAGATTGACATTCTTGAGACCATGACGCCGATGGATTTTCTCGATTTCCGTGATTATTTAAGACCGGCATCAGGGTTTCAAAGCTGGCAGTTCAAAATAGTGGAAGCCAAGTTGGGATTAAAATATGAGGAACGTTACGGGCAGCAATATTACATTTCGCAATTACGCGACGAGCAGGTTAAAATGATAAAAACGGTAGAAACAGCCCGAACATTACTTGAACTTGTAAACGGTTGGCTGGAACGTTTCCCGCTCTTCGATGAACAGCTCTATTGGAAAAATTATAAAGCATCAGCGGCTCCTGTAAAAGGGATTCATCCTTTCTGGAACGACTACCGGAATATATACGAACAAGGACTGATGGAGGGCGAGAAGCAGAACGCATCGGGACTTACGGAGATATTATCGGGTGATGGAAGTAATAATGCGGGATTCAGCAGTAAAGCAAAAAGAACGGCGTTATTTATTTTGTTATACAGAAACTTTCCGCTGCTGCATCTGCCGTTCCTGCTGCTGAATAACCTTGTGGAAATAGATGAGCAACTCTCCACATGGCGTTTCCGGCATGTGAACATGGTACAACGTATGATTGGCGCAAGAACAGGTACAGGCGGAAGCACAGGCAAGGATTACCTTAAAGGCGCCCTTGAGAAACACTATATATTTAAGGACCTGCTCGCCCTGAACAGTTTTCTCGCTGATAGAAGAAGTTTACCGGTATTAAGCCCTGAACTCGAAAATAAATTAAGGTTCGGGTAAAGAATTATTTCTTCAGTGTTTTCTTTAACATCTTTTCATACTCCGTTATCCACTCACTAGTTGTCAGTTTGGCAGTAAGTTCGCCGATGAGCTCGAGCGGAATGGCATCGATTTTCCTGAACCGCACGCAACCCTTGCCCATATCCGGCTTTGTTTTATGCCGCCCCACATATTCACCGTTAAACCAGTCGAGCAGTTGTTTACTGGAATACAGACCAAGGTGATGGAGTATGATATAATTTTTTTGAGAACCTATGTTCATCAAACCGAGCGGCAGTTTTGGATTTGCATGGTAGCCGGCAGGATAAATCTTATGAGGAACCACATAACCAATCATACCGTACGACATTATTTCTTCGTAACCCTCCGGCAGATTTTTAAGAATTACATCGCGTAATTCGTTCATTGCTTTCTTTCTTTCAGGCGGAAGCGAGGCGATATATTGTTGCGGGGTGGCGGCGGCGGATAGCATGAGGAATATTTGTTATAAAAGCAGAGCGGAACTTGTTCCTTCACTGATGTTTTCCGTCACAGGCAAAATGCGGGCAGGAAAATCCTTTTGAGGTTTTACACCCAATTCCTTAAGCTTATTCGCTTGTTCTATAAGGTTTCCTCTTCCGTCTTTCAGTTGGCTGAAAGCTTTTTCATAGCTGTTCTTTGCCTTATTCAGGGAAGTATCTATCTCAACAAAATTTTCTACAAACCCGACGAACTTCTCATACAATAACCTGCCTCTTTCCGCTATCTCTTCGGCATTTTTGTTCTGAAGGTCTTTCTTCCACAAATCGTCTATCAGTTTTACCACAGCCATAAGGTTGGTAGGACCTATGAGCAGAACACCCTTCTTATATGCATACTCCCATAACTCTGGATTTTGTTTCAGCGCTGCAAAAAGGGAATATTCAATCGGGACAAACATGATTACGAAGTCGAGAGATGGAAAATAGCGCTGATAGTTCTTCTGGTTTATTTCGTCAATATGCGCTTTTATTGATGCGATGTGTTCCTTCAATGCCTGCTGCTCCGTTTCGGGTGTCTGTGCGCTCACATATCTTGTATAAGCCGTTAATGACACCTTTGAGTCAATAATCACTTTCCGGCTGTCGGGATATGAAATGACAACATCCGTACGCAGAATTTTACCATTTTCAACTTGTATTGATTCCTGCACGGTATATTGATGTCCCTTGCGCAGGCCCGACCCTTCCAATATGTCTTCCAGTATTCTTTCTCCCCAGTCACCCTGAACTTTGCTGTCGCCCTTCAAAGCTTTTGTAAGATTGGCTGTGTCTTCGTTCATCTTTTTGCTCATGTCAACAAGATTCTTTATCTCGCCTTTTAGCGTCAGGGTTTCATTTGATTGCTTTTCCACCTTTTCTTTGAACTCTACAACCTTATCAGCTAAAGGTTTAAGAATGGCATCCATTTTTTCCTTGTTCAGTTCGGTAAATTTTTTGGTCTTTTCTTCCAAAATATCGTTTGCCAGATTCTTAAACTGTTCATGCGATTGTTTGTGCAGTTGTTCGATTTCCAGGTTGAAGGATGTAATTTTATCAGTTAATGATTTTATTTCTGCGTTTAATTGTCCGGTTTTTTCCTTAAGCTCCCAAATCGTTTTATTCGCTTCGTTAAGATTCCTTTTACAATCGTTAGTTTCAGACAGAGACGCATTATAAATTTCCTTTAATACATAATTTTCCTGAACTTCCTTTTTATCTATCGCATCTTTTAAGGTAAGGGACTTAAAATAAAAGTAACCGATTGCGAAGCCCGCTATAATGCATACAATAATGCCTATGATGACCATACTGTTTATTGTTCGTTTATAATTTCAGATAAATATTCTGAATCAAAAGTTAAAAAACCACCGTGCGCCCATTGATTTATCTGACAAGATAAATCTTAGGAAAAGCTCATAGTAAATCATCAGGAAGAAGGAGTCATTCGACTCTTTCTTCTATAAGATAATCTGCAAAACGCTTACTGTTTCATTAATTGCTTTTCTGCTATTAATTTTCCAGTTACGTCAATTATTTTTAGGAGATAGATCCCGCTTGACTGCCCTGAAATATTAAACTGCATGATGGTATTGCTGCCGGATTTTGTACTGCTAATCATCTGCCCCAAAGCGTTATAGATTTCCACGACCTCGTTTTCGCTTATACCCGAGATGGCAAATGAACCGTTATTGGGATCCGGATAGATTGCTATTTTAGGCGCTGAAACATTCTGCACATCTAGTATGATGCCTATATTCACCACTATACTTGCCGAGCAGCCGTTCGTATCGGTCACTGTGCAGGTATAGCTTCCGGTGCACTTATGATAAATCGTATCCGAGGTGCCTCCGCCTGTCCAGGAATATTTGTAAGGTGCGGTTCCGCCTGTGGGTTTTACTTTTCCCCATCCGTGGCAATTGCCGCTGTCGGGCAGGGTAGAATCGGAAAGGGTAAGTAAGGCGGGGTTAGCAAGCGTTATCTCTGCGGTTGAGGTGCAACCATTCTTGTCAGTCACGGTAACTGTATAACTGCCAGTTTTTAGCCCGGAAGCAGTATCGCGTGTGCCACCCAGCGGAGCCCATGAATAAGTATAGGGTGTCATACCTCCCTGCGCTTTTACCATTATACTGCCGTTGCTATCGCCATGGCACATAATATTGTTTACTACTTTAAGCGAATCAGTAATTGGCCCGTATCCACCGTTCCATTTTATCACAACCCTTCCGTTGCCAGAATTAACGCCCGGGTAATTCAAGCGGTGAGAACCTGTATTGTAGGATCCACCTCCACCGCCATCGCCATTAATACCTCCTGCTCCTCCGCCAGAATATCCGCCGCCGCCGCCGCCGCAATTACAGTAACTATTTCCTACCCCACCTCCACCGCCGCCTAGGCCCCATGTGCCATTGGTGGTTACTGTGGGGTAGGTAGTATATCCATTTTTCCCCATGCTGCCATTGGAACCGGAGTTAAACCCTCTGCCGCCGTAAGCAATGCTTAAATTGCCATATACCACACTGTCGCCATCGCTACCGCCCGAACCTCCGGGCGCATTGCTTCCGTTAATGCCCGCCTCTCCGTTGGTTCCGGTATCGCCGGCTGCCAGAGCATAACCGCCGCTGTTACGCCCGCCTCCGCCAGCGGCTATAATCCATGGGGATCCGTTATAAACTACGCCCGAACCACCGCCCCCGCTGGAGCCGGTTTGAACTGAATTATGCCCGTGTAATCCTACGATAACCGATAATACTTGCGAAGGGGTTACGGTAAATGTGCCATTCATTTCAGCGCCAAAACCGCCAATCACTGGCGAACTTGCCGAGTCAGAGGTGCCTCCCTGCGCTCCAAAAGTCGATATTCTTATGGTATCAACGCCGCATGGCACAATGAATGTTTGTGCGTTGTTGTTGTAATTAAAAACTGCACTGTCAAGTTGCGCCTTTACTGTTTTTTCATTCATTAGAAAAAACATAGAAAAAAGAAACACAATTATAAAACTCTTCTTTTTCATATTCATATTTTATGAGGTTAGCTTCAGGGCAAAGGTAAGTTATTCCAAAGAAATGCAATCATTTTTTTGAATCGGTGAAAGATTCTGTTCTATAAAATCCTCGTTATCTCTAAAATTCAATCTTTTAGCTTGACCGCCTCAAAAATTATTTTTAACCGGAGACATGGTAAATTTGTTAATTATGGAAGGCGATAATGAAGAAAAAGAGATAAGATTACACCAATTCTCAAAAATATTTTACCTCCAATCAATCTCCTTTTTCCCTTCCGTTTTCAACATATTGTTTGTTTTTGAGAAATGCTTGCAGCCGAAAAAACCATTATATGCCGAAAAAGGCGAGGGGTGAGCCGCTTTCAGTATATGGTGCCGTGAGGCATCAATAAGGCATTCCTTTGCCTGCGCATATTTTCCCCAGAGCAGAAACACGAGTCCTTCTTTTTCATTGGAGAGATGCTCTATAACGCTATTTGTAAAGGTTTCCCAGCCGCGCCCCTGATGCGAGCCGGGTTCGTTCGCCCTGACGGTAAGTATGGCGTTGAGCAACAGTACGCCCTGGTCAGCCCACCGCTCCAGATTACCCTGCCAGCCGGTTCCATTGTAAGTATATCCCAAGTCATTTTTTATTTCTTTGAATATATTTATAAGTGACGGGGGCATGGGTACGCCGTTGCTTACCGAAAAGCATAAACCGTTCGCCTGACCTGCACCATGGTAGGGGTCCTGACCGAGGATAACCACCTCCACGTTTGAAAACGGAGTATGGTTGAAGGCGGAAAAAATAAATTTGCCGGGAGGATATACAATGTGCTTCTCTCTTTCTTCCATCAGGAAATGTTTAAGCTGCGAAAAGTAATGTTTGTCAAACTCGTCTTTCAATACTTCGCGCCAGCTACGCTCAATTAGCGGGGTTATCTTAGCCTGCGGTTCGTCTGTCATTGACTTTCGAATACTATTATCTTCCATAATACCGATTTCAAAATGAAACGGCGGTATAGCCGTTAAAACTTAACTTTGCGCTAATGTAATTAAAATTCATGTTAAATTTGAAATTTATTGAACCTATGACCGACAAAACAAAAGACCTGAACGAAAAAATAGCCCTTGCAAAACTTGGAGGAGGCAAAACACGCATAGATTCGCAGCATGGAAAAGGTAAGTTAACCGCACGAGAACGATTACACCTGCTGCTTGACGAGAACAGCTTTGAAGAAATAGGCATGTTCGTAACGCACCGTTCCGCCGAGTTCGGGCTCGACAGGGAAAAATATCTGGGAGACGGCGTTATTACCGGTTTCGGCACAATGCAAGGGCGGCTCGTTTATGTATTTGCGCAGGATTTTACGGTATTCGGCGGCTCACTCTCTGAAGCGCACGCCGAAAAGATATGCCGAATTATGGACTTGGCGATGAAGAACGGCGCTCCCGTCATAGGGCTTAACGACTCCGGCGGGGCGCGAATACAGGAGGGTGTGGTATCGCTTGGCGGCTATGCCGATATCTTCTACCGCAATACTCTTGCTTCGGGCGTAATTCCGCAGTTGTCAGCCGTTATGGGACCATGCGCCGGAGGGGCAGTTTATTCTCCTGCCATCACTGACTTTATTCTAATGGTTGAGAACACTTCGTATATGTTCGTAACGGGACCTAATGTAGTAAAGACGGTAACTCATGAGGAGGTAACGAGCGAGGAACTTGGCGGCGCCTCAACGCATTCCTCTAAATCAGGCGTGGCGCATTTTTCGTGCTCAAACGGGGTGGAATGTATTGAATATCTGAAAAAACTACTAAGCTATATTCCGCAGAACTGCGAAGAGCTGCCGCCATCGGTCGATTACCAAAGCGGCGGCGACGAAAAGAGACCGGCGCTGAATAATTTAATTCCCGAAAACTCCAATCAGCCATACGATATACGCGATGTTATCGGTCAGGTAGCCGACGAGGATTCCTTCTTCGAGGTGCATAAGAATTTTGCAGAAAATATCGTTATAGGATTTGCACGGCTGGCAGGCAAGAGTATCGGCATAGTCGCCAACCAGCCGGCATGTCTTGCAGGGGTGCTGGATATAAATTGCTCCGTGAAGGCAGCGCGGTTTGTGCGCTTCTGCGATGCATTCAATATTCCGCTTCTCGTATTTGAAGATGTACCCGGCTTTCTGCCCGGCACTGACCAGGAATGGAAAGGCATTATAGCCAACGGCGCCAAATTACTTTACGCTTTTTGCGAGGCCACCGTACCGCGTATTACGGTAATTACCCGCAAGGCGTATGGCGGCGCTTACGATGTGATGAACTCCAAACATATAGGCGCAGACATGAACTATGCCTGGCCCACTGCCGAAATTGCGGTAATGGGAGCTAAGGGCGCTGCTGAAATCATATTTAAAAAAGAAATATCGGAAGCAAGCGACCCCGTGCAAAAGCTTAAGGAGAAAGAAGATGCATACATCAGCCACTTTGCAAATCCTTACAGGGCGGCGGAACGGGGATATGTAGATGAAGTTATTATGCCGGAAGATACGCGGATAAAATTAATCCGGGCATTTGAAATGCTTCAGAATAAAGTAGATAAACTACCCCGAAAAAAGCACGGAAACATCCCTCTGTGAATTTTAAATATCAAATATTCTCGGTAGACGCCGAAAGGTATATACTTGAAGCGGATTCGAGTTTCGTTATTACTTAAAATCCTTATTACTATTGGCTTACAGCATTCCGGTTACAATAAAACCCACTGAAACACGTTACTAAAATAGATTTAGCGCCGCATACGATAATCCATGAATTGTCCACAAGGTTTCATATCTGACTTGCGCCGGTTAGGAACGGCTGCAATCCGGCTTTGGCTTCTTGCGCTGCTATTTGCCGCTTGCAGTACAGAACACAATACCTTTGTTACGCGAACTTATCATAATACTACCTGCCACTACAACGGGTATTTCTGGGGTAACCTTGCATTCAACGAAGGATACCAGAAATTGATTCAAAGTCATCAGGACGATTTTTCCGAATTGCTGCCCGTATTCGTATATGCCGAAAGCAAGGAAGCGCAATCCATTTACCCCGAAATGGACAGGGCGATAAAGAAGGCAACCGCAATGATAGAGAACCATACCATTACAACCAAACAAAAACGCGAAATACCCGATGCGGTAAAGTACATCAAATACTGCTATATTCTGCTGGCTAAAGCCCGGATATATAAGAATGAAGACATATCTGCCCTTGAGGCGCTCGACTATGCTTCTAAAGAATATAGAAAGACCACATTCAAATACCAGGCATTTATGTGGGAGGCAAGGGCTTATGATAAAATGGCGGAGGTTTCCGAAGCTGAAGAATTGATAGACCTGTTAAAAAGCGCGAAAGACATAGACAAAAAAACCTATCCGCAGGTGTGCGCTACTATAGCCGACTATTATTCGCTGACGGGTGAATATGAAGAAATGCAAAAATGGCTGCTGAAAGCCGCAACAACCGAACATAAGAAACCGGTAAGAAGCCGTTATTACTATATTCTGGCGCAGCTTGCCGCCAATTCCGGTGATAAGCAGAAGGCGTTCAACTACTATTCCACCGTGCTGAAAATGCACCCTCCCTATGAGCTAGAGTTCGCCGCCAAAATATCAAGAGCGCTCATCTATGTTGGAAGTCCAAAAGAAAACGAGAAAATCAAGAACGAACTGGTAAAAATGCTGAAACCCACCATCAACATTGATAACCGCGACCAGATATATTATGCTCTGGCGCAAATTGCTGAAAAGGAAACAGATACCACTAAGGCGATACAGTACTTCAATAAGTCGATTCGCACCAGCACTACCAATACCACACAGAAAGCCATCTCCTATCTGTCGCTCGCCGATATCAACTTTATAGATACGGATTATCCAAAATCGAAAAAATATTACGACAGTACCTTACGCACCCTTCCAAAGACCTTTAAAGGGCGCGACTCCATAGTGTCCAAGAGAGATAACCTGAACCGGCTGGTAAAATGCCTTGACATGATAGCCCTTGACGACAGTTTATTAAGATTGAGCAAATTGAGCAACGCGGAACTTGAGCGGATAGCCGATGAAATAATAGCGCGCGAAAAGGCGGAAAAGCTGGCAATGAAGCAGAAGGAGAAAGAGCAGGAAGAAGCAGAGATGAACCAAAGCAGCAATCCGGCAAACAACAACGCCGTAATGGCCGGTTCGAACAGCAACTGGTACTTCTATAATCCCGGACAGATTCAACTGGGACTTACTGAATTTCTACAGAAATGGGGCAACCGGCCGCTCGAGGACGACTGGCGGAGGAGTAAGAAGGTTGTATCGTCGCAACAAAATGCCTCGACGAATGAAACCCAGTCAAAAAACGGGGCGGCAAACGGGAAAATGCTTGCGGAGAAGAAGAAAGATTCACTGAACGACCAGCAAAGCCGCGCCTATTATTTGAAAAACGTACCCAAAACCGAAGCACAAAAGCAAGCTCTTAATGACAGCGTTATAGAGGCATATTATAATGCCGGCTCCATTTATAAGGAATATTTGAGAAATTACGGCAGGGCGGCAACTGAATTTGAAGACCTGTTGCGCGCTTATCCGGACAATAAATATAAGCTGATCACCTATTATTCTCTTTACCGCACCTATGAGAAACTGGGGAATACCGATAGGATGAATTACTATAAGAATATTTTGCTCACGCAATACCCCAATACCGAATACGCCCAGCTTATCGCCAATCCGGAGAAATACAGGCAAAATCAGCAGGCAAGCGAAGCGGTAATGCAAGAGCTTTACTCATCGGCGCTTCAGAATTATCAGGATGGGAATTACGCAAACCTTCTTGCCGACTGCCGAAAAGCCGATACCCTTTATTCGAAAAGCAATTATGCTCCCAAATTTGCATATCTCGAAGCAGCCGGTATTGGCTATAGCGAAGGGCTTGATGCCTATAAAAAAGCCCTTACCAAGGTAATAATTTTATATCCAAAAGATTCTGTAAAATTTCTTGCCCAAGCTACTCTCGCCTTGCTTAACAAGAAACCCGTGCCGCCTAAGCCAGCTCCCGATACGTCAGTTAAATATTCCACCGCGCCGGACACCATCTACTATTTTATAGCGGTAATAGACAATAAAGAGGCATCTAAAATAAATGAATTGCGTATCGCCCTGTCCGACCTCAACAGCAAAAACTATAGCGAAAGCCGCCTTAAGGTGGAAAGTATGATGATAGACAACAATTACCAAATGGTGAAGGTGGGTAGCTTTCCTAATCTGGTAAGGATGAAGGATTATTATAATTTCGTTAGCGGCGATAATGCGCTATTCAAATCCTTAGGTCCCGGAGCATGCCGTACTTTTTACATCTCCGATACCAATTTCCGGCTCATGCTGCAGCACGGCAAAGCAGACGGATACATATCATTTTTCGAGGAGAAGTTGAAGTAATCCTTCTTATTTCTGCAGGTTAAACAGGATAATACCAGAATATCTGTAAGGGTTAGAACCTTTCCGGCCTCATCTGTGGGAAGAAGAGCACATCCTGTATAGAGGGTGAGTTTGTCATCAGCATCGTAAGCCGGTCAATTCCCATACCCATGCCTGATGTTGGCGGCATTCCATATTCAAGAGCGCGCAGAAAGTCATTATCGATAGTCATTGCCTCTTCGTCGCCCCGTGCAGCCAGCTTCATCTGTTCTTCGAAGCGTTCGCGCTGGTCGATGGGGTCATTAAGCTCGCTGTAAGCGTTGCATATCTCTTTGCCGTTTATCATAAGTTCGAAACGCTCCACCAAGCCCCGCTTGGAACGGTGTTTTTTGCACAACGGCGACATCTCTATAGGATAGTCAGTAATGAAGGTGGGCTGGATGTATTCCGGTTCGCACCGTGCCGAGAATATTTCATCAATCAGCTTTCCCTTGCCCATAGATGGGGTGGTTTCTATTTTTAGTGCGCGGCATACTTCAGCCAATTCCTTTTCATTCATTGAAGAAACATCGAAGCCGGTCATTTCCTTAATAGAGTCGTAAAGACATACCCTTTTGAAAGGGCGGCGGAAGTCAATGTTCTTTTCTCCAAATTGTACTGTAGTTGAATCATGCAAGTCAAGGGCGATTTTTTCGAGCATCTCTTCGGTCATATTCATCATCCACTCGTAATCCTTGTATGCCACATAAATCTCCATCTGCGTAAATTCGGGGTTGTGAGTACGGTCCATTCCCTCATTTCTGAAATCTTTGGCGAACTCATACACAGCATCAAAGCCGCCCACTATAAGCCGTTTAAGGTAAAGTTCGTTGGCAATTCGCAGGTAGAGCGGTATATCGAGGGCATTGTGATGGGTTATGAATGGACGGGCTGTGGCGCCGCCGGGGATGTTCTGCAGTATGGGCGTTTCAACTTCCAGATATCCTCTTTCGTTGAAGAAATTGCGCATTGAATTGATGAGCGCTGTTCGTTGGGTGAACACCTTGCGTACTTCGGGGTTCACAATCAGGTCAACATAGCGCTGCCGGTAACGCATCTCCGGGTCCGATACCTCGTCGTGCGTTTTCCCTTCAGCATCTACGGTAACTACAGGCAGCGGACGTAGCGCTTTATTAAGCAGTTTGAAAGATGTTACATGAATGGAAATGGTGCCGGTATTGGTGGTGAATACAAAACCTTGTACCCCGATGATATCGCCAATATCGAGCAGCTTTTTGAAGACCGTATTGTAGAGCGTTTTATCCTCTCCGGGGCAAATTTCATCACGTTTCACATAAATCTGTATCCTGCCGTGGGAGTCCTGTATCTCGGCGAATGCCGCATTGCCCATTATACGGAATACCATAATCCGTCCGGCTATGCTAATGTTTTTATAATTCAGCTTATCGCGCTCATAATTAGCAAGTATATCCGATGTGGTGGCATTCACATTAAAGAGTTCGGGCGGGTAGGGGTCGATTCCTGCTTTGCGCAGGTCCTGCAGCTTGCCACGCCTTATCTGTTCCTGTTCGCTTAATTCCATATTATATTTAAACGTGATTAATAAAGAACCCAAATATACATTATACTTTAATCAATGTTCACTGTTTTTTATTCAGAAGTACATTGTTTTCCTTTTTAGTTGCGGGAACAAATAATAATCAATTACCATCACCCTAAATCTTATTAACTTTACAGGCAATATTCCGTTCATTATGGCAGATGTAATAAAGTTATTGCCGGACCAGGTGATTAACAAGATTGCTGCGGGAGAGGTGATTCAGCGCCCCGCTTCGGCGGTTAAGGAGCTCTTGGAGAATGCCATTGACGCCGGCAGTTCCAGAATAGAACTTCTTGTAAAGGATTCAGGGAAGACCCTGATACAGGTGATAGACAACGGCTACGGGATGAATGAGACGGATGCCCGGCTCTGCTTTGAAAAGCATGCAACCTCTAAGATTTCCAGCGTAGAAGACATTTTTTCAATACATACAAAGGGGTTCCGCGGCGAAGCGCTCGCCTCGATAGCCGCCATAGCTCTCGTTGAACTGAAAACGAGGCAATCTGATGGTGAAACGGGAACGCTGATAGAACTGGAAGACGGCAGGATAATAAAACAGGAACCTTGCCAGTGGCAACAAGGCAGTTCTTTTACAGTTAAAAATCTTTTCTTTAACGTTCCCGCCCGAAAACATTTCCTGAAATCGGATGCTGCAGAACTGCGTCATATAATTGACGAATTCCAGAGAGCGGCGCTGGCGCACCCCGAAACAGAATTCTACTTTTATAATCAGAATAAGGAAATATTTCACCTACCTGCCAGTAACCTGAAACAGAGGATAATGGGCTTGTTCAATAATTCGTATAATGAACGGATTGCACCCGTGTCGGAAGATACAAACATCCTGAAGGTATCGGGGTTTATAGGCAAACCTGAATACGCACGCAGGGTGAAAGGCGAACAATACTTTTTTGTTAACCGCCGCTTTATAAAAAGCAATTACCTGAATCATGCGGTTACTTCGGCGTACGAAGGATTAGTAACTAAAGACGTCTATCCGTCATGGTTCATCTTTCTTGAAACACCGCCCGATAAAATAGATGTTAATATACATCCCACCAAAACGGAGATAAAATTTGAAGATGAATCTGCCATTTACGCGATTGTTAAAGCGGCGGTAAAAAAATCGCTTGGACAATATAACATGGCGCCGGCAATGGACTTTGAACAGGAGACCTCCATAGTAATTAATCCCGTTAAGCCGGATACGCTTATACGGCCTCCGATGATAAAGGTAAATCCTGATTATAATCCGTTTCTTGAAGAACCAGGCATACCTCACCGGATAACGGGCGGAAAGCCGTCGGCGAAAAGCATTGAAGCTACACAAGAAGTTCTGTCGGCGTTAGATGAACAATTTAGAGGACATACAGCAACGTTTAACGCCGTGGCATCTCACCCTAAAAACAAAGTGTCTCCGGCAACAGATTTTGAGTGGACTGCCAATTGGAACGAACAATTTGTAGTCGCTCTGCGCTATGACAAACTTATATTGATTGACCAGAAAGCGGCATGGGAGAGGATATTCTATGATGAGGCGATGGAGTCCATTGAGAAAAAGCGCCCTTCTCCTGTTCAAAAGGAGTTGTTCCCGCAGACGTTGCAGTTCCCGGCGGCAGATTTTCTTCTGCTGGTCGAACTTCTCCCCGACCTGCGCTACATGGGGTTCGACATTAGCGAGTTCGGTAAACAGACGTGCATAATTTACGGCGTTCCGCCCGGCGCCGACTCCACACTCGTACAAGGGTTACTTGAGGAAGTTCTGGAAGACAGCAGGATCGGCAAGCAAAACGATATAAAAACGCCGGGCGCCGGTATTCTTGCCAGAAGTTACTCCCGAAAAATGGCCGCCGGATATTATAGAATATTAAAAGAGGAAGAACGTCTTGAATTAATGTCCAGATTATTCAACTGTTCCAACCCGACTGTATCACCAGACGGGAAAAAAATATTAGCTGAAATAACGCCTGATGATGCCGAGAAATTATTAAAGAAATAGCAGACATGAACGACTACCGTCCTCCCCGCTTTGCCTTGTTTCCGCCTGTTGTTAAGAACCTTCTTATTGCAAATGTTCTGTTCTTCATTGCCACGCTTGTAATACAGAATACTTACCGGTACGACCTTACCAACCTGCTGGGCTTGCACTATTTTATGTCAGCCGATTTCAAGCCGTACCAGATTATAACATATATGTTCATGCACGGCGGTTTCTTGCATATTTTTTTCAACATGTTCGCTCTGTGGATGTTCGGTAATATGCTGGAGAACTACTGGGGTTCAAAGCGATTTTTGCTCTTTTATCTTATATGTGGCATAGGCGCCGCATTTACCCAGGAGATAACCCAATACATCTACTTCCATGGCATAGAAAATGCATTGAGCATTTATGATGCCTCGCCTAACCTGAACGATTTCTCCATGCTGGCTGATAAGTATTTTACGGGCTTCAGGTATCCTCAACCCGCATCAACCAGCGAGGCGGTTATGATATTACAGAAACTCTACCAGTTAAAAATGGATATGTCAGTTACCATTGGCGCTTCAGGCGCCATCTTCGGCGTGCTGCTTGCCTTCGGTATGCTGTTTCCGAATACTTTGCTTTATGTTTACTTCGCCATCCCTATCAAGGCAAAATATTTTGTAATAATATACGGGCTAATAGAACTTTACTCGGCAATTTCAGCCAATCCATCAGACAATATAGCGCATTTTGCCCATCTCGGGGGCATGGTATTCGGTTTTTTTCTTATCCTTTACTGGAAACAGAAAAAAACTTTATGAACTAAACAGAAAATGAGCATCCGTACAGAGATGAATAAGTTAATGGGCGGCAGCGACGCTGTTATTACCCGCATTATTGTTATCAATATTGCTGTGTTCCTTGCTGCCAACCTCTATGTCAATTTTTCATCATCTGCCGTATTACTTAGCTATATCGGGCTCTCCTCATCGCCGCGCTATGTATTGTTCCACCCATGGACACTGTTCACCTATATGTTCCTGCATACAGGCGTCATGCACATTTTATTCAACATGCTTTGGCTCTATTGGATGGGAAAGCTCTTCATTGAATATCTGGGCGAAAGGAAGTTTTTATATACATATATAATAGGCGGGCTGGCCGGAGGGATTTTATACCTGCTGGTATCTTATATTACAGGTTCGTACCCGTCGCTGCTCATGGGCGCTTCTGCCGGTATAATGGCGGTAATGGTTGCCATAGCGGTATTACTGCCCGATTATCCAATATTCTTATTTTTGATAGGCGAGGTAAAATTAAAATGGCTTGTGCTGGGAGCATTTTTACTTTTTTCCATTGTAGATTTCAGGTCGAACAGCGGAGGCAAGGTATCTCACATAGGCGGCGCAATATATGGTTGGTTTTATATCTGGCAAAGTCGTAAAGGAAACGATTTTGCCAATATTTTAAGTTCATTCTTTCACAAGATTGGAAACATATTTTCGGGGAAAAAAGCAAAGCCCGGGAAAGCAAAGGTGATGGGATTTAAAAAGCCGGTGAACGATACGCAGAAGAAGATTGATGAAATATTGGATAAAATTTCAAGGTCGGGCTATGAAAGCCTTAGCCGGGAAGAAAAGGATATACTGTTTAAATCAAGCAAGCAATGACAACCTTGTTTTCGCATATAGGCAGGTACTTTATAATGATGCGGCACGTATTTGCGAAGCCCGAAAAAATGCGAATGTACCGTATAGAATTGTTCCATGCGATAGAGACCTTGGGAATCAATTCGCTGCCTATAATAGCCATCATATCTTTATTTATGGGGGCTGTTATCACCATACAGGCAGCGTTTGGTTTCACCAGTCCTTGGGTGCCTCTTTATGCCGTAGGGGTAACCACGCGCGATTCGATTATACTTGAGTTCTCGCCCACTATCGTAAGTTTGATACTTGCGGGTAAGGTAGGGTCGAACATCGCATCGGAGATTGGAACCATGCGCGTTACTGAACAGATTGATGCACTCGAAATAATGGGCATTAACAGCAGCGCTTATCTTGTTCTGCCCAAAATCATCGCCTGCGTCATAATTAACCCTTTTCTGATTATAATTAGCATGTTTCTGGGAGTTTTCGGCGGCTGGGTGTTAGGCATGTTCGCTCACGTAATTACATCCTACCAATATGTATATGGGTTACAATTCGAGTTCCGTCCCTATAATGTAACTTACGCACTGATAAAAACGATAGTATTCGCGTTTATCATCGCTTCAGTTTCGGCATATCATGGCTATTATACTAACGGTGGAGCATTGGAAGTGGGTAAATCGAGTACCAAAGCGGTGGTGTATTGCGATATATTGATACTATTGTTCAATTTTATCCTTACCCAACTCCTTCTCGCCTGAAAAAAACTGAAATAAATAACCAACAAAAAAGCGCATTTAATCCTAACTAATGATAGAACTTATTAATGTAAATAAGTCGTTCGGCAAACGAACCATCATCAGTGATTTCTCCTGCAGATTCGAGCAAGGCAGGGCAAACCTCATTATAGGCGAGAGCGGCTCGGGTAAAACGGTTCTGCTTAAATGCATAGTAGGGTTAACCGAAGTGGATTCCGGGCAGGTGTTATACAACGGCAGGGACTTTATTAAGATGAACGGCAGAGAGAAACAAAACATTCGCAAAGAGATGGGGATGCTGTTTCAGGGCGGCGCCTTATTTGATTCCAAAACGGTGGAGGAAAATGTGGTCTTTCCGTTATCCATGTTTACTGATATGGGAGAAGAGGAAAAAATTGAACGGGCTAATTTTTGCCTCTCGAGAGTTAACCTTAAAAATGTGAATCATCTCTATCCCTCCGAAATTAGCGGAGGCATGAAAAAGCGCGTTGCCATAGCCCGCGCCATAGCCACAAATCCCCGGTACCTCTTTTGCGATGAGCCCAATTCAGGACTGGACCCTAAAACAGCAAACGTAATAGATAAGTTGATTCATGACATAACCATAGAATACAACATGACAACGGTCGTTATAACTCACGACATGAATTCAGTGATGGAAATAGGCGATAAGGTACTCTACCTTTACAATTCGCGGAAATGGTGGGAAGGCGCCAAAGAAAGCATTTTGGGGACGGATAATAAAGAATTGCAAGAATTCATCTATGTATCGAAATTCCTAAAGGAGATTAGGGAAAGAGAGCTGGGAGATGCTGGGAAAAAATAAGAGCGTAAGGGAGCGGTTATCAGATACTCTCAACATTTAAAGCATCTTTCAGATTATAACTGCCAATTCGGGTGCGTTTAAGCGACTCCAGATAGGCGCCCGAATTAAGCGCAGCGCCAAAATCGCGAGCCAATGAGCGTATGTAAGTTCCTTTACTGCAAATTACTCTTATATGTACATCGGGTAATTCAACGCGGGTTATTTCGAACAAATTAATCGTTATCTTGCGTTTCTGCATCTCAATCTCCTTGCCTTGCCGCGCACTTTCATAAGCCCTTTTACCGTCTATCTTAATGGCTGAATAAACAGGCGGTATTTGTTCTATTTCCCCAGTGAATTGTCTGGCTGCTCTATCCAGCATTTCTGCCGTAATATGGGAATAGGGAAAGGTTGCATCTATTTCAGTCTCCTTATCGAACGATGGGCGCGTTGCACCAAATTTCAGTACGGCTTCGTACTCCTTCTCCATGTCCTGAAATTCACTTATCTTTTTGGTATAAGCGCCGGTGCAGATTATTAGCAAACCCGTGGCCAGAGGATCGAGTGTTCCTGCATGTCCTACCTTCAGCCGTTTTCCATATTTTCTGAACAACGAACTGCGGATTTTAGCCACTGCATCAAATGAAGTCCAACCAAGCGGCTTATTAATGAGCATAACCGCTCCTTCGCCTAAATCATTTTCCATCACCAAACGAGAGTATTTTATTTTTTCTCCGCTATTACTGATATTTCCACCTTTGCACCGGCGGGTAAATGCGACACTTCCACCGTTTCTCGGGCCGGATAATCGCTTTTAAAATATGCTCCGTATATTTCGTTCACCTGCTTAAAGTCATTTATATCGGTAAGATAAACGGTTGTTTTTACGATATTCTCCATTGTTAGTCCGTCTGCTTCCAGTACTGCCTTCACATTTTTCATTACTTGCGCGGTTTCATCTTTTATGTTGTCGTTTATCAGAGAGCCGCTAACGGGGTCTTTACCAATCTGTCCCGAAACAAAAACGAGATTGCCTGTTTGAACCGCCTGACTGTATGGACCAATAGGAGAAGGGGCATTTTTGGTTTCTATTATTTTTTTCCCTGCGTTTTGTGAACAGGCGGGCAGGCAGTAACTGCTAAATGCAGCAAGCCAGAGGATGGTATTTCTCAATGCTTTTGTCATCGGAATTTTACACTATGTTTAGTGGAACAAAGATATGACTTTCGCAAAATACCTATACCAGCAGTTATAGCCATGTCTGTTCGAACAGCGCTGGCAGGCAGGGTTTGAATTTGTGAATTTTAGTAAATTCAATTGCGGTCGGTATATTAGCTATAGTTTGTATATATTCTTGGTATCTATTCTAATGTCGCCAATCTCCAACATGGCATTTATAAGGCATGCTTCGTTGAATTTTGTCAAATCCTCCAAACTGACAGCAGCTTCTTTAATTAATCCTTTCTTTAATAGATTTTCTCTTTTAGTACCTTTCAGTAACGGCTTTTCAGGCGTTACCCATTTCTTGCCATCGTTAAATATTATGTTGGTAAACGAGGTATCGGTAATGAGGCCATCCTTAACAATAAGAATCTCATCACACCAGCCGCGCAGGTTAAACAAGTTGTTTAATTCACTTCTATCGGCATATTTAAATGAGTAATCTATCGTATCGCAACGGATAATCATTAAGTTTTTTATTTTTGGGATAGAATAGGGTTTAAACTCGACTTTGACTATTGTCTGTCCATAACTGACGGTGCATTTGAAAACATCGTTACCAAGGTTAGAGGGTACATTCAGCGATTCGGCAATCCCTATACTGTCTTTACAACCGAGAAGTTTGCGCCGGGCTGAATTCATGCGTTCATTGTGAAATGCAAGATTCAAGAACCTTCGTTCCGATACTTTTATCGTCTCAATTAAAAGGCACATAAACTTTATCTATTAGTTCACGGTACTCGCTTTCCGGGTTGCTGTATATGGTTATTCCGCCGCCGCTTTTAAAACAGAGGTTATTTTGGGTTTGTTCTATAAAGCGTATCATTACCGCGCTTTCGAGTTTTTCGCCATCGGAATAGCCGAACACCCCTGTATAATAGCCCCGTTCGTAACCTTCAGCTTCCTTTATTATTTGCACTGTTTTGCATTTAGGTGCGCCGCTGATTGAGCCGGCTGGTAGAAGCAGCGCAAGAAGTTCACCGTAGCTGTTGCGTAATTCTTTTTTCACCGTGCCGCTTATTTCTGAACTTATCTGCAACAGTTGGGATACGTTTGTTTTAATTCGTTCTACATAACGGAATCTTTCCAGCTTTACATTATTTGCCACCATACTCAAATCATTCCTTATCAAGTCAACGATGGTGGAGTGTTCCGCCAGCTCTTTAGCGTCTTTCAGGATAATATTTTCGGCATTCGGAACCGAGGCGTTTATAGTACCTTTCATCGGAAAAGAACGTATTACTCCATCCTTTATATTTACAAAGGATTCCGGTGAAAAAACTACAAATTTTAGTTCATTGTCTTTGTTCAGGAGAAGCTTGTAAGGTGCTTCGCTGCGGATGAATATCTCTTGGAGCGTCAGTGAGGTTTCTACCGGCGTGGGGAATGTCAAGTTAAGGAGATAGCTGTTGCCTTGCAGCAGTTCTTTTCTAACCCTGTCAAACCTTTCTCTGTAGGTTGAATATGGGATGGGGAATTTCCGGAAATAAAACGGGGCGTTGTTATTGCTTTTAGTATATGTCGGCAGATTGGTAAATCCTTTAAAATCATATAGGATTTCTTCAGGGTCAATTTCGTTGAGGAAGCGAACGATAGGATGTTCGCAATTAAAGTCAATGATAAACAGGAACGGCTTTTTAGCGCCTACAGATTCGTTAATGGCTGATATTAAAGAACCGACCTTTTGCTCCAACCCAATTACGGTATTTAGATTTTTTGAGTATGCTCGCTACTGTCAATAATTCTGAAATGCTCCATTTTGCTCTAAAGTATCAATTATCGTGTTCAAAATATACCGACCACAATTGAACCCGATAGCTATCGGGTTGCCAAAATACGCAAATTCAAAGCATATGTAGAACTCCTCGTATAAGTATTTTGCATTGGCAAAATGACCTACGAGCAGTATAAAAGGCGTACAAAGCTAATTCGGCGGGTACAGCCATTTAACTAACTGTTATTTTACGGTTTTAAAGAAAAAGTTTGCTATTATGGCAGTACCTCTTGCGCAGGTGATGCTGCCATTATATTTATTTCATTTATTGAAGAGTCCAAAGCCGCCAATTCGTTGAACACCTCGTCTGGAGTGGATTCGGAGCCCTCTGAAAGACGGTTTACCAGATTTTTGTAATAATTAATTCCCTGTATCAGATTGTGTTTAAAGATTTGAATATATTTTTCAAAGTTTGCCGGCGGCTCATATAGATTGGCGGCAATTTTATTTTTCAAGAATGAGATATAAAGAACAATTTCGTTAATGAACATATTCGAACGTTTAATCGAATTTCGGAGGTTGGTTCTGCCGTATATGTGGTCAACCATTTCCTTCAAGGTGTGAATACCTGAAAAATAAGCAAGGTTGGGTCCCGGGCAAATAGTTACTGCATTCAGTTTGTGAGGGTGCTTAATGCTGTTCTTTTGAAGTGCACCGGCGCCTAATCCCTCACAAAGGCATTCCTTTTCGGTAATTTTAATAAATTCCTGTTCATACCTTATGCCGGTTAGATTCTTCTCTTTAAGCTGTTCTATCTTATTATATTGATATTCTCTTGATGCAGTACAAATCGGATTTTCGGTAAACTCTGTATTGGTGGCAAGATATTTCTTATAGCATGGACTGCCCGGTCTTCCTTTTTGAATACGCACTTTGACAAGATTTTCCGATGACGTTTTTCTGAAGTTATTGAAAGGGATTCCCAACGGAGAAGCATTGCTTAAATAATAATCGTCTTTGGTGGCATTAGCCAGCATACCTAACGTTTGTTCATCCACATTTGTCACTTCGGGAACAAGCAGAAACGGGCTGCCCCAGCCAACGGAGTCAAAATTATAGCGCTGCAACAGGAACTTGTGTTCATTACTTGTTCCTACTCCGCCTTGTACCGTTAGTTTAAACTTCGGCGGCACGGAAAACGGATTTTTACCTTTTTGCTTCAGCACAGCAGCGCATTGCGTATAAAGCTCATTTTCAAGTGCTTCCCTGTTTAGTTTGAATTCCTCAAGTATCGGACCTAGCAGGAGTCCTTCAGTGGCAAAGGCATGTCCGCCGCAATTAAGACCCGATTCTACTCTGAATTCGGAAACGAACAACCCCTTTTTTGCAAACACTTTTCCCTGAATCATAGCCGACCTGTAGTCGCTTACTTTGATGGCAATTTTTTTCTTAAGCTGTCCATCATTATCCGGGAAAAAGTCGTCGAAATGCTCTACATAATTGTATAAACGGGGATTGTAACCTGCTGAAAAAACGATAGTAGAACGGAGGTCGCTGCTCGCATAACCGCGTAGAGCAGACATGGCATTAGCAAATTCGGGCGGCAGCGGCTCACCGTTTTTATCGTAATGAAGAGTATCCACCTTCGACATGATATTTACATCAATGGAGCCGGCGCGGATCATTCCTCGTAATTTCTTCTCTGCGTCACTTTTTTCTTTACCCTCGCCGAGGGTCAAAAAGATTGTGTAACTCTTCTTGGCAGGCGAGTCGTCTGGCAGCAATTCAAAATATTTTACAATATCGGAGCCGGGTGCAAAGGGCTGTCCTGACAATTCTTTTATCTGGGCGTTTACCAGTTTGTTTACCAGATTCAGATAGGCAGTAACCCGTTTTGCGCGGAAATCATCCTGTTTTTCGTCAATTGGAATATATGGTTCGCCGGATTGACCTGAATGGAACTTGCGCATTTGTTCAATCAACTCATCTTCGCCTAATGATATGACGGAAGATATGCCAAAACGGGCTACCTTAAGAGGCGTGTCCATGGTGTAACCCAAACCCATAACCGGTATATGAAAATTGTGCAGATTTGTTTCAGCCATATTGTTATTTAATGAAAAATCAACGTTTCAGAAATCCTTTTAATGGAGGGATGACAACATTGCTTTTCAAATTTTCTGCAATTTAACCTTTTATTTGACACAATGGTATGATTTTGATGCAAAAGCTACTAATTCATTGCAATAGTTCGAGTTATAATTTAGCATACAGTATGGATTAACAACTCTCATTCAGGTAATAATGGTTGTACTTCGGTTATCGTTTTTGCCGGAATTTTATAATAAGTTGTCCGCCTGCCGTTCGCCTGCCTGCCCTTTACTTTTAGTAAGGGTATAGCCAAAACGGCATGCTCAAGCTATGTAAAAAATATGTTGGGCGCCTATCCGGTTCGATTATCCAAGTATGGTTATCTATGTTTTCAGCATCGTCGTTAACGCCGTGCTTCTGTTTGTTGGATTTAGTCATTATTTTATTTTTACAGTTAAATATCGTATAATTCGTCATATAATAGTGGCAGATAAAAGGCATTGATAAATGGTTAATTTTACACCGTTTTTCCGGCTAACTGTCAGTCCTTTTATACTGTAAATTATCATTGATACGGCTTTCTAACATATATAAATCGTACCCGGTAGGTAAAGAACGGCTTCAGGTTCTTAAAGGCATTAATTTGGAGGTTCAGAAGGGCGAGATGGTTTCCATTATGGGCGCATCCGGCTCCGGAAAATCAACGCTTCTGAATATTCTGGGTATTTTAGACCAATACGATTCCGGCGAATACTACATTGAAGATACGCTGATTAAGAATCTTTCGGAAAAGAAAGCCGCTCATTACAGGAACAGGTTTATAGGGTTTGTCTTCCAATCATATAACCTGCTGTCTTATAAAAATGCGCTCGAAAACGTTGCACTGCCATTGTACTACCAGGGAGTCCGAACCAAAGAAAGAAATAAGAAGGCGCGCAACTATCTGGAACGTGTAGGCATAAGTGAATGGGCGCACCATTTGCCCAGTGAGCTATCAGGCGGACAGAAACAACGGGTAGCCATAGCGAGAGCATTGGTTACCCAGCCCAAAATGATACTGGCAGACGAACCGACCGGTAACCTTGACAGTAAATCGTCGCAGGATATTATGGATTTGTTCAAGACAATACATAATCAGGGCGTTACTATCATTATTATCACCCACGAAAAGGATATAGCTGAACAAACGGAGAGGATAATAACCATAAAGGACGGAATAATTACAAACTAAAAAAAAGGATTATTAATGTTTAAGAAAGAGGTCTGGAAAGAGATATATCAGTCAATAAAAGCCCATAAGTTGCGCACCTTTCTTACCGGTTTTGGAGTATCATGGGGCATTTTTATGCTTGTATTGTTACTTTGCGTTGGTAAGGGCTTTAAAAATGGCGTAAATAATCAACTTGCCGGCTCTGCAAGCAATGCCGTAGAATTCTGGGGCGGTAAAACTACCATCCCTTACAAAGGATTAAACGTGGGGCGTTCGATACAAGTAACCGGCGATGATATGGCAGACCTTAAAGCCGATATACCAGTAATAAAATATATTTCGCCCGAAGCCAATGTGACCAACGCCGGCACTATATCTTATGGCAACAACAGCGGCGTATATGATGTAAGGGCTGTTTTCCCCGAATTTTCTCAGATAGAATATCTCCATATTGGCGAAGGACGCTGGCTCGACCCGCTTGACATGGAGCAGGAGAGAAAAGTAGCGGTGATAAGTAAAAAAATAGAGGACCAGTTATTTCACGGGAAGGATCCTATCGGAGAGTATATTACGATTAAGGGCAATTACTATAAGGTAGTCGGGCTTGTGGCGGAGGACACTACCAGAATATTCAACTTCGGAAGCGAATCAACTATATATCTCCCTTTCTCGGTTTATAAGGCGGAATTTGAACCGGACGGGAAGATAGAACACTTTACCGCGGTTATGGAAGATGGCGCCGATGCAGAATCAGCCGGACATAAGATAAAGAAGTGGCTTGCGCGTAAATACTCCTTTGACCCGAAGGATGACGATGCATTATATGTTTATAACAGAGCCCGTAATGAAAAAGTGGTAGGACAGCTTTTTTCGGGCGTTGGAATTTTTTTATGGATAATCGGTTGCAGTACATTGGTTGGCGGGGTTGTAGGCGTGGGCAACATTATGCTTGTAACCGTAAAAGAACGAACGAAGGAAATAGGAATAAGAAAAGCGCTTGGAGCAGTTCCCTCGTCCATTATCTCACTTGTAATTCAGGAAGCAATAGTGATAACCACTGTATCGGGTTTTGTTGGTCTTGTAATTGCTTCCGGTGCGCTATCGCTTATAGGTAAATTAACAAAATCGGTCACCTATTTTCAGCACCCCGAAGTAGATATGAATGTGGCCATTTCCGCCATAATAATATTGGTCGTTGCAGGCGCACTTGCGGGATTCATACCAGCCAGAAATGCATCGAAAATCAGCCCAATTGAGGCATTACGATACGAATAACAAATTCAAAAAATCATAAAAAATGAAAAAGGTTATAATTATCATTGCCGTACTGGGAGTTATAGTCGCCATTCCTTTTCTCTTCAAGGGCAAATTAAGCAGCAGTGCTTCGGTTAAAAATGCCTTGAAGCCAAACAAGCCATTCATTACAACAATAGAACGTAAGGTTACCGTTGCAGGCACCATTTCTCCGAGAGAAGAAATTGATATAAAACCGGCTATTTCAGGCATTGTATCTGCAATAGAGGTGAATGTGGGAGATAAGGTAAAAAAGGGACAGCCATTGGCTAAGCTGAAACTTATTCCGGATCTGGAAAATCTGAACAATGCCGAATCTGCGGTGGTTTCAGCGAGGATAAATGAAGAAGCGTCTTTGCAAGACCTGGAAAGACAAAAGAAGCTATTTAGCGTTGGAGCCATTGCAGAGACCGACCTTATCAATGCAAAGAAGGATTATGAGTTGAAGGCGGAAGATTTGAAATCGGCGCAGAACCGGCTTCAGGTAATAAAGGTAGGGGCGGCGAAGGACTCCGGAACCATGTCTTCTAACATTATTTTTGCAACCTGCGATGGCACTGTATTAACCATACCTATAAAAGTGGGCAGTTCGGTAATGGGAAGAAGCACCTTCAGCGAGGGAACAACTTTATTTACCCTTGCCGATATGAATCAGATGATTTTCAACGGTAAAATATCCGAAACTGATGTTTCCTATTTGAAAGAAGGTATGAAAATAGAACTTACCATAGGCGCCATACAGAAAGATACCTTCGATGCGGTAATAGAGATGATAGCGCCGCAGGGCTCCGATACGCAAGGTTCTGTAAAATTCGACTTTTCAGCGGCTGTAATACCTAAGGAAGGCAAAATAATAAGAGCCGGTTACAGCGCCGATGCATCCATCCTTCTTGAGAAGAAGATGAATGTATTAGCCATTAAAGAAGGCGATGTTAGTTTTTCGGGCGACTCATCCTTTGTTCAGGTGAAAGGGAAAAATGGCGCTTTCCGCAAACAGTATATCACACTCGGCATTTCCGATGGAATTAATATTGAGGTTCTGTCGGGCTTAACAAAAGACGACGAAATAAAGTCCCCCGAAATTGACGGAAATTCTTTATGAACAGGTATAACTTCCTATTAACCTCCCCTACAATGGTTCTATTATGAAAATTCACCCTTTTACGCTCCTTATCATTTGCCTCACTTTATTCTCCGGCATCTTGAAAGCACAGAACAGCTGGACGCTCGAACAATGTATTGATACTGCGTTAAGGCGTAACCTGACTTTGGCAAAAGCGGCAAATAATAAAATTGTAAGTCAGGCGGATTACAAACAAGCCAAAATGAAATACATACCCTCATTGAACGCATCTGTTTTTTCGGGTGAAACGTGGGGTATATACGTTATACCATCTCTCAACGAACTTGTAAATACAGCCAACGTAGGCACGAGCGAAAACATTAATTCATCTATTAACCTTTATGAAGGAATGCGAAAACCAAATACACTTAAAGAAAAACGGGAAGGAATAGAATTAAGCGATAATAATTACAAAAAATCGGTCAACGATATTAAGGTGCAAACCATGCAGCAATATTTTCAGATATTACTCGACCGGGAAACCGTTGACAAGGCGGAACAAACCGTTCGTCAATCGCAGCTGCAGGTTGACCGCAGTAAAAATCTCTATGCCGCAAAAAGTATTGCCGCCGGGGACTTGTATAATATGCAATCGCAGCTTTCCAGCGATAAATTCAATCTGGTAAACGCTCAAAATACGCTTGATAACGATTACCTGGCGCTCCGGCAGACCTTAGAGGTTGAGGCGGATACCAATTTCAGAATTGCGCCTGTCGCCGACGACAGCGCGCAGATTACCTACACCCTAACTCTTGACCAGACCATTGAATTGGCAAGAAATAACTCCCCGGAATTAAAAATAGCTTCGAACAATACGCGAATAGCAGAACTTAATGCCTCTATTCAAAGGGCGGGTACAATTCCCACTCTGTCTTTTTCGCCCTCTCTGGGTACTACCACATCCAATCTGAATCCGCAGAGCATCGAAACGCAAATATTCGATAATCGTACAGTTACGCTTGGGTTCAACCTGTCACTTCCAATTTTTAATAATTATACAAATCAATATTCGATAATTAATGCCGAAATAAATTACCGGAACACCCGGCTCGATGAAAGTATCGCCGAGAAGGACCTCATTAAAAAAATAGAAAGCGCCTATCACGATATCATTGCAGGCGAAAGGAAGTATGCGGCAGCTAAAGAACAGCTGCGCTATGCTGAAGAGAATTTCAAATACGAGTCGGAAAAGTTCCGGCTTGGAATGAATAATTCGCTGACCTATAACGATGCCAAGAACAAAAAAGTACAGGCGGAAATTGATATGGCAAGCGCTAAATACGATTTCCTGATGAAGAAAAAGGTACTTAATGTATATCTGGGTTTGGAATGAATGGCGATAATTAGCTGAATGATGGATTCAACAACTGATAATTCATTCGGGAATGACAAAGGGCTTTAAGATTCGGAAAGAGGAATCGTCAACAGCTTTGCATTTCAGCAGGTCGTCCGTTTTTCTATACGGACCATGCATTTCGCGGTAGTTCACCACCGCAAGGGCGCGGTAATACCCTATTCCGGGAACGCGGGCAAGTTCCTTTACCGTACAATTGTTGAGATCTAATTTAACGGCAAACGGGTCCTTCGGTCTTTCCATCTTCACGGGTATATCTTCTGAATCGCGGGATGACGGTATGTTCTCTGTTTCCGCCAACTGCGCTTTAAAGCCGGTAAAGTCAAAATTACCTTTTACAGGCGGTCTGTTATCGAGAATAATTATTACGCCTATCATTAATATTATTAATGAAACCAGCACGATGATTCCGTTTCGCTGCCTCTTATTGAACGAAAAATATTCCTTCCACATATTTTTATCCTGAAAATTAACTGCAACCCGCATTTACAGTATCGGTACTCCTCCGTAATGCAAAAATCGGAAAAAAATAAAAAAGGGTTGCCTAAAAGCAACCCTTCTATTATTATTTTCATGACTGTCCATTACCCGAACTTGGGTATTACGGTTGAGTAAACTGGTACGATATACCGTTAATGGTTGCTGTTGCGCTATTTTCGCATACAGGCGGCATATTACCCCCGCTGCCAAAACTTACATATATGGGGTAGCTAAAGGTGGAGACAGTTATGCTAAGCTCGCCTGCCTCAATAAAATAGCATGGAGTTGACTGATAGATATAATTCGAGTATACGGGCGGTTGTACATAAAGAGGATAATTATTATTTATTGTAATATTATAATTAGCGCCACTTCTGCATCTACCGTTCGCACTTCCCGTAACTACAAAATAGTTTGTACCATTAAATGGAGTGAGTGTTATATTGCGGGTTGAATTCCAGGTTGCCGTACCGCCGTTGCCGGGGTAAGTTAAAGTAAGCGAGGCATGGAACTTCCAGGAATATAAACCGTTACCGGTATCTTTACTAAGGTTTATTAAGGTTCTGGTACCGGTTACGCCAATCATACTGCTTGGGGAATTGCCAAAACTATAATTACTAAAGCCCATTACCGTTGAATCGCCGTTAGTGGTGAAGCAATGTATTCCGGCATACCATACAAGTATATGTCCGGCTCTATATCTGTTATCAAGACACTGGCAGGGCGTATTGCCAAAACTAATGTCCAGTAACGAATCGCTGGTGTGATTTATGGTATCCTTATGTAATGACCAGGTGGCGCACGGAGATTTCATAACGCGTTCTACGGCTTTTGATTTTGCTGCGCCATCGGCAATATTTTTAGAGTCCTGAATGGCAAAAGTGGCATTGTTATCATCTTCGGCTGCTGTAATGTCAGTGGGTGAACTGGTTGTGGTATCATTTTTTTTACAGCCCATGAATGTAATACCGGTAAGAGCCAGACCAAATCCGGCAATAATTAAATAACGTTTGATTTTCATAATATTAGGTTTATTTATGATTTTGACCTTACAAAATTATAAATGTTTAATGAATTTCCAAATCAGAATGGCAAAAATCTTTTATTAATTTTGTTAAATGCTTGCTATCAGCTATTTATAGCATAGCTTGAGATGATTAGATTGATAATGCAGAGCTATGGCACATTCCAGGTAGAATGACTTTTTATTTTGCCCTTCGAATCAGTAAAAAACCATAAATTTGAACCCGAATTACGACCTGAAATCTAATTTTTATCCCTATAAAACATGAATACGCTTAAGGTCACATTTACTTCTTCCATTGGCAGAAAATTGGTAATGGCTTGCACCGGATTGTTCCTGATTGTTTTTCTTCTCGAGCATTTGTATGGCAACCTGTTACTCTACTTCAACGACCAGGGAGTCGCGTTCAACGACTATTCTCATTCAGCGGTTCACAATATCATCATACGCGTAATAGAGATTTTTCTTTTTGCGGCGATTCTGATACACGTTTTTACTGCTGTGCAACTGACTGCACAAAATAGCAAAGCGCGGCCTGTTAAGTATCAGGCGTCATCTACTTCTGGCGGCGCATCGTGGTTTTCGCGTAACATGGGTATTACCGGTTCATTTGTCCTGTTTTTTATTATCGGACACCTGTATCAGTTTTTTTTACCCTACCGTATTACCGGCTTACCCGCCGGAGTTAAGCTTGCAGATATGGTTAAGGATGCTTTTCAAAATCCGCTTTACGCAGGTTTGTATATAATTGGCGTAACATTTCTTGCCTTTCATTTAAGTCACGCCTTGCGCTCTGCCATTCACACGCTCGGCTTTAATAATAAAAGCTATGAATCCTTTTGGGAAATGGCCTCCAGAGGGTTCGCAGTTTTTATCTGGCTTGGTTTTTCATCGTTTCCGGTACTGTTTTATTTCGGAATAGCCGGTAGTACTTTAAAGTAAATTCAAACGAATTTCAGAATCCCGTACCCCTGATTTGCACTATATATGTTCTTAGCGAACAATTACCGCTTTAATAAATGCAGGAAGCCATTCGCAATATTATAAAATGATAAAAAAATTACGGACAGTAGCGGTAGATGATGATGAATACTTTCTTTCTTCATTGCTCCAGCTATGTAAAGAGTCGCCGATAGTTGAAGTGAAGGATACTTTTACCGACCCAACCGAATTTTTGAAACAAGCTCCGGAGCTCATTTTTGATTTATGTCTGTTGGATATTCAGATGCCGGGTATAGATGGAACTACACTCGCGCAGGTACTGAACGATAAGCCGGTCATTTTCATCTCCGGCACAGATCACAAATTCAGAGATGCCATCGATATTTCACCCATTGATATAGTAACCAAACCTATAATGAAGGATCGGCTTTACAAAGCATTTCAAAAGGCGCATGAACTGCTGGTCGAAAAAAAGGAATATGAGTTATTCAATGTAGCGGAGTCGCGAAGGAAAGTTAATATCCGGCTGGTTGATATTATATTTGTATCGACCGATGAAATTGACCCGCGCAACAAACAGGTGTGGTTGAAAAACGGCGAGAAATATACGCTTATGAATTGTAAGATGGATTTGCTCACTGCCAATTCCCCATCCCTGATTCAAGTTAACAAATCGCAAGCGGTATCTCTTGAAGCGGTGCATGAAGTAGAGTATGACCTGCTCACCCTTAAAGGGATAACAGCCGAGGATGGGAAACCGAAACAGATTACCCTTGGAATGGTTTACAGGGCAAAATTCAAGGAGAGAATGTTCTACAATAAATAAGTGGGGGGAAGTTGCTTATCATTTTAAGGTTTACACCATGCCGACTCGATGATATTCAATGATAGCATACGGCTAACTGAAGCTGCTGTAATGTGGGGCTTTTTTCAGATGGAAGAAAAATACCGAACCTACCCCGGGAGTGCTCATTACTTGAATGGTCTGATGATGCGCTTCGAGAATATGTTTTACAATTGATAAGCCCAGCCCTGTGCCTCCATGTTGTCTTGAGCGGTCTTTATCTACTCTGTAAAAGCGCTCAAAGAGCCGAGGAAGATGTTCTGGCGCTATGCCTATGCCGTTATCGGCAACCTCCACCAGTACCGAATCGCCATCGTCCTTAAGACGAATCCGGGTTTCGCCATCCTTCTTCCCATATCGAATAGAGTTTACCACAAGATTTACCAGCACTTGTCTGATACGAAACCTATCTCCGTTAACTGCCATTTTTCCGTTTTCGTTCATCAGAATAAGCGCAATATTTTTTTTAAGAGCATTCGTCTCTTCCGATTCGAGCGCCTCACGGCACAGCTCTACAATATCGAATGGTTCCATTTCACTCTTTATCTCTTCACTTTCAAGCTGTGAAATTGTATCAAGGTCTTCCAGAATATGGATAAGGCGTTCTATACTCTTACCTGTTCTTTCGAGGTATCTTTTTACCATGGCAGGGTCGTCTATATTATTCTCGGCAAGGGTAGAAACATACCCCTGTATATGAAATAACGGGGTTTTCATTTCATGTGAAATATTTCCAAGATACTCTCGTCTGTGCCTTTCAAGTTTTTGTATTTTCTCAAGTTCATCCTTTCTTTCGCGGAGTAACTTGCGGATTGATTCTTCAAGAACGCCGAGTGATGCATTGTTTAAATCATTTTCGCCTGTAACAATTTCTATAATTCGCTTTATTTTCCTGCTGACCATAATATTATATGCAACTGTGGCGGCAACAATACTTATCGCGGATAATGCGGCAAACCAAATCGGGTGCGGATGTAATCGGGCGGGTAATAGAATGGAAATAAAATAGGTAATGCCTGTAATAAGCAGGGCACATCCGACGGAGAAAATGATAGAGTCCTTTTTCAAAGCTGTATTCTATGGAGAGCTAAGATACTAAAATAGAAAATATTACACAGTAATCAATACAAATGCGTTCAACAATAGTTGCAGTAAACATTTAAAAATGGTATGGAATTACGTTAGGTATACCGACTGCAATTGAACCCGATAGCATCGGGTTGTTAAAATTCTCAAATTCATAGCATCGGTATAACTGCTCATATAGGTATTTTGCTTTGCGCAACCGTTATAGCCAAGGTGGCACACGGTTGTAAAATCTCATACGGGCAGCATAAATAGAGAAGGTTGGTGATTGACCTTCAGAATTCAAATTTATAACCGATGCCTTTTATGGTCTTTATTTTCTCTTCTCCCAGTTTCTGTCTCAATTTACGAATATGAACGTCAATGGTACGGTCGCCTACAACTACATCCTCGCCCCAGATTTTGTGTAATATATCATCACGGCTGAATACCTTACCCGGCTTTGAGGCAAGGAGATTCAGCAACTCAAATTCCTTACGCGGAAGTGAAAGTTGAGCGCCGTTTATTTTTACTTGGTATCCCGCTTTATCAATCGTCATTCCGCCGCCGATATCAATTATGCCTGATGGCTCTTCTTCAGTGTTCTTTCGGCGCATCAGCGCATTTATACGGCTTATCAGAACCCGAGGTTTTATTGGCTTTGAAACATAGTCATCGGCGCCTGAATCCAGTCCTGCAATCTGGGAATAATCTTCGGTACGCGCTGTAAGGAAAATGATATGTGCATTTTTGCATTCGGGCATCGTGCGCAGTTCTTTGCATGCCTCAATGCCGTCCATTTCGGGCATCATCACATCCAGAATTATCAGATTAGGCGTTTCCTTTTTTGCAAGTTTTATGGCTTCTCTGCCATTGATGGCTGTAACTACCTCATATCCCTCCCTTTGAAGGTTAAAGGTTAGAAAATCCAGTACATCCGGTTCGTCGTCTGCCAATAATATTTTGATTTTATCCATGCTTTAGAATTCTAATTTACAACTGGCTGCAAAGTTAGGTTAAATAAGCAACAAAATTTAGTCATAACAAATACTTAACTATACCTGAAAATGCTTAACAATTCCTTAACATTTGCATCATATTTACCAAATGTTCAACCTTCACTTTTGCACCGTCCGAAAAAATAACAAACCGGGCAGAATCATAAACCAAAACCATTTAATTTATGAAAACAAAGCAAATTACAAAAATTCAAAATGTAACAAGGAAAGCTGTTAAAACTATGGTAATCCTTGGTTTTTCACTTCTTACCTGCCAGCTGACTATTGCGCAAGACCAGGTAACGGCTCCTGCCCCGGCAAACCCAAGTCAACTGTCCAATAATGCCATCTCGGAGCTGACGAACGGAATGGGCTTGTCGCAGAATAAAAACGGCGGGCTCTGGGGTTACGTATTCGGCGACTATGCCTGGATGCAGCAAGGCGACTCGGCCGGCAGAGGAACAAAGCAACAATACAAGGGAGTAGGAACCCCTAATGCGGGCGGCGCCCCTAATGGGGCAAAAACAGCACAGACCACCCACCCCAACGCGATGGAAATCCGAAGGGCGTATCTGGGCTACGATTATCACCCTAACAGTAGATTAAGCGGATGCGTGTTATTGGCTTACGAAGGTGATCAGGACGTGAATGATAACCGCGTTATGTACATGAAATACGCTTATATCCAGTACCGTAATATATTTAAAGGCAGCGACCTTAAAGTAGGACAAATGGCAACCAATTCCTTCGCCGACCCATACAATACAGAGCCCCTTTGTACTTATCGTTCCGTAGAAAAGACAATACTTGATATACACGGTATGGACGCTTCATCGGACATGGGAGTTTATCTCGGCGGTAAAATCGCTTCTTTTAAAGGAGCGGATTCAACCAAATTTCCTTCTTTTTTTGGCTATAGCTTCATGATAGGCGATAATGCGGCGAATTCTCCTGTTCCGGGTTTCACTAATGCAATTGCTCAAACCTTAGCCGGTTCTTCATTAAGCCCCAGCGGTTCAATACTGCTAAACCCTTACAACTATACCACTGATGCAGCTAAAAAGTTCCGTCTTCATGTGTTTTTCAATACTTTAAACGGAGCTCTCACTATCGGTGGTTATGGCGACTATATAAACTATGGCAACTTCTATTATGGCACATCAAAGGGATACCAGCACGCCCAGTATACACTTAAGGGATATGCCGTATATAATTCCAAATGGTTCGGCGTCGGCTTTGAATATGACAGACAAACATATATTAACGGTGAGGTAGAAACAATATGGAATGCTGCAAATCCGGGAAAACCAATAGTAGATACCGCCAATGGAGGGGAATCTGCGCTATCCATTTTTGCCCATGCTACCATTATTCAAAATTGCCTAAACCTTTTTGCCAGATTCGATTTGTTCAATCCGGATGTTAATTATAGCTATAATTACAATCCAAACAGTAATCTGACAAGTTTAGATAACAGCAGCGTAATCAATAACCGTCCGAATGAAACGTTTTTAAGCATGGCGCCTAATCTGGCATCGGGGCAGAATACATATACCGAAACCTTCATCAATGCCGGAGTTGACTGGACACCTACCAAAGACAAGAAATATCATATCATGCCTAATGTTTGGTATTATGGTATCAAAAACGGATTCGGTTCAGGCAATCTGGGCAGCGATTCCTATATACTTTACCGTGTAACCTTCCTCTTCGCATTCTAAATAAATAGAAAGTTATGGGCGAACTGCCCATAACTTTTTTTAAATTCAACATCAATACTCAAAATAGGATATATATGAAAACAACAAAATCAAAAATAATTGCCGCACTACTCGTTATATCTGTTGGCTTTACCTCATGTACAGGCGGCGGCGATAAGAATAATCCCGAAGACAGACAATTGCTCGGAGCCGGTTCTACCTTCGTTTACCCGCTTTATTCTAAAATGTTCTCCGAATATGGGAAATTAGATAGTATTCAGACAAACTATCAATCCATCGGCTCGGGCGGCGGCATAAAACAGATCATGAATAAAACAGTGGACTTTGGCGCATCAGATGCCTACTTAAGCGATGACCAATTAAGTAAAGCCCCTGCGACATTGGTGGAATTCCCTACCTGCGTGGGTGCGGTAGTATTAAGCTACAACCTGCCCGGTAACCCGACTTTAAAGGTAACACCCGATATTATCGCCGGAATTTATTTGAGAACCATCACCAAATGGAACGATGATAAAATTAGGGCAGAAAACCCCGATGCCCAGCTACCCGATGAGGATATAACTGTAGTACACCGGAGCGATGGCAGTGGAACTTCATTTATATGGACCGATTACCTCTCTAAAATCAGCAGCGATTGGCAAAGCAAAGTTGGTAAAGGCACTTCGGTAAATTGGCCAGATGGTGAATTAGGCGGTAAAGGCAACGAAGGGGTTGCCGGTGTAATAAAGCAAACGCCCGGAGCGGTAGGTTATATAGAGTTGGCTTACGCCATTGAAAATAATATGCCTTTTGCACAAGTAAAGAATTCCGCAGGGAATTATATAACGCCATCCCTTGAATCCGCCAGTTTGTGCGCAAACGGCGATATACCCGCCGATACCCGTATAAGTATAACAAACTCAAATGTTGACCAGGCGTATCCTATTGCAAGTTTTACCTGGATAATACTCTATAAGGAGCAAAAATATGGAGACCGATCGAAGGACAAGGTGACTAATCTCCTGAAAGAACTGTGGTGGATGGTACACGACGGGCAACAATATGCTAAACCTTTAACATACGCGCCGCTGCCGCCTAAGGCAGTTGCCGCTGATGAAGCAATTCTTAAGTCCGTAACCTTTGATGGACAACCGGTGTTGCAAAATCCATAGGCACGGTATGTTTTTAACGTGCTCACTGCCCGCTTTTTTTCATGTGAGGTTGTGTTTTGGTAAAGGGAGAGCCGGCGGGCGCTCCCTTTTTTTACCTTTGCAAAATATATTTGAAGAAATGGAACGCACCTTGATAAGATGAAGAATCGCTGGCTGGTACTGGAAAATAAAATTTTTGTAAGATGGTTAAGTTTTGTATCAATTCTAACCATGATATTGCTGCTTATTTTCTTTATTACGCTTACTGTTTCGTCATGGCCTGCCATTAAAGCCAATGGAATCGGCTTTTTGTGGGGAAAAACATGGGACCCCGTGGCAAACCACTTCGGTATGCTCCCCTTTCTGGCAGGAACTATTATTACATCTTTTTTGTCGCTTCTCATTTCAATCCCGTTTTCCATTGCTGCGGCTCTTTTCCTGGGCGAGTACTTCCCGAAAGGCGCTATTACCGATATTTTCAGAAACGCCATTGAAATACTGGCTGCCATCCCCACGGTAGTTTACGGTTTTTGGGGATTATATACTATTGCGCCGCTGGTGGGTAAATTTGAATTGAAAATGCACATGCCTGCGCCCGGGGTAGGCATATTAACGGCATCTATAGTACTTTCCATTATGCTTATTCCCTATTCGGTTTCGCTTATGAGACAGGTAATAAGCATGACTCCTACAACTTTAAAAGAAGCGGCGTATGCCCTTGGAAGCACTCGGTCAGAAGTAATTACCAGAATTATTCTTCCTTCCAATATTTCGGGAATTTCAGCAGGGTTCCTGTTATCACTGGGCAGGGCGCTGGGCGAAACGATGGCAGTAACTATTTTAATAGGAAATTCACCCGAATTGCCGCGGAATATATTCAGTCCTGCATATACTATGGCTAGTGTTATAGCTAATGAGTTTACCGAAGCCATAGGGGATGTATATTTGAGTTCGCTCATAGAAATCGGTTTAATGCTTTTTATAATTACCACTATAATTAACCTGCTGGGCAGGTTAGTAATAAAGAAAATAAGCTATTCCTTATGATGCCGCGGGATATTCAGGGGCTGAAACGAAGACGTGCAAAAGACCGGATATTCTCCGCTTTCATCTGGTGCCTTACCATAAGCTGCCTTCTGGTAGTTACCATTATACTTTATTATTTATTCAAGGAGGGAATTTCAAGCATTAACTGGGCATTATTCAGTCAAAACCCAAAACCTGTCGGGGAAACGGGCGGCGGTATTCTTAATGCTATAGTGGGGAGTATAATGGTGGTATCTATAGCGGCTGTTATTGCAATTCCGCTTGGCGTATCCGTTGGTATTTATCTTGCCGAAAACAGAGGCAGAAAACTAACCGAACGACTCGCAGTAGCGGTAGATGTATTGCAGGGCATACCTTCCATAGTAATAGGTATTATTATATATGTATGGATAGTAAAACCGACAGGTAAATTTTCTGCCTTTTCAGGTAGCATCGCCCTTGCCATAATGATGCTCCCTCCAATCATAAAAAACACTGAAGAAACTCTGGTGCTTATCCCGCGCACTTTAAAAGAAGCATCGCTGGCATTGGGCGCCTCCTATTTTAAAACTACCATGAAAATTGTATTACCTGGCGGATTAGGCGGTATTTTTACAGGTTGTATTATCGGTATCGCACGTATTTTTGGCGAGGTGGCTCCCCTGTTGTTCACGGCGTTCGGAAATCCTGAACTTATCTTTGACCCCCGTAAACCCGTGGACACCATACCTAAGGTGATTTTTACTTATGCATCAAGTCCATATAACGACTGGCACCGTATAGCATGGGGCGGTTCATTAATACTTGTAGTGTTTATTATTCTGCTGAATGCTGTAATTAAAATATTTGAAAGAAAATGGAGAGTGCAATTTTAAGAACTGAAAACCTTAAAGTATCTTTCGGAAATACTCTAGTCCTGAAGGGAATTAATATGGATATTCCTGAAAAACGGGTAACCGCTTTCATGGGACCGTCAGGTTGCGGGAAAACGACCATATTACGCGCCATAAACCGTATGCACGACCTTACACCCGAAGCCAAAGTAGAAGGGAAGATACGGCTACACTACGAAGATGTATATGAAATGGATGCAATGCAGTTGCGGCGAAATGTAGGCATGGTATTTCAACGCCCGAACCCTTTCCCAACTATGAGTATACGGGAAAATGTTCTGTCCGGTTTTATGCTCAATGGTATTAAACTTAAGAAACTCGAAAAGGAAGAGATAACAGAGGATGCGCTGAAGAAGGTTGCACTTTGGGATGAGGTTAAGGACAAACTGCACGTAAGGAGCACCTCGCTCTCCGGAGGCCAGCAGCAGCGGTTATGCCTTGCACGAGCAATCGCCATGAAACCGGAAGTTATACTTTTAGATGAGCCCACCTCGGCATTAGACCCGCTTTCCACATCAAAAATAGAAGACCTGCTGTATGAACTTAAAGCTAATTATACCCTTGTAATTGTTACCCATAATATGCAGCAGGCGGCGCGAATCAGTGATATGACCGCATTTTTTTATCTTGGCGAACTTCTTGAATATGACGATACCAAAAAGGTGTTTACCAATCCTAAGAACGAAAAAACGCAGAACTACATTACAGGTAGGTTCGGTTAATATCGGGGAATTCAACTTATCAATTTTCGCTTATTTAAGAACTTATATAAACAAAAAGCATCTAACTTAACCATATAAAATGGAACATCTTCAAGCCGAATTGGACTCATTGAGAACCGAACTTCTGCAAATGTTTAACCTTACGCATGGTCAATTTTCCAGAGCGCAAAAGGCGTTGCTCGAAAACAATAAGGCAGTTCTAAAAGAATTGGAACATACCGAAAAATTGGTGAATGCAAAGGAATTACAGATAGACAGCCGCTGTGAAACTATTTTAGCTCTTTTTACTCCCGTGGCAGTAGATCTGCGATTTGTTCTCTCCGCTCTCAAAATAAACATGAATTTGGAACGCATAGGCGATTTGGCTGACGGAATAGGCCGCACTGTATCAATCTATAGTAATAGGTTTGACGAGGGATTTCTTAACAAAACTGACATTAAGGGCGCTTTCGATACTGGTTTTGAGATGTTCCAGTGCCTGCTCATCGCTTTTGAGAAGGAAGATACTTTGCTTGCGAGGGAAATCTTCGGAAGAGATAAGAAAATTGACGAAATAACCGAGCATGCCGTTATTACTGCTGAAGAATATGCAAAAGGTAACGCCGAACATCTTTCACAGGCAATACAGTTATTAAGTATAATGAAGATGATAGAACGCGTAGGCGACCACATGAAAAATATAGCTGAAGAGATAATATTTTATTCCGAAGCGAGGGTGCTTAAACATGGGAGAAAAAACGCCGAGTAAGGAAAAGAAAGGTATTTTACTTATTATTTCTTCCTCTCCACTTCGCTATTACCGCTTTCATATCCTCCGGAATGTCCGACTCAAAATGAATGGGCTTACCGGTAGTTGGGTGAATAAACCCTAATGTGAGCGCATGCAGTGCCTGTCGCGGCATAATGACAAAGCAGTTTTCCACAAATTGCCTGTACTTTGCATTTATCTGACCCCTTAATATTTTATCGCCCCCATATACTTCATCATTAAATACCGGATGCCCGATATGTTGGAGGTGCACCCTTATCTGATGAGTCCTTCCGGTTTCAAGTTTACATTCTACCAGAGTTACATATTTAAAGCGTTCCAATACTTTTATGTGAGTAACCGCATTCCGCCCATGCTCGCCTTTAGGAAAAGCAGCCATTTTTTTCCGGTCGCGCAAATCTCTTCCGATATGGGCATCAATGGTAATCGCATTTTCTACAAAATCACCCCATACTAAAGCTATGTAACGCCGGTCAACTTTCCTTTCAAAGAATGCATTTGCCAAACTATTTATACTCTTTTCATTTTTTGTTACTACAATTAATCCACTGGTGTTCTTATCGAGACGGTGAACAAGCCCCGGTCGCATTTCGCTAAAGGGATCGTTACCATTCGACTTTTTTTGCGGCAGCGATTTATAGTGGTATAGCGCTGCATTCATTAATGTTCCGGTAAAATTTCCGACTCCCGGATGCACTACCATCCCCGCTTTTTTATTAATAATGATTATATCTTCATCTTCGTAAACAATATTGAGGGGAATGTTCTCGGGAATAAGTTCAATTTCCCTTTTGGGATAGGCGAAAACAATACTGATTTCATCTCCCGGCTTTACTTTGTAATTCGTTTTACGCGGCTTGCCGTTAATAAGAATATTCCCTTCCACCAGTGCGTGCTGGATGCGTGTACGGGTTGCATTGGCAATTTTGTATTGCAGAAATTTGTCTATTCTTAATGGCTCTTGTCCCGGGTCAACCAGAAAGTGGAAATGCTCATACATCTCCTTATCCTCGTCCTGTAGCTCTGTATGTTCGCTTATGTTTGCTTCATCAGTCATATTGCTGTCGTTCAAAAAAAAAGGAGTTCCAATTGAACTCCTTTCTAATAACTAAGAGGGTTAAAACTACATTTTCTTTGCAGTGTCCTTCTTTGTGGTGTCTGATTTCATGGCAGCAGCTTTGGCGGCGGAGTCCTGTTTCATTTTCATCATAGCCGCTTGTTGAGCTTGTTTTGTGGAGTCAGCCATTCTTGCCGAATCAGCTTTCGCTTTTTCAGCTTTTGCCTTTTCATCGGCGCTTGGACCGCAGGAAATAAGAGCCAATACACCTGCAACTGCAATAATAGATACTAATTTTTTCATTGTGTGTTTTATTTGATGGATTAAAATATGGCTGCAAAGGTATAATTATTTTTGATTCACAAACAGAAAAGTAAATTTTTCCGCCTTATATGTAACATTTAAATAATCAAAGAATCATTAAAACAACTGATAAGCAATGTATTATAAAAATAATAGAATGATTATTTATTTTTGAAAATTTACAAGTATTGGATTACATATTCGTAAGATTTAACCTTCTTATGGCTATAAAAGAGTCGTCTGAATTAGATTATTTTAAGAGGTAATAATTTCTACTGCTCTAATTGATTTTGCGACCGCGTCCCGATAGTTATCAAGACACCTTAGCTATAGCGGTGGCGCAAAGTAAAATATACCGACAATGGATGAAAATGTAAAACATTCATCTTGATATGACTGCCCGTACAGGTATTTTGTGGTCGCTAAATCACTTACGGGCAGTACATCTGTACGAGTAGTGATACTGATACTTTGAATAAATGAATTTTAACAACCCAATAGCTATCGGGTTCAATTATGGTCTGTATAACGCGACTAATCGCAGTCCGGTTTACAGATTCAATCATATATATTCGCGCGCTGCCGGAATCCGGCAAAAGTAATTCCGGCAATAATACAGAGAACAGCGCCTGCCACACCGGTAAGGCGCAGCCCTAAATCGTTGCCCGGATCTTTTCCGTAAATTGTAAGCATGGCAAATAGAGACAATCCTGCTGTTTGACCCAATTTTATGGAGAAAAAATTAACTGCAAAAAACATCCCCTCTTTATTATCACCAGTTCGGCGAACCTCATCATCAATTAATCCGGCAAGAAGGGCGTTCGGTAAAATACCCAGCGAGGCGACAGGAAAAGCAGAAAGCGCAACCGATGAATAGAGCATAATCCTTGGCGGGATATGTAATTTCCCGATAAGTGGAATGCCAAAGAAGGCGAAGGCAAGCATGAATAAGGAGATTACGAAAATCTTCTTTTCGCCTAATTTCTTAACGCTTAAATTAACCGCAGGATAAAATGCAACAGACAATACTACCATAAAAATCATCAATATCCCACCTTCATTAGCCGATAGGTTCGCCAGGACTTTTGCAAAGTATAACAGTCCGTTCGATATAAGGTTTATTGCCATATAGTAAGAAAAGCAGGCGACAATAAAAAATATAAAATTCCGGTTTGAAAAACTTTCCTTTAATGAAGCCAGCAGCGGCGTGGATGAAGGTGTTGAATTGCAATATTTCTTCTCATCTATAACCAGAGCGGGCAAAAGCATGGCAATACCTCCCGTTACGGAAAGAAAAATTACCGCATACCGGACGCTAACCGTTCTATCATGCAGGTGGAAGACCGAGCCGAAAACGTCAGCTATAACGTTAGTTTGGGCAGCAATTACTATACCGGATACAAAACCTACTTGCTGAAAAGTGGATAGCCGGACCTTATCCTGTGCTGTCCTTGCTATTTCAGGAAGCATTGCATTATATGGAATAGCATAAGTTGTAGTCGCTATAAAAAATAAAGTTAGCGTAATCAGCAGCCAGATAGCGTTTGAATGCGATATTCCTTGAACCGGCGGATAGAAGACCAAAATGCAGAATACAGCCGATGGCAATACGCTATAAAGCATAAATGGTATTCTTCTGCCTCTTTTGTTTTTTGATTTATCACTCATACGGTCTATGCAAGGGTCGTAAAATGCATCTATCAGCCGACCTGATGCAAGAATGACAGCCAGAATATTAAAAATATGGAACCATCTGTTTTGCGAAATCAGAACTGCCAATCCGGAACCGTCTGGCGGGAGATAATAAAAGATTAACATAACCCCAATAAGGTTTATCATAATGGACCACCCCATCATGCCGGCTGCATATACTATCTGTTTATTTAACCTGAAATTTTCCATTTCTTAAATCTTTGAGATAAGCGCAACAGTAACGCCTGTTATTTCTTTGAGCGTATATTGTATGTAAGGGTGAATGAAATTATCGCCGATTTGGGCGATGGTCTATTTAGCGGCTTATAGATAGGAATGCAGTAGATAAACTGGGGCTCCATCTCGAAATTTCCGAGATTATAATCTATACTTAAAGTGAAGCTATAATCTAACAGTTCAAATTTAGAATTGCTGTTGGCAGCGTAATTTGCCAATCTCGTTTTAAGTCCGTTTGCAGCGCTGTCGGCTACTTTTAGGTTTTCGTAATTTGTTATGAAATTGGCAGTGCCGGCATCAATACTAACCTCTGGTATCACGGCGAATGATTGTTTTACAGTTTTACCCCAATCGTATTCAAAATTATAAGTCAGGTCGGGAGTAAATACAAAGTCGTTAGCCGTTCGGGGTATTTTAGGATTGGAGGGCTTTTTATATATATCATAAGCGGCGGTAAATTTTCCTGTCAGATTCCCTATATCCTGTTCAATATAAGTGGAGAGGGCATCCGCTTCGGAAGAGCCGATAAAATTTACACTTTTGCCGCGGAACCTGTATCCCTGCCAGTTAACATTCAAGGTTGTCTTATCTGTGAGGTCTATATTCCATCCCGGATTCCAACCGAACACGTCAAAACCGCCTCCTCTTTTCATTAACAGGTATTGATCGGTTAGTTCAACATAGAAACCGGATTTGGCAGTGTAAGTAAAACTGGGTTCCAGAAATGGCAGCCGCTGGTTCGCATCGCGCAATCCGTAGTGTTCCTGATCATTACATGCTTCCAAACCTATGGCAAAGGTTCTTTCTTTTATGTTATCGTCGTCAGCGCTATCGTCAGTGCCGGAGGTATCACCGGGGTAATTAAAATAGTTTTTCAGTCCGAAGGGTTTCAGCGGATCATGAACCGAAGCGAGTGATCGGTCCAGAGCAGGAAGGAGAATTAGAATTAGGAGTATTTTATTTATTCGCACGTAGAAGATTATCCGAATTAGATAAATTAATGCAAGCATGGTTTAAACATCAGAACCTCGGCGTTTTTTCAGTTTAGTTTTATAAGGAAACCTTAACCACTTCAATCAAAAAAATTCTCCAGCAAACGATCTTCAACCCTATTAGGTATGGTTATCTGCAAATTTTTCATCTTTTTTAGTTCACGCTTTGCAGTGAACATTGCACCGCTATTTCCTGCCCATGAACGGCGCGCAATACCGTTATTTACATCCCAGTAAAGCATTTTTGCCAGATTCCTGTCGGCTTGGCTGCTGCCATCGAGCGCCAATCCAAAGCCGCCGTTTATCACTTCGCCCCAGCCAACTCCGCCGCCGTTATGCAACGATACCCATGTTGCACCGCGGAAGGAGTCGCCGATAACGTTCTGCACCGCCATATCGGCGGTGAAACGTGAACCGTCATAGATATTAGCTGTTTCGCGATAGGGAGAATCGGTGCCCGATACATCGTGATGGTCTCTGCCAAGTACAACCGGAGCCGTTATCTTGCCTTGCCTTACCGCTTTGTTGAACGCCTTTGCAATTTTAATTCTGCCTTCGGCATCGGCGTAGAGAATGCGCGCTTGAGAACCAACAACGAGGTTGTTCTTCCTGGCGTCTTTAATCCAGCGGATGTTATCCTTCAGCTGTGCAGTAATTTCCTGCGGCGCCGTTTTAGCCAGAGATTCGAGAACCCCGGCAGCAATTTTATCCGTAAGATGCAGGTCGGCGGCTTTTCCCGATGTGCAAACCCACCGGAACGGACCGAATCCGTAATCGAAAAAAACTGGTCCCATAATATCTTCTACGTAAGAGGGATAGATAAAACTTCCATCTTTCTTAAAAATATCGGCTCCTGCCCTTCCTGATTCAAGCAAGAATGCGTTGCCATAGTCAAAAAAGTACATTCCCCTGCCGGTTAGCATTTTTATTGCTTCCACTTGTCTTTTCAGTGAATTGTAAACTTCGGTTTTGAACCGTTCAGGATCCGAAACCATCAGAGCATTGGATTTATCGAATGTAAGCGCTGCCGGATAATAACCGCCTGCAAACGGATTATGTAACGAGGTCTGGTCGGAGCCAAGAGCAATCTCAATATCTTCCAATGAGAGTCGTTCCCAAAGGTCAACTACGTTGCCCATGTAAGCCAGCGATACCGGTTCATTTTGTCGAACCGCTTTTTTAGCCCGGAGCAATAGTTTATTTAAATCGGAATAGACCTCGTTTACCCAATTCTGTTTATATCGCTTCTCAACCACTTTCGGGTTTATTTCAGCTATTATTGAAATCAGCCCCGCTATTACGGCAGCTTTTGGCTGTGCGCCGCTCATACCGCCCAATCCCGATGACACAAAAATTTTGCGGGCGTCTTTCCCTTTCGGTTTTTGTCCATCTAAGGACGAGTTCCTTTTCCGCGCAGCATTTAACAAAGTCAGCGTTGTACCATGCACTATTCCTTGCGATCCAATATACATATATGAGCCGGCAGTCATCTGTCCATATTGAGTAACGCCAAGGGCATTGTATCGTTCCCAGTCATCGGGTTTTGAATAGTTGGGTATCATCATACCGTTGGTAACTACCGCGCGCGGAGCATCTTTGGAGGATGGAAACAGCCCCAAAGGATGACCGGAATACATGACCAGCGTTTGCTCATCAGTCATTTCCGAAAGATACTTCATTGTAAGCAGATATTGCGCCCAGTTCTGGAATACTGCGCCATTTCCACCGTATGTTATCAATTCGTGCGGATGCTGCGCTACTGCCTCATCAAGATTGTTCTGTATCATCAGCATAATAGCGGCGGCTTTCAGAGAATTATACGGGTATTCGTTTATGTTGCGTGCATACATTTTATATACAGGGCGGAACCGGTGCATATATATTCTTCCATATATACGCAGTTCTCCGGCGAATTCTTTTGCAAGTACAGCATGATGTTTGGCAGGGAAATAACGCAGAGCATTTCTAACGGCAAGCTTTTTTTCTTCCTTCGTCAGTATATCTTTTCGTTTAGGGGCGTGGTTTATATTTTTATCATAAAGAGGCATTTCGGGTAATTTGTCAGGGATGCCTTGTTGTATAGCTTTTTTAAATGCTCTTGAATCCATGGATTAGATATTATTAGCATGCAAATATAGGGAGAACCCAACTGCCATTCTTATTCGCATTTTTCCGAAAAAAATAAGTCCGCCTCATTAATACCGGCGGAAGTAATAACCCAACATAGATTATCTTAAATACCTGATTCGTCGGCGCTTGGACCATACATTCCCGGAACAGGCACACCCGCCAAACGCAGATAAACACTCATCTGACCGCGGTGATGGTAATGATGATTCAATCCGACATTGCGTATTGCGGCAACCCTTGGCAATGTAAATATTACGTGTTCTCCATTGCGGAATGTCCATGGAGTCATCAACGCTTCATCAGTGGCATTTTCAAGCGCTTTAAGGGAGTCAGCATAATTCTTATCAAATTGAGTAAGGAGTTCTTTATTGTTTTTAGGTACATCCGGCTTAGGCAGTGCGCCGGGTTGGGCTACATCAAAGCCGGGATTATTTAATATTCTCGGAATCCATGTTAGTATGTTAACAATATGGAATGCCTCGTTCGCCATAGCGCGCGATTTTTCATGCGGCTTATATTCCGCTTTTTCAAATGGCACTCGTTCCAACATTTTTCGGGTGTTTGCCATTTCGTGTTTATATTCCATTATCATTCCGTCTTTTATCGCCATAATTATTGGGTATTAATTGTTACCTGTCAAAGGTAATTATTTTAAGGATGTAATGAATAAGTGATTACATCAATTTCTTTCCGCACGCGGTTTTTAATTAAAAGTGATGGTAATTATGAACAGGGGAATAATAAACTAACCATCTGAAACATTCTGTACTTTTGCAACATGGCAAAAAAAATAATCATCGGCTCGCGAGGCAGCGAACTTGCGCTGTGGCAGGCAAATTTCATCAAAAAGGAACTGCTTAAAACCGGGAATAGGATAGAAGTAAAAATAATTAAAACCAAAGGCGATTTACAGCCCGAACAAAGATTTTCTGCAATAGAAGGACAGGGTTTTTTTACAAAGGAAATTGAAGAAGCGCTCCTTAATAAGGAAATCGACCTTGCCGTACATTCCTATAAGGATTTGCCGACTACACCCGTTAAAGGACTCAAGGTAGGAGCGGTTTCATACCGTGAAGACCCATCGGAACTGTTGCTTATTAATAAGGATTCGGTAGATGAAACAATGAAATTTGCCATTAAGAAGAAAGCTGTAATTGGCACATCCGCTGCTCGACGCAACGTTCAGATTAAGGCATTCAGACCCGATGTGGAGATTAAAGAGTTACGGGGCAACGTTCAAACGCGACTAAAAAAACTTCAGGATAAAAAGTATGATGCTATCTTCCTGGCGTCGGCTGCTGCCGAGCGATTGGGACTGGATGTTTCCGGATTTCATTCCTTTAAATTTGCACCTCACGAGTTAGTGCCGGCGCCGGCGCAAGGTGTGCTTGCGTTGCAGATCCGCGAAGGTGATGCAGATTTACAGCAATGTCTGGATAAAATCAATCATCCTGAAGTACAGGAGACGGTTTTTGCGGAACGCAAGATATTCGGTATGTTTCAGGGCGGCTGTAACCTGCCTCTCGGCGTATATTGCGAAAAGCATTCAGACGAATTCGATAAGCCCTTTTTTAAGATTTTCGCCGCCTACTCCCGGGATGTGAACTCTTATCCGCGCTACTTTTATTTTCAGACCGCTATGCCACAGGGCTGGGAACAAAAAGTATGCGAGAAGATTAATTCGAGAAAAAGCGCTTCGGTCTTCATAACACGAGATATAAGGGAGAATGATTTTTTCAGCCGTTCGCTGATAGCCAACGGATATACAGTAAGCGGCAGGGCATTTATTGAGTTTAAGCCCATTCCGTTCGGAAAATTACCGGCAGCCGAATGGCTCTTTTTTTCCAGCAAACATGCGGTTACCTATTTCTTCGACCAAAAGCCGGAAATTGGGAATATCCGAATTGGAGCAATTGCAAAATCAACCGCGGAAGCGATAAGAACATTTGGCAGAAGAGCCGACTTTATTGGCGTCTCTACCGATACCAGATTAGTAGGAAAACAGTTTGCAAACCTTGTAAAATCAGGACAGGCGCTTTTTCCGCAGGCGAAGGAAAGTATGAGAACGATACAACAACAATTCGTAAATAAAACCCAAGTGATTGATTTACCCGTTTATGAAACAATACATAAACCCGTTGAAGGAATACCCGAATCCGATATTATGTTATTTACAAGCCCGTCTAACGTGGAGGCGTTTTTAGAGAAGAAGAAACTGAAAAAGGAGCAGAAAATAATCGCCATGGGCAATGCTACCGCCCATGCCTTAAAAATGGCGAACCACCCTTCCGTTTTCCTTGTCCCTTCTTTTGATGAAATCGGACTGCTTCAGGCAGTATATAGTGTGTAGGATTTTTTATTAAATTTGTATGAGATTCGTGGTATCTTTTCAGTAGTATCTTTGCTTGCAATTTTCAGTTCTGAATGTCAGATATTTAATTATTAGATGTAATGTTAATCCGCCCGCGCCGTCTCCGAATAAGCGCCGCCCTACGCGATATGGTAGCCGAAGTCCGATTTCACAAGGATATGCTTATATATCCGTATTTTGTTGAAAAAGGGAAAAACCTCATTTCGCCTATATCTTCCATGCCCGGAATAAACCATTTCTCCCCCGATACTCTTATGAAAGATGTTGAAAAGGGTTTAAAAAAGGGGATTAATAAAATTCTCCTCTTCGGGTCGGGCGAGGAAAAAAGCCCTGAAGGAAAATCTGCCTACCATAAGGATACAGTGGTAGCGCAGGCAACCCGGTTGCTTAAAAAGAATTTCAAAGACGAACTCTATGTCATTACCGATGTATGCCTTTGTGCATATACCTCGCACGGTCATTGCGGCATTGTAAAAAATGGACGTGTACACAATGATTTATCCGTTACTTCATTAGCCCGTATGGCTCTCGTTCACGCCGAAGCGGGAGCCGATATGGTGGCGCCTTCCGACATGATGGACGGCAGGGTGGGGGTTATACGCAAAGCGCTCGATGATGCCGACCTGACCGATACCCCGATAATGGCATACTCCATTAAGTTCGCATCAGCATATTACGGACCATTTCGCGAAGCCGCCGATTCCAGTCCGCAATTTGGCGACAGGAAATCATATCAGATGGATTATCGCAACCCCAACGAAGCAATGAAGGAAGCAGCTCTGGATGAAGCCGAAGGCGCAGACGTATTGATGGTAAAGCCGGCGCTTGCATACCTCGATGTTGTAAACCGGCTCCGGCATAACACCCGGTTACCCATTGCTTGCTATAATGTCTCCGGCGAATATTCGATGGTTAAAGCGGCAGCGGGGCGTAAATGGATAGATGAAAAGAGCGTGGTAATGGAAAACATGCATGCCTTTGTAAGAGCCGGCGCCGGTCTGATCATCACCTATCATGCAAGGGATATTGCGGAAAACGGCTGGTAGTCCGGTTAACCTTATGAACGCCGGAACCTCCTTTCTTGAAACCCCTATAGAATATCTTAAAGGAGTTGGTCCGCAGCGGGCGGAGGCGTTAAAAAAGGAATTGAGCATTAACACATTTTCCGATTTATTGCATTTTTATCCCTTCCGTTATGTTGACAGAACAAGGTTTTATAAAATAAAGGAGGTAAAGGAGGAGATGCCTTACATACAATTATGCGGTAAGATAACGAGAACCGAAATATTGGGAGAAAAACGTAGGCAGCGGTTAGTTGCAGAGCTAACCGACGATACAGGTACCATTGAACTTGTATGGTTTCAGGGAATTAAGTGGATAAATAAAACCTTAAGTCCCGTAACGGATTATATAGTTTTCGGCAAACCCGCTATTTTCAACGGTAAATACAATATTAGTCATCCGTCTATCGAAGCAGGAACCGAGGAGAATAAAGAACTTTTAAAGGGGCTTCAACCTGTATATAGCGCTACAGAACTCCTTAAACTTAAAGGTCTCGACTCATCAGGCATTCTTCGATTACAGCGAACCCTTGTACCGCAGGCATTAAAACACCTTGATGAAACCCTGCCTGCCTGGCTAATAGAGAAACTACACCTCTTACCTCGCCGCGAAGCAATCAGGCATATACATCTGCCGGCGAATAACGAGATGTTAATGCAGGCGCAGAGACGGTTGAAATTTGAAGAACTGTTCTACTTACAGATCAATCTTCTTAGGCATAAGGTTCTTCGGGAACAGGCGGTAAAGGGCTATATCTTTCCAAGAGTCGGTGACCACTTCAACGAATTCTATAATAACAACCTGCCGTTCCCACTTACAACAGCACAAAAGAGGGTGGTGAAGGAGATTCACCGCGACATGGGCACCGGTAAACAGATGAACCGGCTATTACAAGGCGATGTAGGCAGCGGGAAAACGCTTGTTGCTCTGCTTAGTATGCTTCTTGCTATTGATAACGGTTACCAGTGCTGCCTTATGGCGCCAACCGAAATACTTGCTATGCAACACTACGCCACGTTAAAAGAATTCTTAGGTAATTTGTCTGTTGAAGTAGATATCATAACCGGTTCGACTAAAAAAAGCGGAAGGAAAAAAATACTGGAGAAACTTGGCGCCGGTGTATTGCAAATCATTATCGGCACCCATGCATTAGTAGAGGACGCTGTGAAATTTAATAAACTCGGACTGGTAGTCATAGATGAACAGCACCGTTTTGGAGTGGAACAACGTGCGCGTCTGTGGCAAAAGAGCGAAGCCGTCCCTCATGTTCTCATTATGACCGCCACGCCCATTCCGAGAACACTTGCCATGACCTTCTACGGCGACTTAAACGTATCGGTAATTGATGAGATGCCGCCCGGCAGGAAGCCCGTTAAAACAGTACATCGCTATGATAACAGACGAAGCGAAGTATATGCATTTATCAGAAAGGAGTTACAACAAGGCAGACAGGCATATATTATTTATCCGCTTATTGACGAATCGGAAAAGAACGACCTTGAGAATCTGGTAAACGGCTACGAAGAAGTATGCAAAGCATTTCCGATGCACCGAACGGCGATGATACATGGGAAGATAAAATTAGCGGAGAGAGAAAAAATAATGCAGCTTTTTGCAAAAAATGAAATTCATATCCTTGTTGCCACAACCATCATTGAAGTCGGAGTAAATGTTCCCAATGCAGGAGTAATACTGATAGAAAGCGCTCAACGTTTCGGCTTATCGCAATTGCATCAGCTACGCGGCAGAGTGGGAAGAAGTGCATACCAGAGCTATTGCATACTTATGACTCCCTTTAAACTTGGCGCCGACGCAAGAACGAGAATAGATACAATAGTTCGTACCGGAGACGGATTTGAAATTTCGGAACAGGATTTACGATTGCGAGGTCCGGGTGACATAACCGGAACCCAACAAAGCGGTATTCTTGATCTGAAAATATCGGATATTGCACGAGACGGAGTTTTAGTCAGTCAGGCAAGAATTATCGCAGGTGAAATTTTAAATGAGGATCCAGGACTGACGATGGATAAAAATAAAATTATAGCGCAGCAACTATTCCGGATGGATAGGGAAAAGGGAAACTGGAGCAGAATATCATAACAGGTAATTACATCACTTTTAAAATACCGGATAAAAAAAACCCCGCAATAATGCGGGGTTTTTCTTTATTTCCTTTTCGAAGTTTTCTTCTTCGCTTTGGCTGCTTTTTTTTTCGGGGCAGCTTTCTTTTTTGCTTTTTTTGTTGCCATGTTGGTTAAATTTTAAATTTATGTTACGAACATAGGCAAGAAAAAAATTAAAAAGCATATAATTGTCAGCATATTACTAACACTCAAATGTTGATAAGCGCAATTCGAAGTTTGAATAGTATGACGGAACTTATTTTCATCACAACCCGAAATGCTTTGTCAATAAAGGATTCACAGCAGTATGGAGAAATTGAACTATGGAATAATTTGCAATTCAAATTTCTCTTTGATCGATAATGCGACTAAGCGATTATTAATTCTGCTGAATCATTTCAACTGTTATGTCAAGGCGCACATCGTCGCTTACCACCAGCTGACCGGCTTCAGTGGAAGCCGTCCACTTCAGTCCGAAATCGCTGCGGTTAATTTTCCCGGTAATGTCAAATCCCGCTACTATCATGTTATAGGGGTTCTTAACAGTTCCGCCGTACACCACATTCAAGGTAACCGGTTTTGTAACATCGCGGAGCGACAGGTCTCCTTCAACCTTATAATTTTCGTTGTCAATCTTTTTTACCGACTTAGAGACAAATTTTATTTCGGGATATTTTGAAGCGTTAAAAAAGTCCTCCGCTTTAAGATGCCCGTCTCGTTGAGCATTGCCGGTATTAATGCTGTCAACCTCGGCAGTAAAATTTATTTTGGCATCAGTAAGGTCGCCGCCTGACCAGTCCATCCCGGCGTCAAATTTTCCGAACGTTCCTGATACTGTTGTTACCACAAGGTGTTTCACCTTAAATTGGATTTGGCTGTGTGCTGTGTCAATCTTCCATTTAGTCATAACTTGTTTTGTTTTAGTTGTTGTTAATTATTATTGATGGCGAATTTATTTTCCATTGCAAAAGAACCGCCGCCGCCAATCAGCAGGGTTAGCGCCATTCCGAGTACGAGAATCTCATATTCAAAACCCTCCGGTTTGGCTATGCCTTCCCAATTCATAAAAAATCCAGAATGGGGAGCGGTAATAAAAAGTATTCCGGTGAATAATCCCAATACACCCAGCGCTGCTATGCGGGTGAACAGTCCGCTGATAAGCATGAGCGAACCGAAAAATTCTATGAAGATCACCATTACAGTAACGGGCGCCGCAATATGCATATATTGACTAAAAGCGTTTAAAGTTCCAACGAAACCGTAGCCGCCAAACAGGCCAAGCATTTTTTGCGATCCATGCGCAAGTAACACAATTCCTAATGTAAGCCGGAGAACAGTCCTGTCGTAACCGGGAGATGATTTAATTATTTTCTGTAACATATATGGTTGATTTTTTTAAGCGTTTAATAATCATTTTAAAGTTCCCATTTTGCCATTGTAAAAGTCCTCAAAAGCAAGATTTAGTTCCTCACGCGTATTCATAACGAAGGGACCATATTGCGCCACCGGTTCGTTTATCGGGTTACCGGCAAGCAACAGCAGTTTACTTTTGCCCGTTGCCTCAATATTAATTAGCGTTCCATCATTCCGGAATGTTATAGCGTTCCTTGCCGATTTTATACTTGTATTATTCACGTTAACCGAACCATCGAGCAAGTAGAGCATTACATTTTTTTGTTCTTCCAGTTCAATTTCAGCTCTTCCGTTTTCTTGCATATATATCATGAAGGAGTTTATATCCGTAGGCGATTTAACGGGACCTGCAATATTCCGGTATTTACCGGAGGCGATTTTTAATTCCACCTTCTTCCCGTCCTGAAAAAGAGTTGGGATTTGGTCTGACTGGTAACCCTGATAAAATGGTTCAGCCATTTTCAATTTCTTAGGCAGGTTCATCCAAACCTGTATAATTTCAAAATTACCGCCCTTCTTATGAAATTCGTCGGTACCGGTTTCGGAATGCATTACGCCTCTGCCTGCGGTCATCCATTGTATGCCTCCCTCTTTTATAATGCTGTCGTTTCCCATAGAGTCGCGGTGGTGAACTTCACCCTGAAAGATAAAGGTAACAGGTTCAAAACCGCGATGCGGATGCGCGCCTACCGAAAAGGCGTCATTTTCGGGCTGAAAGGTGTATGGACCCCAGTGGTGCAGTAATATGAACGGGTCAACGTGCTGCAGGGCGTGGCTTGGGAATGGCTGGTAGATTGTATCATCGCCCATAATTTGGGGCAATGCTTTCGTAATTTGCTGTACAGTTCTTGTTTTCATGCCTTGTTCAATAATTTCCATACTATTGTTTCCGCTAAATTCGGCGACAAAAATAGATATACCGGATAGAACTTTTCCTTAATGTAGATTAAGAAATGATAAATTGCAAGAATATAAAATAGAATTTGGCATGGAAAGATCTGACTATAAAATGAAACGAAGATATTACATTGTGCGCAAGTAATTTTGCGATTGCGTCCTGATAGCTATCTGGTTCAATTATGGTCGTTTTGCACAAGACATATTTTCTGCCGAATTTTGATTAACACTTTTTAACTTTTGTCATAAATTTTCTGGCAAAGGTTTTGATAGTAATCAAATCAAGATTGCAATCTTATTTATGATTAATTCAATTTAATGTTTAACCCGTCTGTCATTAAAAATAGAAAGTGGCAGACATAAAATTAAGGAGGACTAATTATGAAAACACTTGTAAAATCAAATCACAGCAGGAGCTTGCTCCCGGAATTTCCATCTGTATTAGATGAATTATTCAACAGGGACATTTTTGACTGGTCTTTCAACCGACTGGCAGGTAATGCAAGCGTACCATCAGTGAACATCCGCGAAACAGAAAAGAGTTATGAGGTGGAAGTAGCCGCCCCCGGTCTTGAAAGGAACAACTTTAAAGTTGAGCTTGACAATGACATGCTGACAATTTCAGGGCACAAGGAAGACGGCAAGGAAGAAAGTGACAAGGAAGGTAACTACACCCGCAGGGAGTTCAGCTTTGAATCATTTCAACGCTCCTTCCAGATTCCTAAAGATACGGTGGTAAAGGACAAAATATCGGCAGCTTACAAGGATGGTATATTGCATATCACCGTGCCAAAATCAACTGAAACCAAGATTAACACTTCCCGTGTTATAGAAATTGGATAACAGTTTTTAAAGGGCGGGTTTTTACCCGCCTTTTTTTCTGCTAATTGTTTAAACTCGAATGGACTATGAAAACTTTGAGATTAAATAACTTACGATCCGTATAATTCCTTATGTCAATTTTTATCTGACTTTATTCATTTGCACTGATTAATCCCAGTCAGCGGCTTTTTAGCTATAAAACTTACCAAAATATAAAAGGACAACATCTTCAATAGGACAAAGCTAATCCCTTTTACCTCCCACCTCTCTTTGCAAAACGAGAGGGCAGAGTGAAGTCGATTGTTAATAAATATATTATCAATATATGTAATATGTAATAAATAATGTATATATTTGCGCTCTGAAGCTATAAGTTATAAGCGATGAACTATGAGATATAAACTATGAAAGACACAATTATAATTCAGAAAATAAATAGTGGAAAATGATTTTGAGAAAAGAAAATATAGTGCCTGTAAATGATTTTGTGAACGTCAAATTTTCAAAAATTTATAAAATAACTGTAAATCAATATGTTGCATTAAAATATCTGAAAATATACCCTACCGGCAATATGAAAAAATACGCATTTTCCGACAAAAAACGACAGAATTCTTTCGGTGAGTTAAAGTTGTAAATTCTATACTAAATGACAAAAACACATATAGCAAGATATGTCTGCCAAATGAGTTTGCGCTTTTCACGTCCCGATAGCTATCGGGACGCCCAACTCCCACTATTCACTAAACTATGCTTAACAGGGTTTGTGAATTTTGGCAACCCGATAGCTATCGGGTTCAACAGTGGTAGATCTAACGGGTTGACACGGGTTAACAGATTTTGAGCTGTTTTAAATTGAATAAAATAGATAATCAACATATTATGATTTTTAGAAGGCGGAAAAGTGTTAACCCGTTCAATTCAATAGCAGCAGGTGGTCATTTATACAGGTTCAATTCATACAGAATACCCCTGTCGGGAACAACAAGAGCGGCAAATTTGGACACTTTTTATAGGGAACCTGTGCAAAACTGTCCAAAATTTATCTACACACTATATTATGGAAGCGGATATAAAAATAAGTGATTTGGACACTTTTTACCCCGAAGCCATGCCAAAGCATGCCCGCCTACCGGCGTGGTGTGCCATTTTTATGCACACACTATATAAGGTAGCGAGTATGATGATATGGATATGACTGACTCTTTATTGGGAATTTGTTTGATAGTTTGTCTGATAAGCCGGATAGAGATAACAGACGTGATGAATTATTCGGCACGGCTTTGGTTAAAAGTATCTATTTTTGCAGATGTTTACTGGATGGGGTATTTTTATATATTATCATCATTGTCATAATAAATCCATTCACTAAAAGGCATGAAACTTATAATACTGCGTCCGGTTAACGGTTAAAAGAGAACGAATGAATATTACGACAGAAAAATCTTATGCAATAGTCGGGGCGGGACTTGTGGGCTCTCTGCTGGCGATATACCTTGGCAAGCGGGGGTATAAAACCGAGGTTTACGAGCGGCGCGGAGATATGCGAAAGCAGAAAATATCCGCCGGAAAATCCATTAATCTGGCTCTTTCGGATCGCGGCTGGAAAGCATTACAGGGTGTAGGCATAGACGATGATATAAGAAAAATTGCCATACCTATGAAGGGGCGCATGGTGCATGATAAAGTTGGCAATACCCAATTTATGCCTTACGGGAAGGAAGGTCAGGCGATATTCTCCGTTTCCCGCGCCGGGCTTAACTGTATGCTGATGGACCTTGCCGAAAAACATGGCGCTGCCATACATTTTAATCAACGTTGCACTGGCATATCGCTACACGATAATGATGATGTGCAGCTGCGGCTCACAGATGTTAATTCAACAGGTGAAACAACTGTTAATGCCAAACGAATATTCGGAGCGGATGGCGCCTTTTCGGCAGTACGGCTGCATTTGCAGCTCACCACAGACAGGTTTGAGTATTCGCAGCGCTACCTCGACTATGGCTACAAGGAGTTACTTATACCACCGAAGAAAAACGGCGATTTCGCCTTCGATAAAAACGGTCTGCATATATGGGCGCGCGGTACTTTTATGATGATAGCCCTACCCAACATTGATGGCAGTTTTACGTGTACCCTGTTTTTTCCGTTTGAAGGAAAAGAGTCGTTCGCATCGCTAGATACGCCTGATAAAGTAAAGAAATTTTTTACGCAAACATTCCCTGATGCTGTGCCGGTTATGCCAACTCTGTTGGAGGACTTTTTCAGTAACCCTACCGCCTCGCTCGTAACCATACGTTGCTATCCGTGGTCGCCGGATGATAGAATAACTCTTTTGGGCGACGCGGCTCACGGGGTAGTGCCCTTCTATGGTCAAGGTATGAACTGCGGCTTTGAGGATTGTACTGTATTGGAACAGATTATGGAACGCCATTTTAGCGAACAGTCCAAGGCATTGCACGCCAACGACAGGGAAATATGGCGCAACATAACTAAGGAATTTCAGCAGGCGCGCAAACCCAATGCCGATGCGATAGCCGACCTGGCTGTCGCCAACTTTATTGAAATGCGCGACCTGGTCACCCACCCCGATTTCATCCTGCAAAAAAAGATAGAAGCCCGCTTCAGTGCACTTCATCCCGACCTCTGGATACCGCTTTATTCCATGGTAACTTTCAGCGATATACCTTATAGCAAAGCCCTGGCGATGGGTGCAAAACAAGATGCAGTTATGAAAAAAATTCTCGCCGTACCCGATATTGAACGTAAATGGGACAGCAGGGAAGTGGAAGAATTATTGCTTAAAATGATAAAAGATAACGAGAACTGAAACAAGGGATGCAAATTTTCTTTCCCGCACATCAAATAGTCGGGTTAAGAATAGTAAGCAATTAATTCCGAATTTGTTCCATTCCGGGCTAATGTCTCACAAATAAAATGAAAAAATGCGTTAAGACAAACTTTTTATCATTATATGCTAAAGCAAGAAGTGCATATAATATTGAATATAAGCTTATTACAACGTGTTAGTATAAATGTATAACTATAAGTACATCAACTAATAAAAAGATAATACTTTTGAACAATTTTAAACCATTCAAAGAACGATGAGAGAAGTATATATAGTATCTGCAGTACGAACTCCTACCGGCAGTTTCGGCGGAATAATATCAGAGGTTCCTGCCGTTTCGCTCGGAGCGATAGTCATTCGCAAAGCGATTGACAGAATAAAACTGGACGACCATGATATAGACGCAGTACTGATGGGGAATGTGTTGCAGGCAGGTGAAGGACAAGCGCCGGCCCGCCAGGCAGCTAAATTTGCCGTCTTGCCCGACTCAATCCCCTGTACTACCATTAATAAAGTATGCGCTTCCGGAATGAAAGCTGTAATGTTCGGAACGCAAAGTATTCTGCTTGGCGACAGTGAGGTGATTGTTGCCGGCGGAATGGAAAACATGTCTATGGTTCCCTATTACCTGGAAAAGGCAAGGAAAGGATACCGACTGGGAAACGGAATATTGATAGACGGGCTTGTTCACGACGGGCTTACCGACCCGTTCAACCATTTTCACATGGGGAATGCAGGTGAATTGTGCGCCAAAGAATATAAAATAAGCAGAAAGGACCAGGACGACTTTGCAATAGAATCATATAAACGCTCTGCCGCAGCATGGAGTGCGGGAAAATTCAAAGAGGAAGTGGTACAGGTTGAGGTACCGCAGCGCAAAGGACCACCGGCTATCTACAGCGAGGATGAAGAGCATAAAAATGTGAACTTTGATCGTATTCCCTCGCTGCCTCCCGTATTCGATAAAACAGGAACCATTACCGCCGCCAATGCCTCTACACTGAACGACGGCGCCTCCGCACTTGTGTTGATGAGCAAGGAAAAAGCCGATAAAATGGGCATAAAGCCGCTTGCTAAAATATTGGGGTACGCCGATGCCGAACAGGCGCCGGAGAGGTTTACAACTACACCTTCAAAGGCATTGCCACTTGCTATAGCCAAGGCGGGGTTGAAAATGAAAGACATAGATTACTTCGAAATAAATGAGGCATTCGCAGTAGTGGCAATAGTTAACAGAATATTATTGGAAATAAAGCCCGACAGGTTGAATGTGAATGGAGGAGGGGTTTCGCTGGGGCACGCACTCGGCAGTTCCGGTTCAAGGATATTGGTGACTCTTATTAATGTGTTAAAGCAGAATAACGCTCGTTACGGCGCAGCCGGAATATGCAACGGAGGCGGCGGAGCCAGTGCAGTAGTAATTGAAAATTGCATTTGAGTTTTGCCGGTAACGCGTTTTATTTCAATTTGAAAACGCTTATAATTGTACTGTTCATCACTTTTACCGAGAACACCTCTTTATTCTGAAATGGGTAATCTAAAGGGTGGTAACGGTAATAACTGACAAAATACGCGGCTTTAGTCGAATCAGGAATTATATGGATTCTGCTTCTGTCGGCGGAATCGAGCAGCCATTTATTTTCATCGCCAATTAACGATGGCGATGGTACCGATACAGTTATATTTTCTGAAGTATCATGCTTTAAAATATATTCGAAGGCGCGGGTATAGGATGTTCCCCAATAGTCCATCTCAAAATGGGTACGCAGGTATTGCGGTTCATACCGTTGCCGGATCAGTTCGTTAAAATAGATGTACTCGTAAGGGTAGGTCTTTATCATATAAAAGGCGATATAGATAAAATTTAAACCGGCAAGTATTATAACAACATATCGCGCCTTAGTGTTCAGTAATATATTCAGCCCATATATGGCGCAGAGAAGGAATGCGGGATAAATAAAAAACAGATGTCTCCAGGCGTCAAACAGTTCGGAATGCAGCAGATAAACGGTTGCAAGCGGCTCCGCAAAACAGAACAGATATAAAATTTGGTTTCTTTGTACCGTATTGGCAAGGAATTGGGCTGGCTTTCTAATAAAAGCAACTCCTATAGCTATAATTCCGATAAATCCTAACGCTACGTAGAGGAGCGGGTTGGAAAAGCAGAACCATGAGATGGCATACCATTTCGGAGCAGATAAGCACCAATATTCTTTACCCCAGAACAAAATCCATCCTACCCAATGCCAATGGGATAAATGATAGAAGGCGTCCCAAAAATTTTTTACCGGGGCGGGATAGAGATAAGGCCAGGTTATTGCCAGTAATCCGAAGGCGAGTGAAACAACTGTTAGAGCGAAAAGGGCAACTTTCATTTTTGCTTTTCTATCACTCTTTAATTTGTAAATATCGAGGGCGAAGAAGAGGCAGGCGAATCCAAGCAGCAAAATGCCCATAACACGAATATTCATCAATATTGCAAGGGATATACCAAGAAGGATATGCCATCGTAAACTATTCCTTTCGAAAGCAACCGCCATAATGTAAAAACAAATAATGAACATGGAAAGAAAAACTACATCTTTGGAATTAAAAAAGGAATGACCGTAAATGAGAGGTGTAGTTAGCAGACACAGAATGCCGAAAGCCGCCAATAATTTATTTCTATACAAGTAATCGATAAGTAAAAAAAAGAACAAGGCGCTAATTAAAAAGAAGATATGTGTTACCAGATGTCTCATTAGATAAATTGCCCTGGTGTCGGTAAGGTGCATTATTTTTTCGAGCATAAACAATGGTAATTCAAAAGCAATGCCATATTCCTTGTTGTGGGAATATTTCAGCGAATCCTGACCATGAAAAAGATAATTGTACGTGGCTTCTCCAAGCTGGCGCTGAATACCCTCGTCCCACGAAATACCATAACCTTTGTATGTACTAATCCCGATAATTAAAGCGCCGCTGAACAGGGCTAGTCCAAGATATCTGGAGAAAAATGTTTTCATTCTGTATGCTCATAAACGGTAATCCGGTCAGTGGGATTGTCTCACGTTGTCATATAGATTTCGTACTCAACCGGCCCAGTTTTCCCGGTCCAAACTCCGGTAATTAATCGCTTCGGCAAGGTGCGCTGTTTCAATACCTGCTGATTCGTTTAAATCGGCGATTGTTCTTGCTACTTTGAGAATCCTGTCGTATGCCCGTGCAGATAGATTTAGCTTTTCCATCGCCGTTTTTAGCAATGCATGACCGGCATCGTTAATTGCGCAATAGGTTTTTAATTGCTTTGAGCTCATCTGGGCATTACAGTATATAGGTGTATCGGCGAATCGCTCCGCCTGAATTGTTCTGGCTTTTATCACGCGTTCTCTTACCTTCTCACTTTTCTCGTTTACTCTTTCGGACGACAGCTCCCCATAAGCAACAGGCACCACCTCAATATGTATATCAATCCGGTCAAGAAGTGGTCCTGAAATGCGGTTCAAATATTTTTGAACTGTTCCCGGGGCGCAAACGCACTCCTTCTGCGGGTGATTATAGTAGCCGCAGGGGCAAGGGTTCATTGCTGTTACAAGCATGAAACTTGCAGGAAACTCCACCGATGATTTTGCCCTCGATATTCTGATTATTCTGTCTTCCAGCGGCTGACGCATCACCTCTAATACCGTTCTTTTAAACTCCGGCAGTTCATCAAGGAAAAGGACGCCGTTATGAGCAAGCGATATTTCGCCCGGCTGGGGGAATCCGCCGCCGCCTACTAGCGCTACATCGCTTATGGTATGATGAGGAGCGCGAAAGGGGCGTGTCGTTACCAATCCTTTACCGCTACCTATTTTACCCGCCACCGAATGTATTTTGGTAGTTTCAAGGGCTTCTTCAAGGGTAAGCGGCGGTAGTATGGTCGGTAGCCGCTTGGCAAGCATGGTTTTACCGGCGCCCGGCGGACCAATCAGTAATACATTATGACCGCCGGCAGCCGCTATTTCCAGAGATCGTTTTATGTTTTCCTGTCCCTTTACATCGGCAAAATCTACATCGGACTGGGTGAGTTGAGTATAAAATGCTTCCTTGGCGTCTATCACCATAGGATCCAGGTTCATTTCGCCATTCAGGAAGTCAATCGCCTGTTTTATATTCTTAATGCCGTAAACCATTAACCCGTCAACTATGGCGGCTTCGCGAGCATTTTGTTCGGGCAGTATAATTCCCTTTATGCCTTGCGCCCGTGCGTTTATTGCAATAGGCAACACACCTTTTATGGGCTGCAGCCCGCCATCTAATGACAGTTCTCCCATAATCACATAGTTACCCACACTATCCGGTTTCATTTGTTCCGAAGCTGCAAGTATACCGATGGCTATTGTAAGGTCGTATGCTGAACCTTCCTTTCTTATATCGGCGGGCGCCATATTTATGGTAATCGTTTTGCCCTGTATGCTGTATCCGTTATTTTTCAGGGCTGCGTCAATACGTTGCTGGCTTTCCTTTACTGCGCTGTCGGGCAATCCCACCAAGAAGAAATTTACACCCGTGCCAACATTAACCTCCACTGTTATGAGGGTGGCATCAATTCCATGTACCGCACTTCCGAATGTTTTTACCAGCATACTCCTTAAATATAATTAATCGTTTTAATAATTTTTGATCGTTAAGGAATGAAACTCCATTACTAATGACCAAGCTGATATTAACAACCTTTTTAGGTTCATAAAGATATCCAAAAAAATATAGCAATTGCAGCGAAGAAAAGTAATGCTGAAATGAGCGAACAGATATGCGCGTGTTTTAGCTAATGAGGCGAAGCGATTTATGCTGCGCAATACTGTGATCCCGGCGGGGCTCGAACCCGCGACCCCAACATTAAAAGTGTTGTGCTCTACCAACTGAGCTACGGAATCAACAATATTTTTAAAAATAGCGTGCAAAGATAATAGTTTTAACAAGTCATTTATCAGCTTTTGAAAATAAAACGGTAGGTGATGAACTTTTTGTAAGGTACTGTATCGAGCAGGGCTGTTAGAAGGTGCATCATTTTCCGGTTAAAATTTCCTATCCAACTTATTAAAATATGGTCATACGATTTTTTAGGTTGTATCCTCTTACCCAATTCCGTAAAAATCGCCGCCTCAATTCCCTTACCCTGAAATTCTGGCGCTATTCCGAATACGATGCCTAGCATTGTCCTGCACCCTTTGGTTTTCAAATACCAAAGAAACTTCAGTTTGCCCCAGAGGTTAAAATTACCATGCAGATGCTTCATGATGACATTCAGTTCAGGGATGCAGATAAAAACGCCTGCCGGTTCATTATTATGGTAAGCGAACCAGTTTGTATCCTCATCAAGGATAGGTTTAAGTTTACCCATGAGAGATAGTGCGCGTTCCTTGGTCAGTTCTTCAAAATCGGCTCTTTCCGCCTTCCATGCTTTGTTGTAAATGGTTCTGAAATCCTCGGCATATTTTGCGGCATTTTTTTTATCAAGTGTTTCAATACGATAATGCGGATCGCTCGTTATCCGTTCCGCCAGTTTTACCAGCCGTGCATTTGGGGGGTCAACTGTATTGCGGTAATATACTATCTGTTCGTAGAAACCGGTGAACCCGTATTCTTCAAAAAACCGTTTATAGTATGGAGGGTTGTGGTTCATCGCATATATTGCCGGTTTATCATATCCATCGTCCAGCAGTCCCCAGTAGCGGTCTTTTTCGCCAAAGTTTACCGGACCGTCCATTGCGCTCATCCCTCGTTCCTTCAGCCATTCAACGCATTTGTCGAACAGAGCGAAAGCGGTCGCTTTATCGTTAATACATTCAAAGAATCCCATTCCCCCGGTTGGTTGGGTATAGGTGTAAGCAGTTTTTTTATTGATGAAAGCGGCAACTCTGCCTATCGGTTTCCTGCTTCCGTCATACAACACCCATCTAATGGCGTCACCATGGTTAAAGCATATATTTAGCCCCGTATCGAAAACCTCCTCAATATCTTGTCGGAGGTGAGGAATCCAGTTTACGTCATCTTTATAAATGAGAAATGGCAGTTTGTGAAAATCCTTCTTCGTTTCGGAATCATTTACCTGTACAAACTCCATAGCTTACTCAAAATCTCTTTTTTAATCTTCGAGCGCAACAAATTCTTTCCCTTTTGTTTCCAGGTTCACCACTACATGTTCCTGCAATGTGGTAGCAATTGATAAGCCGGTATAATCCGACTTAATTGGGTAAATGGTATGGTTGCGGTCGATAAGAACTGCAATACGAATTGATTTTACGGGAAAATTGAGGAATGCTTTCATGCTGTATGCCAGTATGGTACCGGTGTTCAGCACATCGTCCGCCAGTACAATCGACATATTGTCCGGTTTTTGCTTTTTATCCATTTCAATTTCTGCAGGATATGCGGGCTTCGATTTATCTATTCCCACTTTAGTTAATTGAATGGTAAGGGGTGATATTTTCTGTAAGGCGTGCTTTATCCTTGCTGCAAAAAGATAACCGCCGGGGGTAATGCCTGCCAGAATTATTTCCTTTTCGCCGGCATGCGCTTCGTATATCTCATAAGCTATACGGGTTATTTTTTTTTGAATTTGGTCGGCGTTTAAAATTAGGGTTTGCATAATTGCAATTTTGTTCAAAGTTAAAAAAAACAGGGATTAAACGGTTTATTAACCTGCAACCTGCCTAATGGCGGTTTGTTATTATTGATAGCCGGCTGTTACAGCGGGTAAGTACTATATTGCATATTACAGTTTTACTTTTATTTAATATAAGTTATTCAAGGATAAGGATGCAACCGTATGTAAATTCCGGACTGTTTTTTCGATTCCATTGATTTTCATAAACATAATCCGCTAATGGTGACAATAAATAATAATTTTTCATAATCGCTCCCATATATCGTGTGTGCATTAAAATGGCACACCACTCCAGTAGTCGGGCACATTTTGGCATAGCTTTACGGTATAAAGTGTCCATAACTCTTATTTTTATATCCGCTTTCATAATATAGTGTGTAGCTAAATTTTGGACAGTTTTGCACAGGTTCACGGTAAAAAGTGTCCATTTTGTTATTTTCATATCCGCTTCCATAATATAGTGTGTAGCTAAATTTTGGACAGTTTTGCACAGGTTCACGGTAAAAAGTGTCCATTTTGTTATTTTCATATCCGCTTCAATAATATAGTGTGTAGATAAATTTTGGACAGTTTTGCACAGGTTCGGGGTAAAAAGTGTCCAAATTTGCCGCTCTTGTTGTTCCCGACAGGGGTATTCTGTATGAATTGAACCTGCTTAAATCACCGCCTACGGCTAGTAAACTGAACGGGTTGACACTTTTCTGCCTTCTAAAAATCATAATATGTTGATTTGCAAGTTTATTCAATTTAAAACAGCCCAAAATCTGTTAACCCGTGTCAACCCGTTAAATGAATTGATCATATCTGTTTTGTTCAGAATAATTGTCGTGGTCACTATTTTTTGCGTTTGTTTTGTTATTCATCGTTCCTTTAAAATAGACCTAAAGTATTGCCGCCTGCCGGATAAGACGTTAATCTTATAGTTCATCGCTCATAGTTTATATCTTATCTCTAATATCTCATAGTTATAAAACGCAAATATATACATTATTTATTACATAATACATATTTAATTAAAATAGTTTTGAACAATATGCGTCGCCATGTCATCTTCTTACTCCAAGGAGTGGGTAGATAGTAAAAAAGGTTACCTTTACTTTATTCCTTGCCTAAAGGTGTGACTGGAGCAATTGTTAAATTATTTTTAGCAAATCTTCGGGGGTATCTATTGAAAATGTTTCTTTATCCGTTATTTCTGTATGGATGGTATATCCATTTTCGAGCCATCGCAGCTGCTCAAGCGATTCGGCAATTTCGAGGGGGGAGGGTGAAAGTTTTACAAGTTCTTTGAGCACAGAAGCGCGAAAGCCGTAAATACCGATATGTTTCAGGTAATCATGTTTTCGTGTCCATGGTTTATCGGTGTTCTCTCTAAAGTAAGGTATAGGCGAGCGGCTGAAGTATAGAGCTTTGCCGTCGGTCTGGCGCACTACTTTTACCACGCTGGGCTGTTGCAGTTCGCGCGGCTCATCTATTTTGCAAACCAGAGTGGAAATTTGTATTCCGGCATTCTTTTCTTTTCGGATATTGAAACATGCGGTCACTTTATCTATCTGTTCAGGGTGTATGAATGGTTCATCGCCCTGAATATTTACAACTACATCCCACTGTTCTGCGGCATTTATTCTTTCCAATTTTTCGAGCGCTTCGAGGCAGCGGTCGGTACCGCTGCGGTGGCTGTTCCTTGTCATTATGCCGTTGCCGCCGAACTTCTTCACCTCGTCCATTATCCGTTGGTCATCGGTGGCTACTACGAGGTGCGAAAGGGATTTGCTTTTTGCAGCTTGCTCATAAACTCTGCAAATCATGGTTTTGCCGTTAATATCGGCTAATGGTTTGCCCGGAAAACGCGAGGAACCGTAGCGGGCGGGTATTATTCCTATTACCTTCATTACCAGATTACCGCCCTCAAACTGTCGGGGCGATACATGGCTTCGCCCGGCTTTACGTTGAAGGCGTTGTAGAACTCGGTCATGTTGGAGAGCGGACCCAATACTCTGAACATAGGCGGAGAGTGGGGGTCAGTTTTTATTCGCATTCTTGCAGCAGCAGGCCGCGTATTTTGCCGCCATACCTGGGCAAATGCAATGAAGAACCGTTGTTCAGGCGTAAATCCGTCCACCATTCCTTCGGGATGCTGTTTCAGGTCTTTTTCCAGTGCCTGATAGGCGATAGTTATGCCGCCGAGGTCGGCGGTATTTTCGCCGATGGTCAGGTCGCCTTTTACATGTACCGAATCTATTTCATAATTATCGAACTGGTTAATCACCATTTTAAGTTTGCTGAAATAGTGGGCGGAGTCGCTGTTTGTCCACCATTTGCGCATGTTGCCTTCGGCATCGTATTGGTTTCCCTGGTCGTCGAAGCCATGTGTAAGTTCATGTCCGATAACGGCTCCGATGGCGCCGTAGTTCATCGCATCGTCTCTGGTGGTATCGAAAAAGGGCGGTTGAAGGATTCCTGCCGGAAATACAATCTCGTTCCTGGTCGGCTCGTAATAGGCGTTCACGGTTTGCGGCGACATCTCCCACTCGCTTCTGTCTACCGGCTTACCCAGTTTGTTCATGTCGTAGTTGAAGTTGAATTCATTTACCCTGATTGCGTTCAGCACATAAGCGTCATTTTTGATATGCAGGGCTGAATAGTCCCTCCACTTATCGGGGTAACAGAGTTTGAGGGTAATTTTATCCAGTTTTTCAATGGCGTATTTTTTCGTTTCGGGGTTCATCCACGTCAGGTTATTGATTCGGTCTTTGTATGACGCTATTATATTATTTACCATGACGCGTACTTTTTCCTTGGTGGATGCGCTGAAATATTTGTCAACATACAGCTGACCGACAAGTTCGCCCAGTGCTCCGCTCGTTGCTTCTACGGCGCGTTTCCAGCGGGGTTTCATCTGTTTTATCCCTCTGAATGTTTTATCCCAGAAGTTGAAACTTATGGAGTTCAGGGTATCGCTCAATTTCCCTGCGGTAGAAACGATCAGGTGCAGCCGCAGATAGGTTTTCCAGTCGTCGGTTGAATAGGAATTGGCAAGGTCGCTCACTTTTTTTAGGAAATCGGGCTGCGCTACCAGTATGGAGTCAACTGATTTCAGACCAAAGGTATCGAGACATGTTTGCCAGTTGATGCCCGGCGTTTCGTCTTGCAGTTGGCGCATGGTCATCTTATTATAAACGGCATGAACATCTCTTTCTTCCGAAGGGCTCATAGCCGATACTGCGAGTTCAGTTTCCATGATAAGCGTTTTGTCGGCGTCTTTTCCGGCGGCTTCGGGGGTTTCGCCCAGTTGTTCAAACAGCAGGGTTTCATATTCGGTGAATTTGTTGCGTATCATTTTACCGCGGTCGGAGTTGTCGGTATAATAATCCTTTGCCGGGAGCGTCATACCGCCCTGACTGGTTCCGCATATCTCCTTCGAACTTATCTTATCATCCTGTCCTACTCCGAAATGGAACATTACATTAACTCCCATTTTCATAAGTCGTGCGCTTTCGCTCCAGAGCGACTTTTTATCCGTAACGGAATTTATTCTGGCAAGTTCGTCTTTTATGGGAGATATACCGTCTTTGTTCAGTTTGTTTGAATCCATGATGAGGGAGAAATAATCACCCACTTTTTGTTCGGCTCTGCCTTCTTTTTTGTCTTTAGTCGCCGCCGCTTCTTTCATAATGCCGTATAGCCGGAGTATGTTCTGGTCGTACACTGTATTAAAACTTCCCCACACGGCTTCGGTGGGCGGAATCGGATTATTTTTCAGCCAAGTGCCGTTCACGTATTCAAAGAAGTTATTGCCCGGCAGGACGGTTGTGTCAAAGTCAGCGCGGTTTATCTCGTTGTCAATTGAATTTGAAGGCGTACTGTTCTGATGGCATGAACTTGCTGTTAGCATCATCCCTAATATAAGGGTGCAATGTGCAACTGCTAAAGGGAGTTTTTTCATTAATTAAAAGGTTTTGGATGTGTCTTGCGATCTCTTTCGAGGTAGTTAATATAATGGATTACAAACCTACTAATAATTCTCAACGGGTTAAATATTTTTTCAATAGGGGTAATTTCTTTAGCGCTTTTTTACTATTGTTTTAAAATATCGAGCGCCTGCGCCGTAGGTATGGATTTGTTCATATAGTACGCTCCGATAAAGGCATCTTTCAGGTTAGGGTTGGTGATGAGCTTTGCTCTCATCGCTTCGGCATCATTAAAATTGGTATAGGGACCGGCAAGGTAGTGGGTTAGCCCGGTCGCCGAGTCGTATATGGTGTAGATATTGGGTATAGTTTTGAACTCGGTCGCCATATTTTGCGGGATATCGCCTTTAAATACGCCTACTTGTACGCCGAAGGAGATATGGCTCTTGTCCAGCGTTATTGTTTCATGGGTTACCTCCTCGTTCAGGTCTTCTTTTTGGGTCGTTGCATTGTTGATTCCGGCATTGGCAAGGGGTATCCTTTTGCCATTCTGGTATGCTTTTATGAATAGGTTGGGGTAACCGAGCGACGTCAGCTTTGCCTTATAATCAACGGCATCCTGATAATTGGTAAACGAGCCGGCTGAATATGTAAAATAGCCGTTCTCGGTTTTTACTTCCACTATGTTATCTACGTTCATAAATACATCTCTCGGTAACTTGTGTTGGTATGCGCCTAACTGAACCCTGTAAACTATCGTACCTGTATTTGGGGCTGGCTGACTGTTGTTCGGCTGGGGATTGTTATTTGGCTGCGGGTTATTGTTCGGTTGCGGGTTATTGTTCGGCTGGGGATTGTTATTTGGCTGCGGGTTGTTGTTCGGTTGCGGGTTATTGTTCGGCAGGGGATTGTTATTTGGCTGCGGGTTGTTGTTCGGTTGGGGGTTATTGTTCGGTTGCGGGTTATTGCTTATCCCGTTTGGTAATGGCTGCGGGCTTGTAACCACATACTCCTTGTCCTTCCGGTACACCACTTTCGCATCAGTCAGTCCGTTCTGTACAAATTGCTGCCGGCTTGCTTCGGCTTTGTTTAAATCGGTAAAGTTTCCTACAATATATGCAGTGGAGGAGTCGGGCATCATCTCCGATTTTACATTAGGTACACTCATAAGCTTATCCATCACATCGGGCGGTATTCCTTTACTGTATCTGCCTAACTGAACCGAATAAGATATGGCATTGTTTGCCGGAGCGGGCTTCCTATTAACTGGGGCGCCGATAGAATTTTGGATCACAACCTGTGCAAACTCTCCTGTGCTGTCTTCGTACATTTCATACTGGCGCAATATTGTGGAGTCGGGTAGGGGGGTATTATTATGTACTACCGGTTTGATTGTGTCTATAGCCAGCGCATCGAAATCAACTCCGGCATAGTAGCTGTTAGGATGTTCATATCTGTCCGGCTCTTGGTTGTGCTGTCCGGGAGGTAATGGAGGTTTTTTGTGTTTTGATAGGTCGAAACGCAGACCGAAGGAGGTCATTAAGAACATATCATGCTTTTTCCCGCCTATTGAGTCACCGAGCCCGTCAATATGGTTGGTAAATGCGTAGTTCAAGGTGGTGCCTATCATAAAATCTGCGCTTTTGCAGAGATGGAACATGAAGCCCACGCCGATGGGTATGGCAAAGGTCTGCGTCTGGTATTTGCCGGAGTTGCCTATATTTAAGCTACGCATATCCGATGAGTAGTTATAATCCCATTGGAGAACTGTGGCGGAAGAGGCGATCGGAGAGCTTTGCGGTAAACTGCGTATGGAGCCGTCAGTCCAATAATAATAAGGTACGCCCTGATTGTTATATAAGCTTGTTTTAGTAAGGAATTCGAATGATTCGGCTCCGGTGAGGATGTAGGGCGTCAGGTTTTGTTTAGGCAATAATTTGAAAATTAATCGCGCTCCTCCGCCTTCTATTGAAGATAGGAAATTCCAGTTCATGTCGGGCGACCGTGTATTTACGCTAAGTTGTCCGAAGAGTGCGTATAGGTTAAACTCCATTACCGGGTTCAATTTTTGAGAATATTGAAGGTCGTAACCAATTCTGCTGGTCATTGGGTTCTGCAATTCGCTGTTCGGGGCTTTCACATTCCCGAAATAGGATAGCAGTCCGGTGCCAATACCTAATAGTGGCTGTAGGACAAAATCCATATTTTTGGGTACAAAATCGCTCTTGCTTGTGTCCTTTTTAGAAGCAGAATCTTTCTTTATCGCCGGAGTTACCGGTTGTTTAGTAAGAGACGTTCCATGGTAGCGGACTGCAACCGGCGATGCAAACAAGGCAACGGAGCCGGCAGAAAACAAAATGAGCAGGAATAAACAGGTTAGTTTATAATGATGGAGCATAAATCTTATGTCACGCAGACAATTTTATCTTTTACGCATATTTGGTTGGAAAGTTACCAAAACCGTTTTTCTTAATTTGGCTTATGGCAGAAGGCAACCCGTCCATTCAAATCCAAAAATAATAAAATTACTTATACCACTGCTGGCGGGTTATCATAAGCGCCTCCTGAACTGTAATGCGCTGCCCGTTGCTGTAAGCGACAACGAAGGGACCTGCCACTCCCTTGTTCCTGATTTCCTCTCTATGGTCGCGCACTGCTTTGTAGTCGTCGAAATGCCCCACTGTATATTTTGTATAACCCTCCAGCATTTCTTCATTTATATTCTCTGTAATATTGTATTTATTGCTCAAGTAGGACGACTTTACTGCGTGGTGTAATGCCATAATCTGAACCCTGTATTTTACATTACCCTGCGCACCTGTTACTTCAGGGGTAACGGCTTGTGTCTGCCGGTTTGCTGGCGGCGCCTGTTGTTTTAAGGTATCGGCAACCGCTACATTGGGTGCTGCCGGTGGCGCAGGAACGGGCGTTGGTGCAGTTACCGGTGCGGGGGTTGGCGCAGGCGCTGTTGTTACAACCGGAGCGCTGGCGGGCGTCTGCCGGGGCGCTGTATTTTCCACAGTAAAACTGTTGGCGGGTATTTCAAAGGATGCTGCATTATCATTAAGCAGATAGGAGAATTCACCACTTACCGACTGTGTTCCGGTGAGAGTGGAACTGGGGGTTAGCTTATATGAAATGGAAAATGCGGAATCCGCCGGAAGGGTAAGCCATACAAATTTGGCTTTGTTGTCTACAAAAGTGAACGATGAACCGTGTAAATCAACACCTTCCGCGATTACTCCGTTTGGAATGGTTTCTTCCAATTTGGCAAACCCAGTAACGTTGCCGCGCCGTATCAGCACAGTAACGGTAAGGTCGCCTGCCGGAGCAACAGACGATGCGGACAGAGTTTGAGAGGCGGAAAGGGGCTGCGCTTGGGTTTGCGCCGGCGGCACAATTATGGACTGGGGTGGGGCTGCTGCCTGCTGAATGCTTTGTTTTGAGGTATCGGAAGGCGGCGGAGCGGTGGCTACAGGTGTATTACCTGCTAAAGGAGTGATATTTATAGTGGCAGGCGGGGCATCGGCTTCCTGACGTTCATTGTTGACTACATAAAGAAATTTACCCGTAAATTGCCGATTGCCGGACACCGATGAATCAACTGTTACCCTGAAAGATATAGTTATTACGCCGTCTGACGGCAGCGAAGCCCAGATAAACCTGATGTCGTTGTCGGAAGAAAGTATTGTAGCCCCGCTCTTTTTGATGGCTGTAGCCGTGAATCCATTCGGGAAATCTTCTTCAAATTTGGCAAACCCGGAGACATCCGATTTATTGATGGTTACATCCACCTCGAAACTGCCGGCTGCCGCTGCGCTAGTAGGCACGTTCTGCGTTACGGTAACATTTGCCTGAAAGAACAGATGGTAAATGAATAACCCTATCAGATTGAATAGTAAAACGGAGTACTTTATCATTGTATTTACATTTTGTTAATAAACGTACACAAATCTACCTTGATTAAATTTTGGGAAACGCTTTATTAAATTGCATTTACTAACAACATTTTGTTGAAAAGGGTTAATAAATTCGGCGTTTTCGGCAGAATCGGCATGCTTGTTCAGGGATAGTATAGGATTTCGTCTCTCTCAAAACGTTGTTTCGCCTGATACTCCTAAAAAGCTACCTTTGCGTCATTACAATCTGTTAAGGCAATTATTTATTCGCTAAATCATCCGGAATTTTCCGGCTCTCACTCTTAATTTAATGACCGGCATATTACTTATTAACCTTGGCACACCTTTAAGCCCCAATACCGGAGATGTACGGAAGTATCTGCGCGAGTTTTTAGGCGACAGGCGTGTAATAGACATACCGGTTATCAGGCGAAAATTGCTGGTAAATGGCATAATAGCTCCTTTCCGCGCGGCTGAATCGGCTAGGCAGTATAAGGAGATATGGACCGCTGAAGGTTCGCCGTTGCTTGTGTCGGGTGAACGGCTGAAAATAAAATTACAAAAATTGGTCGGTGATGGCTATATTATTGATTTGGCGATGAGGTACGGGGAGCCGTCTATTGCCGGCAGGTTAGCGAACCTAATGAGTAATGTGAAAAAACTCATTATTGTTCCGCTCTATCCGCAATACGCTTCAGCCAGTTCCGGCTCAACTATTGAGAAGGTGATGGATGAGATTAAAAGGTATGAGGTAATACCAGAAATCAAATTTGTGAGACCGTTCTTCAGCCACCCTGAATTTATTAAAGCGTTCGCAGCTATTGCAGAAAGGAATAACCGTTTGCAGGATTATGACCATTACCTGTTCAGTTATCACGGTCTTCCGGAAAGACACATCCTGAAGGCATCGGAAGAATATGGGATGAAATGCAGTTTAACTTACCGCAATCAGCCCGATACATGCTGCGCCTCGCTTAATGACGCCAACATTTATTGTTACCGCGCATCGTGCTACCATACAACCCGCCTAATTGCACAGGCATTAAAGCTGCCGGAAGGCAGCTACACCGTCAGCTTCCAGTCGCGGCTTGGCAGAACGCCTTGGATAAAGCCATATACCGATGAGGTGATTGCTGAAAAAGCCAAAGCGGGGGTAAAAAAGATACTCTGTTTTTCACCTGCATTTGTTGCAGATTGCCTTGAAACTATTTACGAGATTAAGGTATTGTACGCCCGTCACTTCCATGAATATGGCGGCTCGGCGTTGCACCTTGCAGTAAGTTTGAACGACGAGGATGAATGGGTAAATGCGCTGAAAAGGATAATTGAAGAATGCTGATATTATGAACAATCAGCCGTTAAGGAATAGCGGATACATTACAGATTAAGCGGTGCCTTTTTCCAATTCAATTTTATATCCCACGCCTTTTATTGTTTTTATTATATTCTTTCCCAATTTTTCGCGCAACTTCCAAATATATACGTCTATAACCCGCTCGTCGGTTTCATTATCGTTCTTCCAGAGCAGTTTATGTATGTCGCTTCTGCTAAAAACCTTTCCTGGTTTTGAAGCAAGCAGTTCAAACAGCATAAATCCCTTACCTGACAATTCAACTCTTTTATTATTAACGGTTACCGTAAGAGAATTTTTATCGACTGCGAGGTGAGCGGGAAGGTTAATTCTATTGATTACCGATACCCTCCTTATCAATGCTTTTAGACGGCTTAACAACACGCGCGCGCGCACGGGTTTCACTATATATGCATCTGCTGCGGCTTCGAAAGCGGCTATTTCGGTATAATCTTCGGCTTGTGAAGTAAAAAATATGATAATTGCACTTTCGCATTCAGGTATAGATCTCAATTCTTTACATACCTCAATGCCGTCAATTTCGGGCAATCCTACGTCCAGTATAACTATGTTCGGGAATAAGCGTTTGGCTTTTTCCAATCCTGCTTTCCCGTCAGATGCAACGGTAACCGAATACCCTTCGTTCTTTAATAGTGATGAGAGGAAATCGCATGTCTCCTTATCCCGATCGATTAATAATACCTTGTCATTGCCCATGGAAGTGTGGGATTTAAACAGTTCCGCTTTAAAAGTCGATATTTCTTAAAAAATAAAAGTAAGGGCTGTGTGTTAAATATTAATTACCGGTTTATTAAATAATCCTTTGAATTACTTTACCGTTTTCTTAACTTCAAGATATTCAGAGTTATGAGTCAGCGGTAACTTAAAAGTTACATTCAATTAATATTCAGGTAACTTTCCTTTAATTACTTGCTACTTTTAAAAAATATGACAAAGTATTTCGTAATAATCATTATCGCATCTCTGTCGTTCGGCGGTTGCACCGGCGGAATGCAAAAAAGTTGTAAATCCGGCGCACAGGACTCCATCCATTATTCTTCCCTGGTAATGAGCGTTCTGATGAACGATGTAAATTATCTTGTACCCGATTACCCGCGCGAAGCTGAATTGATATTTAACGATAATGATTATTATCTCTATAAATCAACAAAAGTACTTCGCAGAACTTTTAAGAAAGATTCCATCAGCGGTTTCACGGGTTATAAAGAAATTCAGGACAACTGGCTCAATTTGACCATGCGCGTGCACCGGTGGAACTGCGGTTGTGAAATATCCATACCAAATACTCTGTTATATATTTCCAACCGGAAGGATTTTGAATATGCGTTCTTGTTTTTCGACGAGAGCAGGACGCGTACAAATGATACAATAAGCGAGAAACATCACGCAACAGGACCTCCTTCTCTGGAGTTTCAAATCAATTATATACTGAATGCCCTTAAGATGAATTCGGCGCAATCGGGAAACGAAACAGAGCGCTTTCTTCACCTCATCGCCGATTCGCTGCTTTGCCTAAAACCCATATCTGCCGCCGATATTCCGGAATTACAAAAAGAGAAACAAGCGTACACGAAAGATTATACCGGAGATACGACATGCAGGATATGCAAAGAGGGTTTCGCGGCGCAAATGGATACGATGATGAATGAATTGAAATCGGATAAAGGTAATGTTCTCTATTACCATGGATCAACAAAATACTTTCGCGGCTACTGGCGCTTTGAATTTACAACCCGGAATGGGCGTCTTTATATAATGGCGGCATATAATAAATGTATCTGCAATAAGATTTTTGCAGATTAATCATTCCGCCAGGTTTGTGATGCGTTACTTTTTAACGCTGCGACTTTCGTATGTTTCACAACAGACGCCGGTTATTTTTACAATAATATTAAGATACCTGTAACACCACTAATTGCTCAATAAGTCGTGTTGCCATTTGCCGGCAATAATTAATTAATATGAAATTAATATTGAGGTAAGACGGTTAAGGTACTCTTGCAGAAATTAATAAAAACATGCAGATAAAACGACACTTTCTTCCAATGTCAATTTTAATTTTGCTCGGCATCAATGCAGGCGCGGCAACGATAAAGGGACGCGTTTATGACTCGAAATCAAAAGAAGAACTAATCGGAGTTGTAGTTTACGAGAAGGACAAAATGGGGGTGAATGCCACAACGGGTCTTGACGGCTCATACGTAATCCGTAATTTAAAAAAGGGCGCCTACACATTTGTTGCCAAAGTGTTCGGTTACGTTACTGTTGAAAAGCCGGTAACTATAACGGACAGCGCACAGACGCTTAAAATCGATTTCTTAATGGACATGGAATCAATGACCCTCGGCGATGTTCAGGTGGTAAGCAACTATGAGCAGAGCACCGATAACTATGCTCGCAGCGAAGAGAAGAATGCGCCATATATCATGAATGTAGTATCTGCAAACGCAATACAACTGTCGCCCGACCTTACTGTTGCCGATGTCCTGCAAAGGGTATCAGGAATAGAAACGGACAGGTCGGCTACGGGGCAGGCGGACTTTGCTACCATTCGGGGTATGGATGGCAACTACAACTATACATCTATAGACGGAGTGGTGATACCCAGCCCGCAATACAAAACAAGCGCAGTGCCTATGGATCTTTTCCCTTCCGACATTATCGAACGGCTCGAGGTTTATAAGAGCGCCACCCCCGATATGGAAGGCGATTTTATAGGCGGCGCCATGAATCTGGTATTGAAGGATGCGCCGCCGACCTTTCTGTTAACCGCTAATGTTGCAACGGGGTATGATGGCTCCTTCTTTGATAAACCGTTTACAACATTTGGAGCGAACGCCATAAACCCGGAGTCGCCTCAACAACTAAACGGTCCCGGTTATATTGCCAAAACAAGCGACTTTCCGGTTGCCAATCTGGAACTTAAAAATGTGACTGCCCCGCCCGACTTAAATACGGGATTTACAATAGGCAACAGGTTTTTCAAAAATAAATTCGGAGTGATTGCTGCGGTCAGTTATCAGAATATGTACAACATTGGTTATGGTATGTTCATAAACCCGCAGGGGCAACCATTACCTGCACCTAACCCAAACACACCGGATTGGAACTATATATCTAATAACAATTATTCAGAGCAACAAAGCCGCATGGCTGTACACTTAAAACTGGATTATGAATTCAATCCCAGGAATACAATAAGCCTGTACTCCTTTTATACCCAAAGCTACGAACAGAGGGCATGGCAGGAAATGGATACCAATGACCTGCTCCCGGGCAGTGAACAGAACCCAACCACTGAAACGCGTGTGATATATGACCATATCTGGAATACTGCGATTAACGGCAAGGATAGCATCGGCAAACACTTTTTAATCGACTGGAGAGGTTCGGTAGCTACAACGGGCGAAAATATGCCCGATTTTGATATATTAAGTTTGTATGGCTTTGTCGGTTCTCCCAATACCGTATTTAATTCACTTACACGCACATGGGAACAGACCTTGGATAATTCTTACAGCGGTTATATTAATTTAAGTTATTTTTTTAAATTATTCGGACAAAGTGTTACTCTGAAGGCGGGCGGAATGGACCGCTATGAATATAGAAATGCATTCTATACCGATTATAACTGGCCTGCTATACTTCCGCAACCCAATTTTACAAACATAGCAACAGAAATGGCAGACAGTAACAACTGGAAACTAACCGATCCGCAAGGCGACCCTTTAAGTTCCAATGGTTATAAATTGGAAGAAAATATAATGGGCTATTACGGCATGGCAACATTTACAATCGGACCAAAAATAGATGTGGTGGGCGGGTTAAGGATAGAATCAACTTACGAAGCATATCAGGATAATGAATCAAATATTAATGCAGGACAGAGCGAAACAAAACAGTACACCGATTATCTACCTAGTGTTGATGTTAAGTTTAAAATTAACAAGAAGAATGCGATCCACGGCGATTACTTCGCCTCAATTTCCAGACCACCCTTTTTTGACATCGTTCCCTTTGATATTCCGGGAGATTATTTTTCGCAATATGGTAATCCGTTATTGGACCATACACAAGCCAATAATTATGACCTGCGTTACGAGTTCTTCCCTAATCCTACCGACCAACTTCTTGCAGGAGTATTTTACAAACAGATATACGACCCCTATGAGGTAGCCGTAGTGCGCACCAGCCCATCTACAACAGTTGAAAAACCTATTAATGTAGGCGGCGATACAATACCGGTGATAAATTACGGATTTGAACTCCAAACCATCAAGTATTTTAAACACTTTGGAATCCTGTTGAATTATACATACACCCATTCGAGCATTACCGTACCCGAACTATTGTACGAGAATGCACCGGGAACAACAAGCCCGATAACCCTTCCAACCACAGAAACCCGGCCTTTGCAAGGACAAGCGGATAATCTCGGTAACATTTCCCTTCTTTATAAAGAACCAAAGATCGGTTTTCAAATGCAGTTGGCAGGAGTTTACACAGGAAAGGAAATTTCCGATGTTTCCGGCTGGTATGGGCTTGATCTATGGCAAATGCCGATGTTCCGGATCGACCTTTCCTTTGAAAAGAGGTTGAGCAAAAAAATAAATCTGGTGCTGTATGGTAAGGCGAATAACCTGCTGAATACCCCCGTTATTTTAAGAATGTTTCCGCCAAGCGCTTATGCAAATGTGCCGGGCAACTACGAATATCTGCCCAATCAGGGGACAAGCAGCACCATTTTAAATAATATTCTGGTGCGCGATGAATATTTCGGACAAGAGTACATCATGGGAGTAAGATATAGGTTCTGAAAACATAAAACTTAATTTCTCCTTTTTTTCGGTCAAAATACCGGGCATTCAATTCATAGTAAGCAACCGGACATCTGAAAAATAAGCTGCACACCTAACCTGATATCCCTTTTCTACATTGGTATAGCTGCATGAATTGGATTAATGTCAATTAATAATAACTTAATCGGATTGAAAGATACAGTTCATACTAATGACGGTATTTTGCAACCAAACAAAAAAACCTTAAAACAAAATGAAAAGAATATCTTTCATGCTTTTAGCATCAGCTGTTGCTTTGGCTCTGTTGCCCTCGTGCAAAAAGAAGTCGAGCAGCGAAACAACTGTTCAATCTACACCGGCATACCAGATAGGACAGCCCATTTCACCCGGTAATTTAGCAGCCGGCTCCTATAAAGGAACCATGACATCGGGTAACACCTATAACCTTACCGGCGATCCGTTTATTATCCCTGCGGGCGATACCGTACTAATTCAAAAAAACGTACATGTATGCGTTGGTCCTAATGTAACCATTATAGTAAAAGGCGTGCTTATTTCTTTGGGAACGCAACAGGATCCCAACTGGATTACTGCATGCGGTACCAACAAAGTTGACCTTATCGGGTTAAACCCGAATGCCGACCCGGCTTACAGTATGAAGTGGACAGGCATCAACTGCGATACCACCTGTACGCTTTTAGACCTGCAATGGACTCACGTTGAGTTCTGCGGTGCATCGTTTACTCAAAATGAACCATGTAACGGCTGTCCTTCAGGCACAACCTCATGGAGCATTTTCTTCCAGAACGGGAAAGGCGATTGCATATTTACCGATTCGTGGCTCTATGGCGGGATTGATGATGCGGTTCGTTTTGCAGGAGGCCGTATCTATTTTGCCCGTAATACCATTGAAAAAATGGGGCTTCTGGGAGGCGATGGTCTGAACGCCAAACACGGAACACAAGGGGATATGGCATATAATCTGTTTGTAGGCATGTGCACCAATTCCACCAAATGTTCAGACAAAGGTTCGGGCAATATGGTGCAGTGCAATATAAATATGTACAATAACACGTACGTTGACTGCGGCTACAGGAACTCCCAATATGGTCCGCGCGGTTCGGATATCGACTACGAACAAGGCGGCAGAGGTTTGTGCTATAACAACCTGATTGTAAATTGCCGTAACGGTATCCGTATCGGAATGGGACTGAATCAAATACCTCCACCTGACACAACCAATACGATTGTGGGCTATAACTATATTTACGCCGATTCGGGACACGAGGTGAATCAGATGTATCCTGTAGTTGCCGGTACTTGGACAAAACCTATGGCGTATGTTATCCCTACCCAAGCGCAATTCAACCTCCCGACCAATTTCTACTGGCCTTGCTGCAACCCCAATTCCGGTAATGACCTGCCATATAACGATTCTACCTCGTTGGCTGCGGTAAATAAGCCGCTCTTCAAGAACTTCCCTCTACCTGAACCGGTTGCAGGGTTCAATCTGTCGGCTATAGCTTCTGTTGAAACAGGCGTTGCTGTAACCGGAAGTGCTTACGACTTTCACCTGATGCCCGGTTCACCCGGCATTGGAGCAGGGTATGCGGGCTTCAGGGCATTTGCTAACATAACCAACCCGGTAACGAGTGATGTAACCAACTCCAACTATGCTCCTACGGTTACCCAACCCGGTGTTGATATGGGTTGCTACCAAACCAACGGCAGCGGAAACATGCACTAAAATTGTCCAGAATATCAGATAAAAGAACCCCGAAGATCTTCGGGGTTCTTTATTTTTGCCTTAAACCATATTAAAAAGCTACTTCAAATCTTGTTTCGATTAACCCGAGAACCCTGAATTTTACTCCCTAAAGCTCAAATAACTTCCGCTAATATTGTAACCGGTCGACAATTATTCGGCATAGCCGGAACCGGCTGGTTCCAATGCAATAACAACCGCAATTCAGTGTTCATTAATTAATTACAAGGTGTGCCCTTACGACAGTTGATTTGTCAGGCGCCGGAGCAGTCTGATGCTCTCTGTCTACATCTCTGCCCATACTTGTAATATCCACCTTTGAACCAACGCGGACTATGGTAAATCCGAAATATGCTGTAAGCCACTCCTTCGCCAATGGGGCTCCAGCGTTGCCGGAAATTATCTGCCATGTTCTTTTATTTCCATCAGGATGAATCGTATCCCACAGATGGTAGTGCGAGGCGAAATATGCATCGCAGTCATTATCAATCATAGCAATCCAGGCGCTGTCCCTGTTGCTCAAAAATTGGTCAAGTCCGTCGCCTCTGGAGTTCGGAGTATAGGCGGGCTTATGCCCGAAAAGGAAGATATGCCTTGCTCCGTTTTTATGGGCTGACTTCAGGTCTTGTTCAAGCCAGTGATATGGCACCCTGCTCTCGCGATCGACCGGATCAGTATTGAGAACAACAAAATGATCGCCGCCATAATCAAACGAATAAGTAAGACACGCTTGGTCGGTCATAAGCGAATCGGTTCCCGGAATTAAGCCGGTTGCCGCAGGTCCGTTGTTTCCGGCTATATAATCTTTCATTTCTCTTATAAAAATCCTTTCATACGCAGGCATTGCCACCCTGCCTGAACCTATTTTTTCACATGTTTCATGATTGCCAGGTACGGCGATTAGCCGAACACCCGTTTTCGCCAACGGAGATTCCAAGTAAAGTTTTTTCCATTCCCGTAATTCACGCTCTTGGCGAACAGTATCCCCTGTATAGCCCAGTACAAGGTCGCCAAGGAAAAAGAAATATTTTGGAACAGGTTTCAGGTCGGCAATTTCAGAGAACATCCTTTTTAACTGATATACGTTGGCAGTACTTGCATCTCCTAAAGAATCCGATGGAGCCACTCTGTTATCACCAGCCACTACAAATGTATAATCGCGTTTATTGCTATAACGGCTGCAAGCGTTTAATAAAAGCGCAGGAAAAAGACAGAGCCAAATCTTATGCACCGAAACTATTTTCATACATGTAATTTTAACCTCAAAATAAAATGGCAAACTTTATAAAATCATTAATCTAATGTTAACTTTTCCCGAATTAACTATATGGTCGGCATGCGCCTTTTGACTGTACCTCGCAAAAAAATTGCAGTTTAGCGGTTCAATAACCGGAAAAGCAATGCGTTCTATTATTTGTCTGCTTGTTATTACGTGTTGTAATTTAGCACATTCTGATGGTCAAGTGGTATCACCTGTACCGGAAGGCGACAGTTTGCAACCCAATCCTATATTTAATTGGGACTATATTCATTCCGGTTTTATGGATGCCCGCGACCAAGTTCTGTCGCCGCTCCACTGGAACGGCGTTCAATGGATGACTGCCGCTGCATTAGCTTCTACCGAGTCAATATTGATATTCGCCGATGGCGATATGAATATTCAGATTTGGTCGCAGAAAGTCAGAAATAATACAACCAATTTTTTAGAGAATAATATCGGCGACCCTTTTGGCAACGGAATATATCCCGCAGTTATAATAGGTTCGGCATATATTATCGGGGCGGTTTTTCATAAAAAGAAACCCGAACGGTTCGCCATGCTTTGTGCCAAAAGTTTTGTATTGAGCGGGATAACCACAGAAGTTATTAAAGATATTGCGGGCAGATATCGCCCATTTCAAAGCAATCCGCCCGATGCCTTGCGATGGGCGGGTCCGAACGGTTTCTTAAAATACGACTCATTTCCGTCAGGGCATACTACCATAGCATTTTCTACCGCTTCAATGATAGCGCTCGAATACCCGAAACCACTGGTAATCCCCATATTAGCATATAGCGCGGCAACCCTTACCGCCTTCGGCAGAATCAATGGCAACCACCATTGGGCATCGGATGTGGTGATGGGCGCCGCAATAGGGTATTTCACTTCGCTGCTCGTCTATAACCACAATAACTGGGGCAAACTTCAGAGGAGAAAAAGGGCAGGAGCTAAGGAGTGGCATAACTTATAATGCATTTCATCTCTAAATTATGAACTTCCGCCCAAAACTATAAGACAATCTCTGTTATTTCTGAATTACGAATTTCCCCTCTCCTACCAACCCGCGGTTATCATCCACCACTCTATACAGATATAGCCCGCTGGGCTCATTTGAAACGTTAATCTCATCGCTTATCGCTTTTAATTCCTGACTTTTCACTTGCTGTCCAAGTATATTATATACCTGCCACGTCATTATCCCGCTGCCAGAGGCAGATAAGGGGGCTTGTATAGTAAATATGCCATTGTTCGGGTTGGGGTAAATTATTACTTTTTGAAATTCGCTGTTTAATTCATCTATGGATTCATTATTATTTCCACAATTTTTGTTTCCCAAATCAAATTTAGCAACTACTGAAACTTCTTGACAACTGGGACTAATAGTATCATTCCCCAAAACAATCGTATCTTCAAAATCCCCACCCATTATACAATTTCCGGATTTATCCACACAAATTCCGATATAATCGTCACCGCCGTCCGGAAGAACCATTCCTAAGAGAGGATTCCCATTAGAATCATATCTCATAAAAAAAGCAGGGTCACTGGAGTTGCTCGGAACTGAATAAGTTAGGGCTCCGGCATTTATTGTATCGCCACACCCTCCGCCAACAAATATATCATTGCAAGAATTAGTGGTAATACTGTAACTATACCCTCTGGATGATCTTATTGCTTTCGCCCAAAGCACATTTCCACTATCGTTGTATTTAACTATGAATGTTGTTGGAAAATTACTTCCTGATAAGGTTTGATTACCGAAACTAATACTATCAATAACAAAGCTTCCGGTAATACATACATTATTGCTTTTATCTATCACAATTGATTGAGCTGAATTATTTCCCATACACTTAGGGCTTTTAGCCCACAACGGTTTACCGGAAGAATCATACTTAGCCAGAAAAGTGTTAGTTTGCACTTCCCTACCGCGTAAGGTATCTTTACCAAAGCATATCGCTGAATCAATGAACTGTCCTGCAATATAAATGCAACCATTCTTATCAACTGCGATACCATTGCCATTATTTGATTGCATCCCGATACCGCTAACAGACGGCGCCTCACCCCATTTTGCGTTACCAGAAGTATCATATTTTGCAAGATACATATTAGGGTTGTTACTATTATTGGTAATAGATGAAACACCAAAGGTTAAATTTCCCACGAAACTTCCAGTTACATATATATTACTTTTGGTATCGATCGCTATGGCATACGGATTGCCTTCAACCGTTTTTGCCCAACAAACTTTTCCAATCGAATCATATTTTACCAAAAAGCTACCTTTACTCAAAAGCCACGACCCAAAATAGGTTGAATCAGCACACACACCGATTTCATAAACGTTTCCAAAATTATCAACGGTTACTGAATAACCCCCAATCTCGTCCCATGATGAGTCATTAGGAGTTCCTCTTGCTGTTCTTACCCACGATACATTTCCATTTGAATCATACTTTACAAGATAATCATAATCATAAGTTATGATCGCGTATTGTCCAAAATACATGGTATCGCCAGGATTGCACGGCATTATAATCCCTGTAACGTAAGCATTTCCGTTCTTATCCATACATAACCAATTGCAATCTACACCACCTTTACCGTTGTTCTGTTTCGCCCACAACCAATTCTGACCAAAAGTAATAGAGGTATAAAAAAATATTAGAGCTATTAACGCAAATTTCATGTGTGTACTTCTATTCATTATTATAATCATCAACTGGATGCAAATTTAATGTAAATCTCTCAAATTGAGGATAAAAAATTCAGGGGGTGTTCATCACGTCCCCCTGAAATAGAAATCAATTCGGCTCAATTACATGATAATTCCATGCGCCATCGGTTGCTACTCCATTTGGCGTTCCTGTTATATGTATTACGAATGTATTGATTGTACTTGTAACATATACAAACGGTGCAAGCGCCGCGCCATCTGCCGTAGTAGGAGTAAGCACCACAATAGGCGGTAAATTATAATTTTTAATAAAGTTAACTGTTATAGTGCCTGCTCCCGAAATGGCGCCTGCGCTAATTGAAACATTACCAACCACATCCGTAGAACTGCCTGTTAAAGTAACCGTACCCGTATAACTTGTTGTCCATCCCGGGGTGGCGCCTTCACTTTTTATATGATTATTGGTATTTGGGGACGAAGTAGAAGAATCTGCATCGGCTATTACCAAATCTGCTAAAGGGTGGGCTTCAGCTATCCCTACAAATTCATAATTGGTTAGGGATTGACCGCCCAGAGCCATACAATTACTTCCACTTACAATAGCACCGCTACCTAATGCAGTTGCATAAACAAGACCTGACGCAGTACCTACATCTGCCTTATACCCAATAACTGTAAGATTTGAACCGACTGTGTTTGTCTTTAAGGAATAATCTCCCACTGCTGTATTTTCATAACCAGTTGTTGTAGATGTGGGCTGGTTATTATATAAAGATTGATACCCAACTGCAACGTTGTCAGAAGCCCAAGGACTGGAACTACTATAACTTTGAGTATATAATGCCTCATATCCTAAGGCAGTATTTTGCGATGCTGCGGTATTATTGTACAATGCAGAAGCTCCTGACGCAGTATTATATTCGCCTATAGTATTACCATACATTGTTTCATACCCGTTGGCGGTATTATAGCTGCCGGTAGATGAACCGCTAACTCCCTTCATGGCATAGAAACCTGTTACAGTATTGTAGTCCCCTGTTGTGTTATAATACATAGCTGCCGAACCTAATGCAGTATTGTAACTTCCGGAAGTATTGTTGTCAGCTGCATTAAAACCTGCTCCAAGATTATCGACACCTGTTGAGTTTGTCGATAGGGCGAAATCCCCAAAGGCGGCATTATTTACTCCGCTATTATTATTATTTGACAACGCCTTGAATCCAAATGCAGTTAAGTATTGTGCGGTCTGACTTACGGCAGCAGCATGAAATCCGAAGGCCGTCATACCGACACCTGTTGTGTTGCTATATGCAGCGGAATCACCCATAACAGTTGCCCCATCAGTAGTGTTATTATATAGCGCCTCATATCCATTTGCCGTTGTACCCCAAGCGCCTGTTATGGAATATGACGCCTCGTATCCTGTACAAGTATTATTTGAACCGGAGGGATTTGTGCCTCCACCAAAAGTATTTGTTCCGAACCCCGTATTATAATTACCTGTCGGCGCTGAAGTAATCTTTTCTTGGCTTAAATCTTGATAATACCCGCCTTCCGTAGTATTACCTACGCCAGGTGTTAATGGTCCTCCTTTAGTTGTATCAGAAGATGAAGTTCCGCTACCGGTATCGGCGCTATGCCGGTTATTCCTATTTTTAGGTGCTGAACCGCCAAGCGCAACCCACTCCGGCTGTTCCGGCGTTCCTGCATTGTAATAATATCCGGGAGTTACATTATAAGGCGCTTCACCTGCAGCAGTTGTATTATAAACCAACATTCCTGTCTCCGGGTTATTTAACGGGGCTGCGAGGTTGGTGGCTTGCAAGGCAGCTTTTGCTGGAAATCCCTGTACATTGCCTGCATTCTCGGCGTATAAAGAATAAGGAACAGAAAGCATTTGAGAAGTGCCCATCAATGCATAATTTGTTCCGCCGCTTGCATCCATCTCTATCTTTACAAAATAAGTTCCGTTGCCCCACTGTATTGAGTCAAATGAACCTGATACAACATTTCCCATCCCAATCTCCAAATTGGATAATCCAAATTGGTTTGTTGTGGTGGTTTGGGTTTCCTGATAAACGGCTGCGCCTGTTGCGCTTCCTTGCAATATACTTATGCGGAATGATACATTTTGATTTGTTAAAGGATTCCCGCTTGCATCTCGTGCTACTGCCTGATACTTAAAGGCATGAGGAGCAGAGGTTTGTTGTGATTGTTGTGCATTACTACTTGTAGCCCAAACAGAGGCGAAGATTGTAAATGCAATTAAAGTTGACTTTTTCATGGCTTTTGAATTTTAATGGTTGTTATTTATTTTACTTTCTCTATTTTTATTGTATTCACTAATTGACCGTCCAACTGATACACCTTGAAAAAATATGTGCCGTTGGTGTAATTCGTCATGTTGACTTCGCGGTCATTGTTGTTCTGCAATTCCTGTTCCGATAAAATCCTTCCATTTATATCTATTATATCCAGTTTTAAAGGTTCGGTAGAATTGCCTTTTATAAAAACGATGTCCACAGCCGGATTCGGATAAGCTGTAATCTCATCGTTTGCTTCCATATTATTAACAGCCATAACGGAAGCAGTACTTGGTTGCTGAAAACCTTCCGTTAAACTATTTGAACCTGCAATACCGGTTTCAATAATGGTCTCTCCAAGCGTCCAACTTAATGCACCTGAAGCGCTTGAATTATATCCGCCTGCCGTTGTAAGGATTTCAACCGGATTAGTTTGCGAAATGCAGTATTGCGTAAAACACACCAGCAAAACTGCGCAGAAGGAGCTTTTGATATTCATAGGATTTTGGGGGATTAAAGATTAGTTGAGTGCAATTCTAAACATTTTTTAATCTAACGCAATGGCGTTTTGGGTATAAATTATTCCTTATAGGAATAATTAATTTTATACATTTGTAAAGTTTTTACCCTTTTGAGGATGTTGCTTGGTCAAAAAATAAAGAAACTGCGCGAACTGCAAAATCTTACACAGGATTATGTAGCGCAACAACTGGGTGTTACACAGTCAGCATATTCCAAAATAGAAAATGATGAAGTGGATGTATCTTATTCTAAATTGGAACTGATAGCTAAAGCTCTAGATATAAAGCCGGAAGATATTATTACTTTTAATGAGCATATTGTATTTAACGTCATGCACAATAAAACAGGTAACGGTATGATTGTTCACCAAGCATCAGCTATTGAAAAGAAACTCTATGAAGATATTATTGAACAGTTGAAAAAAGAAAATGCCCATCTCAAAAGCATACTAGATAACGTATTGCTTTCGGAAAAAAAAGGAAGTAAGTCATAGTTCATCATAAAATATACCTTTATAAATTACAATTTTCGGTCATAACCCTTACCGCCTTCGGCAGAATCAATGGCGACCACCATTGGGCATCGGATGTGGTGATGGGCGCCGCAATAGGGTATTTCACCTCGCTGCTCGTTTATAACCACAATAACTGGGGCAAACTTCAGAGGAGAAAAAGGGCAGGAGCTAAGGAATGAGGATTGTCATTAAAAAAATAGAGATACCTTTGTTCAACTCAAAATGCCGAATAAGTTAGATTCGGCATTTATAATTAATTATGTGTAACCATGGGAGCATTTGTACAGATAACGCAACTTATTCTTAGCCTTTCTATACTTATTCTGCTGCACGAAGGCGGGCATTTTACCGCAGCCCGTCTGTTTAAAATCAGGGTAGAGAAGTTTTACCTGTTCTTCGACCCCTGGTTTTCGCTATTCAAGTTCAAAAAAGGCGATACCGAATACGGAATTGGGTGGCTGCCGCTTGGCGGATATGTTAAGATAGCAGGCATGATAGACGAATCAATGGACAAGGAACAGATGAAACTGCCCCCTCAACCGTGGGAGTTCCGCTCAAAGCCGGCATGGCAGCGGCTTATTGTTATGGTGGCGGGAGTAACGGTTAACCTTCTGCTCGGTATTGTAATATATACCATGCTGCTGTACTCTTATGGTTCCGAATACCTGCCTAACGCTAATGTAAAGTACGGAGTATACTGCGATTCTACTGCATTGAAGATGGGCTTGAAAAACGGTGATAAGATACTATCGGTGGATGGTAAAACAGTGAACGATTTTGGTAAAATACCTCTGGAAATTATACTTAACAAAGCTCATAGCTTACAGGTTGACCGCCAAGGAGTAAAACTGAACATACCGGTTACGGAAGAAGATATTTCCAAAATGCTGGGCGATGCGAAGGGTTTTATCCAGCCGCTATATCCCTGTGTAATTGACTCGATACTGCCCAACTCCGGTGCGGAGAAAGCCGGTTTGAGAAAAGGCGATGAACTTGCATTGATTGATACAACGCCTGGCGCCGTTCCGCATTATTTTCAGGAGATGAGGGCAGCGTTCCAGAGAAATGCGAACAAAGACATGAAACTGCTGGTTAATCCGCACAGGCAAAGCAAAATAGTTTCAGTTCATATTGATAAGGATGGCATGCTGGGGTTTGCCCCCAAACCTTTCACCGACTTTTTACAAACCGACACAACTTCATATTCCCTGCTCGCAAGCGTGCCGGCAGGAATTAGCAGGGCTATGGAGGTGATTAAAGGATATGCCCAGCAACTTAATGTACTCTTCACAGTGAAGGGTGCGCGCAATCAGGTAGGAGGTTTTATCACCATCACCAAAGCGTTTCCTAAAGTATGGGATTGGGAGCGTTTTTGGGCGTTCACGGGCTTTCTGTCCATTATGCTCGCCTTTC
>JAKAOA010000001.1:0-17500 GCA_021823405.1 Bacteroidota bacterium | reverse complement strand
ATCAATATGTCAAAGAACGCTACGCCAAACTTACAACGGTTTGACGTTAGTGGAGAATATCGGAATCGAACCGATGACCCCCTGCTTGCAGGGCAGGTGCTCTAGCCAGCTGAGCTAATTCCCCTTGTTTTTACAAGGGAATCTTACTAACCGATGACCCTCCCGACTTGTAAGTCGGGATGCTCTATCAAGTTAAGCTAATTCCCCAATTGCGTTAATCAGTAGTCCCGGGCAGAGTTGAACTGCCGACCCCTACATTATCAGTGTAGTGCTCTAACCAACTGAGCTACGGGACTGTTTTGCGGCATTTGGCTATTGCCTTTTGCTATCAGCCATCAGCTACATAGCCCGTTGCCCCTTGGTTACAGGGGTATTTCGCATTGGGAAAAAATTGAAAAAGATGAAATAGCAGGCAAAACGAAACTTAAATTCACTCTAAAAAGGAGGTATTCCAACCGCACCTTCCGGTACGGTTACCTTGTTACGACTTAGCCCCAGTCATTGATTTTACCTTAGGCAACGCCTTGCGGCAATTGACTTCAGGTACCCTCAACTTCCATGGCTTGACGGGCGGTGTGTACAAGGCCCGGGAACGTATTCACCGCGCCATTGCTGATGCGCGATTACTAGCGAATCCAACTTCAAGAGGTCGAATTGCAGACCTCTATCCGAACTGAGACCGATTTTAGAGATTAGCATCCTGTTACCAGGTAGCAACCCGTTGTATCGACCATTGTAGCACGTGTGTAGCCCTGGACGTAAGGGCCGTGATGACTTGACGTCGTCCCCACCTTCCTCTCTGCTTACGCAGGCAGTTCCATTAGAGTCCCCGGCATTATCCGCTGGCAACTAATGGTAGGGGTTGCGCTCGTTACAGGACTTAACCCAACACCTCACGGCACGAGCTGACGACAGCCATGCAGCACCTAGTTTCGTGTCCTTTCGGAAGACCTCCTTTCAGAGGCGGTCACTAACTTTCAAGCCCAGGTAAGGTTCCTCGCGTACCATCGAATTAAACCACATGCTCCTCCGCTTGTGCGGGCCCCCGTCAATTCCTTTGAGTTTCAACCTTGCGGTCGTACTCCCCAGGTGGATTACTTAACGCTTTCGCTTTGACACGTGCAGTTGCCCGCACACATCTAGTAATCAACGTTTACGGCGTGGACTACCAGGGTATCTAATCCTGTTTGATCCCCACGCTTTCGTGCCTCAGTGTCAGTAGTAGTTTTGTAAGCTGCCTTCGCAATGGGTGTTCTGTGTCATATCTAAGCATTTCACCGCTACACGACACATTCCACTTACATCAAATACACTCAAGAATGACAGTATCAATGGCAGTTCTACAGTTAAGCTGCAGGTTTTCACCACTGACTTGACATTCCACCTACGCACCCTTTAAACCCAGTAAATCCGGATAACGCTCGGATCCTCCGTATTACCGCGGCTGCTGGCACGGAGTTAGCCGATCCTTATTCTTACGGTACCATCAGCCCCGCACGAATGCGGGGGGTTTTTCCCGTACAAAAGCAGTTTACGATCCGTAGGACCTTCATCCTGCACGCGGCATGGCTGGTTCAGACTTGCGTCCATTGACCAATATTCCTTACTGCTGCCTCCCGTAGGAGTCGGGACCGTGTCTCAGTTCCCGTGTGGGGGTAAATCCTCTTAGAACCCCTACCCATCGTCGCCTTGGTGAGCCGTTACCTCGCCAACTAGCTAATGGGACGCATGCTCGCCCTTAACCGCCGGAGCTTTAATTGCAAAACGATGCCGCTTCGCAATGTTATGGGGTATTAATTCTGATTTCTCAAAGCTATTCCCCAGTTAAGGAAAGATTACATACGTGTTACGCACCCGTGCGCCGGTCGCCAGCGATGTATTGCTACACCCTGCTGCCCCTCGACTTGCATGTATTAGGCCTGCCGCTAGCGTTAATCCTGAGCCAGGATCAAACTCTCCATTGTGTGTTTGACTTTTCCCGACAATAAATGTCGGGATGACTTTTGGAATTGGTTTCTTCATCCTTCCGCCGGAAAAAAACCCGGCGGAGGTGGTTGCCCGCTATTTCTTTCTTTCTCAATACTTCAAAGAACTTTCTATATCAATTGCCCCTTCCGATTGCTCGGTTGCGGGGTTTTTATATACTATAAGAACGTTTCCTTTTTTCAAAAAGGGTTGCAAATATACGCACGTTTTTCATATCTCCAACATTTTTTGAAAAATATTTTTTAACTGTCGGAATTGAATAGTGTTTAACTTCTTCTCATGCGTGTGTTATTGCTCCCTTCTTGCCGAAATCCAATGAACGTTTTTTTAAAAGGGATGCAAATATAGTATTTAACACATTACGAAAACAGATGAAATACGACAACCGCGCATTATTTACTATAAGTAACTGGTAAAGAGGAATTATATTTTTATGATTCCTGAAATCACACGCTATATATTCGAAATTACTATACTTTTGTTTAATAATAGAATACGACAACAGGATTATTTCGATTCGCTGAATAGAATAATCCTGTTCATAGTAAATTTGAGCGTGTAACCTGCCGGTATTGATGGAATGATTAAAAAAAAAAGGAATAAACTCTGAAATGCTACACTAGTATTTGAAGCCGTAGAGAAAGTATTAATCCTGCCCTTAACCCAAATTAAATAATTGATTTATGAAACATTCAACATTCTTCCTTATTATACTACTTTATTGCGGTTGCTCGTCGGTGGAGCATCCCAATATAGGTGACTGTAAAAAAGTAGCCGAAACATTAATAAAAGATGAGAACAACGGTGATTACTCTTCTATGTCAAAATTTTATACAGATGATTTTAATAAGGCGCAATCGCTTGATGAACGTACGGCAAGGTTTCAGCAGCTCCATACTGCGTTGGGTGACTTTGTAAGCGATACATGTGTTAGGGCGAATGACAGCAACGATTTGAATGATTTCCCTTGCGTTTACCTAAAGTATAAAGTACAGCACACTAAACTGACTTCTTATGAATCGTTTGAAATTATTAAGGCGCAGGGTGAACTAAAGGCAGAAGTGCATAATATTATGCAGCAGTAGTTGCTCCCGATTCGGAATGTTTGTCTGCCTAACGCCGGTGTTATTGCCTCTTATAACTCTTCACCGCACTTTCGTTCTTCTTGTCGATATATTCAATTTTCACCTCCTTATCGGTAACTTCAACCGCCTTCCAGCAACAGCAACAAAAACAACGGGTATCAGTCGGCGCAACGAATAATTCAGTATCGTTTTTCCTTGCGTCATACAGTACCAGCATGCCTGCTTTCCCATAAGCGCCTTCATATAGCATTATGCCTCTGATGGTATCGAGGTAAAAGGGAGTTTTACCGTAATATAACATTCCACCTGTCTTTTTATCATAAACGATAGCCTTGAGCGGATTGTCATCTAAATGGGTAATCAGTACGAAAGTGTTATCAAAGTCGGCGTAAAGGTAACCTAATGCATCAAGAGGCGTTTTGGGGCTTGCTATTTCTTCGCCTGCTATGTTGCTTATTCCATTTTTCTCTACCAGAACGATGTTGGCGGTATCGGTGGCTTTATATACCAACGCATATCCATTTTTTAGTTTGTACGATTTAATAATACTGTCCGAACCGTTATGCCCTTTTATTATACCATCTGCTGAATCATTTATCACCCTTGACCATATAGTTTCGGGTATTATACATATTAGCAGAATGAGATATGATAAATATTTATTTCGCATAGCAGCTTCATTAATATATCCCGTTCCATTTTCTAATGAACCACTCCGTTCCGGCAAGTAACATAATGAGGAAGAATAACCACTTTAAATCTATAAGAGGAGTGCTGGCGGTATGAGAATAAATTACCGGCTTTATGTCTTCACGGTTTTCGAGCATGGCGGCAATTTGATCAATCTGTCGGGCGAATACCATCTTGGCATCATGACCGGAAGCTATTGCCGATAACAGGCGCGGGTTGGCCACCGTCTGAACAGTTTCAATCTGAACTGGCGTAACGGTAAACTCACCTTTCTTCGTATAAATTTCATTGCCCTGTTTTACCCTGGCGATATAACTGTAAAGACCCGCCTGCAGCATTCCGGCATTCAGGTGGTAGGCATCGGAAGTGCGGTTGAATGTAAATGAATAGTTCTTTCCGTCTTCGCCCGTAAAAGTTATCGTTACTTCAGGGTCGTTGATAAGCTGGTAACTTGGGTTATAAAGTTCAGCATCCATCTCTACCGGTTCATCTTCCTTGAAGCTGTTTGGGGCATGAATGCGGAAAAAACTTTTATCCTCCTTAATGGATAGATATTCGACAATTTTATTTATTAAACCGTCGAAGAAATTGTGGTTTTTATGATCGGCATAATCCTGCAGTTTCCATCGGAAGATACCCTCACCGCATATTATGCAATATTTGCGGCTACCTTCGGTGTTGAAGGCGATTAAGGGATAATTGGTGTAGGCGTTTTGTATCTTTTGGTTGCACAATACCGAAACGGATGGACTTACTTTGTAACTTGCAAAGGGGGTAGTAAGAGCAGGACAGTGATTGAAATAATCCTTTGTTGCATCATCTAATACAAATAGTGAAAAGCCCGCTGCCGGATATGCTTCAGCATCGGTGGTTTGAGAGGAAAAGGCATTAATATTAATACCGGTATTAATATTGTTGAATGCATTTATATCCGATTCGCCGCCTATTATAAACATTACGGGCAGTTCCAATTGCGCTGCATTTTGCAGGATTTGCGTGATTTGATTATTTTCCGAAGGCAGTTGATTTAAAATTAGAAGTGAATATTTGTTAAGCGGTCTGGTAAACTTATCAGGTAAAAATGATTCGGCTTGGTAACCTTCCGAACCGTTAATGCTTTCCGCTATGGCTGCAACATCGGGATGCGGCGCTGAAATTATTGCAATTTTCATTCTGCGGTCAAGTATCCGTATGTAAATATCCTGTCGGTTGTTTTGCAGGTTTTCTTCGCCTTCTACCGGCTCAAGTTTAACTGCATAATGCCTCAACCCGGGGGTAGTGGCAGTAAGTTGCACCGGAACATTGAGATGGAATGACGATGAATTGTATATTACCGGTTTTACAAACAGCTTTTCCTCTTTTCCGCCTGTAATATCGCTTACTGTAAGAACAGTTGATTTTCCTTCCAGCTTCTGGGCGTCAATCACAATCTGAAGCGGGAAGGTATTTCCAAGGAAGGCGGTATTGTTGTGTTCTACTTTGGAAACCACAGCATCGCGTTTTAGCAATGTGTCGCCCATGGCGACAGTATAGATGGGGCATTTAATCGACCGGGCGGCATAAAGCGGGTCGAAGCCCTTATTATAGATACCATCGGTTGCTAATATTACGGCGCCGAGGTTTTTACCGTAATATCGCTTATTTACCTCGTCCAATGCGTTGGCAATGTCGGTTTCTTTTCCGTTGAAGCGATAGTCCATGCTATCGCTAACAGTACTTGTGAAGGAGAGCATCCGTACATCATAGCGAGCCGATAATTCATCAATCGTTTTATCCCAGAGTTTCTTATAATCCGTTTTATAAAAAGCAGAATCGTTCGAGGCAAGGATTGAAGCCGTGTTATCCTGCAAAACCACTATTATCGGTTTTTCCGTATTATTCCTGATGTTTTTTATAAGCGGTGACAGTAACAGGAAAACGACGATAGTAACCAGTGCAAAACGCAATGAGTACAAAAGCCATTTTTGCAGTTTTGAAAATTCGGCTGTTTTTGAATCCCGGTAATAAAAAAGCAAAGCATACAACACCCCTGCCATCGGGCAAAGAAGGTAGAACCATGCAGGATAAGAGATGGTGAATAACAATTTTACTAACTATAAACTATTAACCATAATCGAACAGATGCCTAATTTGGTTCAGGTAAGCATACCCCCGCAAACCTGTACCACCTGACCGGTGATATAAGATGAGAGATCTGAGGCAAGAAAGAGAACCAGATTAGCCACATCTTCGGGCGTACCGCCCCTTTTCAACGGAATGCTTTCTCTCCATTGATTCACCGTCTTTTCATCAAGCGCAGCAGTCATTTCCGTTTCAATGAAACCGGGCGCCACGGCATTGCAGCGGATGTTGCGTGAACCAAGTTCGAGCGCTACCGATTTTGTAAAACCGATGATACCTGCTTTTGATGCGGCATAATTGGACTGACCGGCATTGCCCCGGATGCCTACCACCGAAGTAATGTTTATTATTGAACCTTTGCGTTCTTTAAGCATGGGTCGCTGTATTGCTTTTGTAAGGTTAAAAACCGATTTCAGGTTGGCTTTAATAACGCTGTCCCACTGCTCTTCGCTCATCCGCATCAGTAGCCCGTCCTTTGTAATGCCGGCATTATTTACAAGTACGTCTATTTTGCCGAATTCGGCTAAAGTATCGGTTACAAGTTGTTCGGCGGCTTTATTTTCAGCGGCATCGGAGTGGTATGCCTTCGCTTTTACTCCCTTTGAAAATAGTTCCTGTTCCAGCTCTTTCGCCTTTGCTTCCGAAGAGAGGTAGGTGAAAGCCACATTGGCGCCATAGTCGGCAAGCTTTAGTGCAATTCCCCGTCCTATTCCGCGCGAAGCGCCGGTAAGCAGAACGGTTTTGTTTTCCAGTAATTTCATAAACACTTCTTGTTTAGTGGTGATTTTGTTATATTTTCCCGTTAAATTACCGCGGAAAATGATTATTTGAAAATATTATTATACCTTTGACTACCAAAATTAACACAAAAACACATCCGCCATGAAAAAACTTCTCATGACATCAATTGCCGTATTCTCCTCCTTTTTCCTTCTTCATGCCCAGAGCGACGGCGCCGGCTTTGAATTTGGCGTACGCGGGGCAGTAGCGAGTAACTGGCTCTTCAACAGCAATACCGACCAAGGGGGCATGTCGAGTTTGGCAGCCGCCGTTTCTTATAATTACGGTGTGCAGGTTGCATATAACTTCAACGAAAAGTGCGCGATAGAGGTAAACCTCCTTATGGGTACCATCACTCAAGGTTATACAAGCAAGTTCGGCACTAACGATTATTTGGAATACCAGCCAAATAACCCTTCAAGTCCAAATCCAAATATGAATCCTTTAGGTTCTCTCTGGTCACAACAGCCCATCAAAAATCAGGAGACATCCACATCAAGTGTTACCCTTAACGTTACCGGAATACCTGTATTGTTCCGTTTCGGTAGCGGCACCGGTTCTTATTTTGAAATTGGTCCCGAATACCAGATGATTAATGGGGCAACCTATACAGTAAATTATTCCAATGGCTACCCCCCTCCTTCGGCACCGGTGAATTACAGCAATTATAATGTCAGCGGCGCATGGGCGAAGAGTAACATACAAGGTGTGATTGGCTTCGGCAACGATTTTCAGATTGGCGAATCGGGCTGGAACATTATCACAGACATTCGATTCTACTATGGCTTAACCGACCTGATTGGCTGCGATGCTCACGGACAATATTTTTCGCCATCTCTTCCCAACGGGTCGACTAATGAACTTTATACGGCGAATTATCCTAATAACAGCGGTCCTTTTTATTCCGGTTATAAGAGAACCAATTCGGCAGGCGCAAGTTTCAACCTTGGCATATATTACTTCATCCCCCTTGGCAGCACAAGCGGACATGGAAGGTGTAAGCACGCCCCGAGTGTAAAATCGCACTAAGAGAGGCAGCGTATAAATAATGGTATTTTCAGTAATCCACCTTACCCGGGTTACTTAATCGGTGTGGTTGGTAATGACGACTGCAGCAAGAGTTCCGTGCCTGTGCTTTTACTTCGCTGAATTATCAGTGAGCGACTTTTTGAACTCGTCGAAAGAGAGCGTCTTATACTTATTCTCGGCGAAATAAAGCAGCACCGTTTTCAGGTCGGCGGCGCTCATATAGCCCGCTGCATAAGTAAGTCGGTTTATCTTTTCATCCAGATAAACTGTTGTGGGGTATTCCAGTTTGCCGTCGAGCAGGGAATAGGCGAGTTCATTCACCGAGCCCCTCTGATGAGGCGCTGCATTAAAGAAAAGGTGGTTATTGAAATGGAATGTGTCGCTGGTTTCAGCATCAAGCCGCACGGCATAATAATATTTGCTCATCAGTTTAATGATGTCCTTATCGGTATAAGTAGTGGCGTCCATTCGTTTACACCAGCCGCACCACGATGTATATACGTCTATAAATATCTTTTTGGGATGCTTTTTACTCATCTGCACCGCCTCATCAAAGTTCATCCAATGTATGGCGTTCTCATCCTTATCAGATTTTAATTGCGCGCCTTTAACTTTTGAGGTCTGTCCCTGCAACTGTAAGTTCATTAACATAGCGGGCGCAGCCAGAAAGAATAATAGTAAACGGTAAGGTATGAAACTGCGCATATTAATCAATTAAGGGTTACCCCGGATAGTTAAATATTATACTACAGAACGTTAAATACTTCTGCAAAGGTAAGAAAAAGCGAGCGGAACATGCGGTATTAGACCCGGCTTTAAGTGAACATACTTTTGCGGACAGAAATTTCTGCCATATCGAGAGAAGGTAAACGGCGATTTGGCTACAAATAAGCCCTTGGGTTACCTTATTTTTAAATCTCTTACTTAAGAATAATATTATATATTTGTTCTTTGATATTAATATCTCTGCCATGAAAAAAAATCTTTTTCCGCTAATCTTTACTTTAATTGTGTTCTGTTCTCCGGCTTTAAAAGCCCAGTCGCCCGACTCTATCAATTATCAGGCGATTGCCCGTAATGTTACAGGCGCTGAACTTGTAAACAGAACGATAAGCGTAAAGTTTGTAATTCATCAGAGCATGCCTGGTGGAAGTATAGTTTACACCGATACTCATCCTACAGTAATCACTAACGCGTTTGGTCTATTCTCCATTTATATCGGGCAAACCGGCGGGTTAAACACTATCAATTGGGGAAAGGGTCCCTACTTCCTCGAAGTGGATGTAGATACCGCCGGAGCGAATAGTAATTATTTGCTAATGGGCACTACCCAGTTCGTTTCTGTGCCTTATGCATTCTATTCGAACAGGGCAAGAATTGCCGACTCCGCCCTTAATGGTCCGCGCGGCGATTCAGGGGCGCGAGGTCCTATGGGCTTTCTGCAAAGCGGCGCCAGTGCCGGAAATACACCTTACTGGAATGGATCGAATTGGGTGCTTAACAGCAGCAATATATTCAATAACGGCGGTAACGTAGGAGTCGGAACGGCCTCCCCTGTTACTCCGTTTCAGGTTATAGGCAAAACCACCACCGACTCCCTTGCAATTATCGGTTCAAATCCAACTATACCGGGAAACGTGCTTATGGCAAGAGATGGTTTCGGCGATGTTAAATGGGGCATGCCTCCCGGACTACCGCCGGGAGTAAACGGCTCCATTCCATACTATAATGGTTCATGGGTGGTTAATGGTTCAAATGTATATGACCTTGGTGGAAATATTGGAATCGGCACAGGAACCCCAACCACACCGCTTCAGGTAAAAGGGAAAACCACCACCGATTCGCTTGCTATCATCGGCTCAAACCCTGTAATACCGGGAGATGTGCTGGTAGCACGCGACCCCTCTGGTGATACCAGGTGGGCGAGTCCGCTCGGTTTTGCATGGCTTCTCAAAGGGAATATAGGTACCAATCCGGCGGTAAACTTTATGGGTACAACGGACAATGTCGATGTAATTTTTAAAAGACATAACATCCTGTCCGGCATGCTTGATAGTGTAAATAATAATACCTCATGGGGCGTTGCCGCACTTGATGCCAATACAGCAACCTATAATACCGCAGTTGGCTGTCAGGCGTTATTTGCCAATACCCTGGGCGGAAGTAACACAGCAGTAGGCGCCGAAGCGCTCGCCAGCAACACGCAAGGAAATAATAATACTGCAGTCGGACATGGCGCGCTACAGAATAACACTGCCGGCAACAATACTGCGGTAGGGTATAATGCACTTATATCATGCACTGTAGGGTCGCCAAACACCGCGGTGGGATATCTGGCTTTAAGCACAGTTGCGGGGGGTGTTAATAATGTGGCAGTGGGAAACCGAGCGCTCCAGAGTACAACTACGAGCCAGAATACCGCCATGGGTTCAGATGTAATGCAAAATAATACAACCGGCATCAGCAATACAGCCATGGGTTTTTCCGCTATCCTTAATAATGCCTCCGGGAGCTTCAATACCGGTATAGGCGATTCAGCGCTATTTAATAATTCGGCTGGAAATAATGCAGTTTTGGGCGCATCAGCTATGGTGCGTAACACTTCCGGTACATTTAACACTTCAGTTGGCACCCAGTCGTTATATTATAATACTACCGGAAACAACAATACCGCGCTTGGCTGGCAGGCACTTGCAGGTAACACTACCTATGGCGATAATACCGGAATAGGGTATCAGGCGCTAGTTTCCAATGCGAGTTTTAGTAATACCGCCGTTGGTTCAACAGCAATGAAAGGAAATACAAGCGGAGCAGATAATACGGCGGTAGGGTATAATGCTCTTGGAGGGGCGAATACAGGAAGCAGTAATAATGCATTCGGATTATACGCGCTTAACAATAATACTAGTGGTTATGAAAACACTGCAGACGGGGTAGCTGCGCTTCAGGGGAATACAAATGGAGCTGGTAATACCGGTGTGGGTTGGCATGCCTTAATCAGCAATGTTACCGGATTTAATAACACAGCTCTTGGTTACAATGCAGGAACTAATTCCTCCGCATTGAGCAATACTACCGCGCTTGGCAACGGTGCATTGGCAACTGTAAGCAACAGCGTTGTTTTAGGTAATGCCAGTGTAACTCAAACTCAATTTAACGGAGCATTAATGCCTTATTATACCGGAAACTACCAGTCGGGCAATGCCGGACAGGTGCTTGTTTCGCAGGGTGCAAATACAGCGCCGCAATGGTCGTCGAGTACTTATACAGGCGCTATTGTTAATGAAGAAACAATTGGTGCAGTTACCAATACTCCTACTGCATTTCCGACAACCTATAATTTTACAAAAAAGTATGCCGCTACAACGATAGAAATAACTCTTGAGGAACCAATTATTGTATCGACTATGTTAACCTCCGGGGTGATATTCGAAGTAAGGGTTAATGGTGTTCCAGCATCGATTGGCAACGCGAAGGTTGTCTATTTAGCAAGCATGGTTAACACCCAGCAAAATATTACAATCTATGGTATTTGGACAGGACTTCCGGTTGGTGTCAATACCATTTCGATAGTAGCATATACTCCAACTGGTACCGCAACTGGCGCGACTAACAATTCGGGAGGCTGGTATCCGGAAATAATAGTTAAAGAATCATTTTGATTGCATTATCAGGGGTTGGTAAAACGTTTGCATAATAAGTCAACATACACTGAAATAGGTATTTGTTTGCCAAATTGCATAAATTCATCGTTACTGCATACAGAGACAGAATTATTGTCTTGCCTTATACTTAATGGGTTAGTAAAAAGGGCTATAGGGCTATATCCTTTCAAGCGTGCTTTCGGCATTAGATTCCAGCGAGGTTACATTTTGCTTCTCCAGCGACCAATGCCGTGTAGCCGGCTCAAGCCAGTCGGCGCCAACCTTGTGATAAATGCGGGCGTGCAATCCAAAGGCATTCCAGAAACCTTCTTCTACCTCCTCAATTGCCATTCCCGGATGAATAGACAACATACCTTTTGCATGGCTTTGTCTGCATTCTTTAATAAGTTTACGGGGGTGCATAAGTAATGCAGGGTGCAGCGGGTGTGGCATGGGGTTTCTGTGCCTTGCTTCGGCAAAAAACTCAACTTTCAGATTTGGATACTCCTTCGCAAACTCCTGTTGAATCTCCTCTATAGCTCTTCCGTCATGAATGATGATGTCCATAGGATTTATTATTAAAAAGGTTTTGATTTTCTCCTCTTATACAAAGTAAAGAAAGTATGATATGAGATACCATGACTTTACTCAATCTTTATCCTGATTTTCTATCGTATTGTAGGATATGGCAGAGACGATGTTCTTAATATAATTTCCAATATTCATTGGTACGCCAGCCGGGAAATAAAAAACCAAAAGCCCTGACTTTACATCAGGGCTTTTAAAGATGCGCCTTAATTGTTAAACCTTCCTCTTTAACAAAGAACTAAAGCCATAGCTGGCTTATTGCATCTTAATTTTGGTGATACAAAAATGGCGTAAGTTCTGAACTCTGTCTATGATATTCGTCATATTTTCTCATTTTTTTTTCAAACTATGATATCGTGTATTCATGCAGTGATGGCATTACCCATATATTAACCGGAGCGTTATATTATGGAATTGCCTAATCTACAGCTGGTTTAATAATCATAAGGACTGTTATACATGTCGGTTGTTGTCGGTTGTTGTCGGTTTTTTTGCCCTCTAATTTTTTTTGTTTTTGCAGTTAACCCGACCTGACTGCTTGCCATTTTCGTTCATTGCCGGTATAATTAAAATTACCTTCTTCAAAAAATTCCTATCCACGTAGTTCATAATCCTAGTCCATTGTTTTGAGCGAATGCAAATATAATACATATTTTGATACATAATATATAATTTAATTATTTTAATCTCTGTCAAATGCGTTATATACTGATAATGAATGGATAAAAATTTTATGACTAACTACATTGCTGCAGAAGCCGCCTGAAGAAAATGGAACTGCGCTCAAAAATTCATGAACGAATGGCACGCCTGTTAAACTCGTCAAGGAGAACATATCCGGAATGGGCAGCTTTGTGCTGACTTGTTAATCGGCGCCCCATAAATTTACTAATTTAGCAACCTTATTTTATTAAATTGGCTTCCAAACCATATCTGAACCGGCTGCGTTCCGCCGCGCTTACAACCACGGTAAGCATAACGCTGGTATTATTCATACTCGGCTTGTTAGGACTATTAATAATCAACGGTGAAAAGATAACCCGCTCTGTAAAAGAGCAGGCAACTATACAGCTCTTTTTGAATAATAATGTAAAGGATGCAGATGTGGCGCGTTTGCAAAAAATGCTTGAGGCATTAAGCTACGTTAAGTCAGCTGCCTATATCAGTAAAGATTCCGCCGCCCGTCAGCTGTACCGCCACAACAAAGAAGATTTTGAAGGATTATTGCAATACAACCCCCTGCCTGCCTCAATAAATATACACCTTAAAGCCGACTATATAAATATGGACAGTATAAAGTGGATAGATACAAAATTCTCCGCTTACCCGCAGGTGAAAGAGGTGCTTTACCAAAAATCGCTTATAGACGGTATGAATCGCAACATACACAAAGTAAGTATTGTGCTTCTGGGCTTCAGCATCCTGTTGCTTGTAGTGGCTTTGGCTCTTATTAATAATACCATACGGCTGAACATTTATTCGAGAAGATTTACGATTAAGACCATGCAGCTTGTCGGTGCAACGCAATCCTTTATAAGGCGTCCGTTTATGTGGAAAGGGATGCTACAGGGCATTTATGCGGCAATAGTGGCTTATGCCATGCTGCTTGCCTTAATGCAATTTGCAGGCAGACAGATGCCAGACCTACGCCAGTTGAACGATGCAGATACATACTACTTGCTGGCGGCAGTGGTGCTATTTCTTGGAATGTTCATTTCATCAGTCAGCACATTCTTTGCGTTAAGCCGCTATCTCCGGTTGAAGAGCGACGACCTGTACTATTAAATATAACTCCGTTTTAGATTTACTGCCTTATTAAATACCGGAAGTTAGTCAGTTTTTATATGTGCGAATTTGTGTGTAAATTTGTAATCGGTTATGATGGCTTTCTATTTCTGCACCAATCAATATCGGAACAATAAATAAAGGAGTAAGAGGGTAAAAATGAATTTATGAAGAGAATTATTTTCTTTATTGCGGTTACATACTTTTTAAGTCATCCCCTATACTCCGGCGCGGCGCAGGTTTCGGGCTATATAAGTTTGAAATTCTTAAACGGTTATACGTATAAGGCAACTGTTGTGGATTATACCGTTGGCAACCCTGAAGACAATGGCTATTGCGGAGTTAATACCGACCTCGATTCCATACTTATTAACTGGGGTGACGGGACTTCTGGGTATTTATACCGTTCCAACGGCAATATTTACCCGCCAAACCCTTTTCCCGGAGGTGATTCGGTATGCGATTGCAGAAAGATGAGCGTTTATGCAGGCGCTCATACATTCCCGGGTAGCGGTGTATATCGCGTACAGTTCAATGGAGGGAACAGAATTGCCGGTATAAAGAACATGACAAATTCACCGAGCCAGGATTTTTACATTTATAATACTTTGAACATCAGCTCTATCGCAGGCGATACTGTTTCGTCTCCTTCCATTTCCAATACCCCTGCCTGTACCCATGCAACAGTTGGGAAGAATTACTTTTTTAATCTTGGGGCTGCCCCTTTTAACACCGACAGTTTATCTTTTACACTTGGAAATTGCTCCAACGCAGCGGGTTATTTTCTTCCGCCAAACGTAACCCTCAATCCCGTTACTGATACATTTGCCTGGCGCGCACCCGACTCTGCCGGCTTGTATCAGTTTTCTATAATTATTACGAGTTACAAACGCGTTTTGTATGCGGGGCATTTGCATCAGATTCCTGTTGATACCACCGACGTGGAATTGGAAGTTACGGTTGACTCCGCGATAAACGCGATAAATGAGCCAACCAATCTGGAAGATAGAGTTACCGTCTTCCCAAACCCCACTCCCGGCTTGTTCACCGTTTCAGTAACTCATCCTTCAGTACAAGAAGAAATCATTATTTATAACATGTTGGGGGAACCGGTAGAACGCGCTCCGCTGATTGGCAACAATACGGATATAGAACTGAACGGGAAACCGGACGGACTATACTTTTACAGAATTATAACCGAAAACGGCAGCCGGGTTGGCGAGGGAAAACTAATAATTGCGCATTAACGGTTCATCCCTTTGAACTCCCGCATTTTTTCATCTGATTACTTCTCAATAATATAAGGAGTACCGCCCAAATGCCTTGGATTAAAAGCGGTGCGCAGGGTTTTCTTCGGCGGGTTAAAGGTTTTCGTTTTCTTCAATGTTCCGTTACGTGAATAGCGCTCCACTTTTACCTTTTTACCCTGCGTGTCAAAATAAACCCATCTGCCCTTCTTTTTAGTACAATTTGTAGCGCTGTCGCATTTTATTTTACCATACCTTCCGAATGCCCGAGGGGCATCATTATCGTAATAGTTCCATTCGCGGTATTTTCTAAAATGTTTGTTCACGAAGGCAATTCGCTTTTTATTGCCGTTTTTCCAATATACTTCGATGGTATATCGCCTGTGAAAAAGATAAACACCCTCTTCCGCTTTTACTGCCAGTTTCGCAGTGTCCTCACGGTAGAGCAAGTTATACATCTTTGCACCGAAAAGATGCCCGGGCAGCGTATCAATGCACTTGGCTATCTCCCGGTCGGGTATTGCGGTGTCATATCGCTGCGGCAGTATATGAAGCATGTATTGTCCAACAGCCGGTGACCTCATTTGAATCATTTTATATTCGATGTTCTGACCAAACCCTGCTACTGGCAACAGGAACAAAAGGGCGAAAATTTTCTTACGAAGCATTTGCAATTTATTGAAGTTCAAAAATACTTTATTTTCGATTAGAAGTTTCCCGCAGCAAAGCTGAAACAAGTAAAAAATAACGAGATTGTAACTTTTGTAAAACATTTACAGACCATATCAGTTAATCAACACGGTCAGGTTGAAAACTTTCAATCAGGGAGCCAAGCTCCGCCCAGCGCACTGGTAACTTTGCATGCTGATAAATAAAGCATCCGGTATAGTCGGTATCGGAGTATTGTAATTTTTAATTTGAGAATAACAATTCGTCATATACTAGTGGTTGGGTTAATCTCGGTTGCACCTAATCTTTACGGTCAGCAAACGCTGGTTTACAGCAATCCGTCGGCTTCTTACACTAAGGCGCTGGAGTTGTTTGAAGCAAAAAGGTATTCCGCCGCCGGTCATTTGTTCGACCAGGTTTCGCATAGCATCGCAGAACCGCAATTGACAATGAAAATCAACGCTGACTTTTATGCCGCCGAATGCTCCATGTATCTTTTTCACGAGGATGCCGAAAAACGCATGAATTTGTTTATTCACGCCCATCCTCAATCACCGCTTGTAAAAAAAATTGATTTTCTGCTCGGCAATTACATGTACCGTAAACGCAGGTTGAAAGAAGCCCTCGGTTGGTATGTAAAGGTTGACCCGACCTATCTTGACACCGATGAAGTCAATGAATTCTACTTCAAAAGAGGATATTGTAATTTCAGCCGGAATAATTACGATAGCGCCAAATATGACTTTGCAGAGGTGAAGGATAAGCATACCAAATACTCTCCCGAGGCAATGTATTATTACAGTTATATCGCCTACCGCCAGAAGAATTACCAGACCGCCATAAACGGATTCCTGGCTTTGGTGAAAGACCCTCATTTCGGGAAGGATGTCCCCTATTACATTACCGAGCTATATTATCTGGAGGGCGATTACGACCGCGCAGTGCAGTTTGCAGTACCGTTGCTTAACGACTCTTCAAAAAGCGAAGGACAGATGCTGAACGCTGAAGAAATTATAAAAATTATAGCCGAATCATATTACAGGATGCAGCGTTATTCCGAGGCAATTCCCTACTTCAGGATGTATTCAAGAGGAATAACCAATCCGGCGACGTTCAAAAAAGGGATGGAAAATGGAAATCAGACAACAGATAAGGACTATTCCCTGCCCAAGCAGGAATCTTACGAACTCGCATTCTCTTACTACACCATAGGGAAATATACAGATGCCATACCATGGTTTCAGGGGGCGGTGTATTCGGGCGATTCCATGAGCCAGAACGCCTATTATTATTTAGCCATCTGCTACCTGAAGAGCGGTAACAAGGCATTCGCCGCCAACGCTTTCAGAGAGGTTAGCAAAATGAGTTATTTCCCAAAGCTGAAAGAAGACGCGCTTTTCAACTACGCTAAACTTGCATACGAACTTTCCTTCGATCCCTTCGATGAAGCAATCAAAGCGTTCAATCAATATATCCACGACTATCCGAATTCTCCTAATAAAGATGAAGCGTATCGGTATCTGGTAAAGTTATACCAATCTACTAAAAACTACCCCGCCGCCATCAGCTCACTCGAAAAAATAGGAAACTGGGATGCGGGCTTGCAGGCAGTATATCAGAAACTAACCTATTACCATGCCGTTGACCTTTTCAACAACAGTAAAATGGACGAGGCGATAGATTATTTCGACAAATCGCTTAAATATAATTTCGACCAAAAACTGCAATTGCTGGCTTATTACTGGAAAGCCGAGGCGCTTTACAGACAGAAAAAATATACAGACGCCATAGATGCGTATAAATTATTCATGGTGCAGCCCGAAGCATTTGGCACGCCCGAATATAACAAAGCGGATTATGGGATCGGAGATCGGAA
>JAKAOA010000013.1 GCA_021823405.1 Bacteroidota bacterium | reverse complement strand
GGTATTTCCCCAAAAAATCAGATTACCATATTCAATATTTTGGGAGAACAAGTTTATCAATCATCCCTAAATGCTACCAGTAACCAAATAGAAATGAGCTGCAAAGCAGACGGACTTTACCTATATAGGGTTATTACTGAAACAGGAGAACTTGTTGGACAAGGCAAATTCGTAATTCAAAAATGAACACCCCCTTTCTTACACAATTTCCCTATCCCCACATCTGACCATTCCTTCGTTTATCCACAAAGTTAAAGGCAGGGCAAACAGCACCTCCTATATGCGGGAGCATGCTGCTCGTGTCAAATATTTTATGTCATCCTGATAAAACATTACAATTCAGACATCTTCATTTCTGTAAATTCGTTTGCTCTGCTGTAAATATAATGATGTCAATATAAAACGAAAATTAGATATGACCTCCTTCCGGTGAAGGGTAATAGAGATGCAGAAATTGAATAATAATATGACATATTTTTATCCTGTAAAAATTATTTTTACAGCTATCCGTTCACGTAATCTTTTAAGTATGCAAAGCGGGGTGTCAGGATACCATTTTTTGTTATAGTGGCTCTCTCAATTATACCGTCTTTATCAACGCCGAGCAGCGATGGCATAACCCTTTCCATAAGTTCCTTGCCGAAATCTTCCGATGCCTCGCGCGGTAATTCACAGGGAAGGTTATCTACAGCCATTATGGTTACTGCGTTCTTGCTGAAAGGTATATCCATACGTTCCGTAATAGGATTATAGCCGTAAAATGGTTCGTTGATGGTGCTTGCCTTCAGCGTACTTGGAACGGAGCCGTTGATATCGCAGGTAATATCGGCTATTTCGCTTATATGGAAGTCAGGCAGTTTCATCTGGTCACGGGTGAACAGGGGCGCAGCTTTTCCGTCCCAGAAATGTGCAGTTATAAGCAGGTCGCATACTTTTGTATAAGGCAGGAAGGCAGATGCATAGTTATCGGGATGGTGGTAAAAATCATCGGTGTTCCATGCGGAGCCGTCCTTCCGCATATACATATCTTTGGAATGGAGCTGGCAGTACACCGGCTCGCGAAACGAGCAATAGAGGAACTCGTAAGGCGTTACTTTTCTTATTTTAAGCAGCCCCAGAGCTTCTGTGGCGCCATTGGCTACTCGTCCGCCGCCGGTAAGCAATATCTTAATATTGGGCAGCCGCACCCTCGATAGTTCCGCTTCAAGTTCATTTCTGTCGCGGCACTCCATGGCGGGTTTCATCTGGAAAAGGTTATAACGCTTACCGTAACCCATAATACCATTGTAGGTACCTATTATACCGGCATAGCGACCGAATCCGATTACTCTTGAGCCATGTACGTCGGTCAGGTATTCATAGTCGATCAGTTCAATGTTTTTTTTGAGGATGGCTTTCAGCATTTCCCTGTTATGCGACTGCTGTTTTGCAGTATGAGAAAAGAAGAGGTATTTCTTGCCCGGAATAAATTTTTCGACGGGAATCTCTTTAATACACATCAGGATATCACAGCCGCTCAACTCATCGCTCAACGGAATACCGAAAGAAGAGTATTCGCTATCAGGATAGCAACGGATGTCGGAACGTTGAACGAGTATTTCGAGGTTAGGATAGATGCGCAACATCTCGGCGCATTGCAAGGGAGAAAAGGATACGCGCCTGTCCGGCGGTGTCTTATATTCTTTAAGTAAACCCAGTTTTATCTTATTCATGTTTCAAAAATAGTGGAAAATCGTGTAGCCGCGGTTGAGAAGCTATTTATCACTTAAATATTGTACTTACATTTGCGTCGGATGAAAGACCATAACAATTACCGCCGCGCCTTGTTGTCTTTTTATTTAATGGTAGTATATGTTTTGCTGCAATTTTTCTGGTGGTTGTACCTGATAGTTGCTCAAACAAGGATCATTTACCATACTCCTGACGAATTGCAACGCCGGTGGTGGATGATTGGCGGCGAGGGCAGCGTTTTTCTCACCCTTATGCTGATTGGCGTTTTTCAGGTTCGGAAGGCGTTTAATAAGGAGATACTTCTGGTTGCGCGTCAAAAAACATTTTTACACTCCATCACACACGAGTTCAAATCACCTATCGCCTCCCTGCGGCTGCAACTCGAAACCCTGCTTAAAAGAAACCTGACCGGCGAGCAACAGAACGCCGCTTTGAATAATGCGTTGGAGGACACCGACCGGCTTGATCAACTTCTTGAAAAAATACTTGTGGCAGCGCGTATCGATAACGGTGAATTACCTATGCACCCTGTTAATACGGATATATCATCAAAGCTGAAGGATAGTATTGACCAGATTTCGCGGGCAAACCCGGGAAGGATGATAGAAAAGCAAATCGAAGACGGCATAATTGCATTTATAGACCCTTGGGCGTTTAATTCAATAGTAACCAATCTGCTCGATAACGCCTTGATTTATTCAACATCGGATAAAGATGTGAAAGTAACGCTTATACGGGATAAAGATAAGATTCGTCTGACTGTCGAAGACAGGGGCGTTGGCATTCCGCCGGCTGAAAGGGAAAGAATATTTGAGAAGTTTTACCGTCTTAATACATCGGACGGATATAAAGGCACAGGACTAGGACTTTACCTTACACATTATTTGGTAACTAAAAACAGAGGTACAATAACGATAGCGGGTAATTCGCCGCAAGGAAGTATATTTGAGGTCTTATTCAGCTACAAGGAAAAGGAATAACCCGATACCGGTATATCAAAAAAAGGATGGAGCAGAAAAAAAAGGTAGCGCTTGTAATATTGGATGGCTGGGGGATAGGCGATGGATCAAAGGCAGATGCCATAGCGAACTCAAGGACGCCGTTTATAAACGGTTTATATAAAAAATACCCCCATTCCACACTGCATACTTCAGGCGAGGATGTGGGTTTGCCTGACGGACAGATGGGTAACTCGGAAGTAGGTCATTTAAATATAGGCGCCGGCAGAGTAGTGTATCAGGATCTGGTGCGCATTCATAAAGAAATAAGAGACGGCGGATTTAAAAAAAACAAGATCCTGCTGGAGGCATTTCAATCGGCAGCTAAAAAAAACAAAGCCGTTCATCTGATTGGACTTGTGTCCGACGGCGGTGTGCATTCTCATATTTCGCACCTTGAGGCGCTATGCGACATGGCAGCAGAAAATAACTGCAAGCAGGTCCTTATCCATTGTTTTATGGACGGTCGCGATACCGACCCTCACAGCGGGAAGTTATTTATTGAGCGTTTGAACAAACATATCGCCAAAGGAACTGCCAAAATTGCTTCGGTTATCGGACGTTACTATGCCATGGACAGGGATAAAAGATGGGAACGGGTCAAGCTCGCCTACGATTTGCTTGTTAACCGAACCGGTAAGAAATTTGTCAATGTCCTGGAAGCCATAATGGAATCTTATGCCGACAACGTTACGGATGAATTTATAAAACCTATAGTTATTACCGATAATGCAGGAAATCCTCTGCCGGGTATTAAAGAAGGCGACACAGTTATATGTTTTAATTTCCGCACCGATCGTTGTCGAGAGATAACTATTGCACTTACACAGGAAGATATACCGGTTCAAGGGATGAAAACCATCCCACTTGATTATATCACTATGACTATTTATGATGAGAAATTCCATAATGTGAAGGCAGCATATACTAAGGATGACCTGAAAATGACGCTTGGCGAGGCAGTATCGCTCGCCGGAAAGTCGCAGCTTCGCATAGCGGAAACCGAAAAATATCCTCATGTTACGTTCTTCTTCTCTGGCGGCAGGGAAGATGTTTTTAAAGGAGAAAAGCGAATTCTAATACCTTCGCCGAAGGTTGCCACCTACGACCTGAAGCCCGAAATGAGCGCTCCTGAAGTTACGACCGCGCTTATAGAAGAAATAAACAAAGCAGAACCGGATTTTGTGTGTCTGAATTTCGCCAACGCCGATATGGTTGGGCATACAGGCGTCTATCCGGCTATTGTAAAGGCGGTGGAAACGGTAGATGCCTGCCTGCAACAGGTGGTGGAAGCAGGTTTGAATAAGGGTTATTCATTCGTCATTATCGCCGACCATGGTAACGCCGATTACGCCATTAATCCAGATGGTTCGCCTAACACGGCTCATACCACGAATCCGGTACCTTGTATTATAATAGATAGTGATTGCAAGAAAGTAACGGAAGGTCGCCTTGCAGATATCGCCCCAACGGTATTAAAGATGATGAAATTGAAAATACCGGTTGAGATGACCGGAAGGATTCTGTGCAGTTAGAAGTAAATTTTAATCAATCGCTGCCAATAGTTCAGAGTTTAATAAATGCTTTCGAATAAAACCAAATATGCTATAAAAGCGCTTGTGGCGTTGGCAAGGAACTATAATAATCCGATGATTATATCTGACCTTGCAAAGCAGGAACATATTCCGAAAAAGTTCCTCGAAACCATTTTACTGGACCTGAAGAAGCAGGGGATACTTGGCAGCAGGATAGGCATTGGCGGCGGTTACCACCTTAAAAGGAAACCTGAAGAAGTAGAGCTTGCGGAGGTATTGAGAACTATCGGCGGTCCGATAGCCCTGCTGCCATGCGTTAGCTTAAACTACTACGAACGCTGTATGGATTGCGAAGATGAGGAAACATGCAGTTTGCGCGACACGGTAATGAAAGTAAGGGATGCCACACTTGCCATCTTTGCCAAAACCACCCTTGATGACATGGTAAAGCGGGAGAGGACGCTTAAAGCGAAACAAAGGAGCAGGAGAAAAGCGAAATAGGGCGCCTGTCTTTAGCACTACTTATCATCACTGTGCGCCTTGCCTCCAATCAACACCCAGTCAATCACTTCGCTGCCGAAGGAGTAGGGGATAAGATTGTAATTATCTAACGGTTTGGTGATGATTAAATTTGCCTTCTTGCCGACGGTAATTGAACCGTGCGTTGCGCTTAAACCCATAGCGTATGCAGCATTTAATGTGGCGGCGTTAATGGCTTCTTCAGGAAGCATTTTTAATTTTATACATGCAAGGGAAAGTACGAATTGCATTTTACCCGATGGCGAAGACCCCGGATTATAATCGGTGGCAAGTGCAACTGGTAATCCCGCGTCAATCATCTTTCTTGCCGGCGGATAGGGCAGGTTAAGGAAAAAGGCGGTGGATGGAAGCAGGGTTGGCATGGTTGTCGAGTTGCGTAATGCCTCTATTTCTTTATCTCCGGTATACTCCAGATGATCTACCGAGAGCGCGTTATTGCTTACGCCAACCTGAATTCCGCCTGAATAATCGAGTTCGTTTGCGTGAATTTTGGGCTGAAGACCATATTTAGACGCCGCTTGCAAAATGGTAGTTGTTTCATCCGGTGTAAAAAAGCCCCTGTCGCAGAATACATCACAGTAATCGGCAAGTTTTTCTCTGCCAATTTCAGGTAGCATTTCATTAACGATAATATCAATATAACCGCTCCTGTTCTGTTTATACTTCAGGGGAATGGCATGTGCGCCGAGGAATGTAGCTTTAATGGTAAGAGGCGAATGTTTCTTCAAGCGTTTTATAACGCGCAGCATTTTCAGTTCGCCTTCAACCGTAAGTCCGTAACCGCTTTTTATTTCTACAGCCCCTGTGCCGTAGCGGGCTATTTCGTTCAGGCGGTTTAATGCCCCGATAAAGAGTTCATCTTCGGAGATGTTATTTAATTTTTCAGCCGAATTCAGGATACCCCCCCCTTTATGTGCAATCTCTTCATAGCTTAAACCGCGGATACGGTCAATAAATTCACCCTCGCGGCTTCCGGCGTAAATAAGGTGTGTGTGCGGGTCGCACCAGGCCGGAAGTATCAACCTGTCATCGGCGTCCTTTACCATATCAAATTGGTTGGCGGAAGGAATATCCTTCATCTCTCCAACTCCCGAAATTATATCGTCCGCTATGCTTATCCAGCCGTTATGAATGCACTGTACTCGGTTCATCTCCTGTCCGCATACCCGCCCCTTTGGATTACTTTCGGCGCCAACAATGGTTTTTATATTGCGGATGAGAGTTTTCATATTCTGTATTAAATAGGTTTTTTGTTCCTTAAATGAAGGAAAGGCAAAATTAAACTTTGTAATTTAAGATACCTTAAAATCGTTATTTTTGAAGAATATTCAATTCTATCGGACAGTGTGCGGCATAACAGGTGTTTTTACAGTTTCACCGGAAACGGTTAAAAATCCGGATATACGCGAACAGGCAGCCGGAGCGATTGCCGCATTGGCGCATCGCGGACCGGATAGTAATGGAATTTATTGCGGCGAGTATTGCATATTAGGTCAAACAAGGTTGAATATCATAGATAATACAGCTGCCTCCGACCAACCATTTTACAGTAAGGACAATAGATATGCACTGGTTTACAATGGCGAAATATTTAATTTTAAAGAATTGCGCGCCGACCTTGCAAAAAAAGGCATTGCATTCCATACAAACGGCGATACGGAAGTATTGCTTAACTTATATATTCACGAAGGCAGGCAGTCGTTGGAAAAGCTGAACGGTTTCTTTGCTTTTGCCGTTTATGATACAGTTGAGAACTCGTTATTTATAGCCCGTGACCGTTATGGAATGAAACCATTATACTATTCGATTAGCAAAGGTGTTTTCTACTTTGCCTCCGAAATGAAGGCATTGCTGAAATATCCCGTTGAAAGACGTTTGGACTATTCATCATTGCTGCAATATTTGCAACTTAATTATGTACCAGCGCCTGACAGTATGCTTGAGGGGGTGAAAAAAATTCCTGCAGGGAGCTGCGCAAAAATCAAAATAGTTGAAAAGGATATTTCATTTTGGCGCTACTGTAAGGAATCTTATCCGCACGAGCCATCCGCGTATACATACGGCGCCGCGAAAAAGGAATTTTTTCGGCTACTCGACGATTCTGTTCAAAAACGTTTAATCGCTGATGTTCCGTTAGGAACTTTTTTGAGCGGCGGGCTCGATTCGTCGGCTGTAACAGCAATCGCCTCGCTGCATAAGCCGGACCTGATGACCTTTAGCATAGGTTATAAAAATGAACCAATATTCGATGAAAGCCGCTATGCAGAACTTGTAAGCAGGAAGCTTAAGACGCAGCATCATTGCTTTATGCTCGATAACAACGCTCTCTTCGAGGATATATATAATGTACTCAATGCGCTTGATGAACCATTCGGCGACTCGTCGGCGGTACCGATGTACATACTTTCGGCTAAAACGAGAGCGTATGTAAAAGTAGCGCTATCCGGAGACGGGGGCGATGAACTCCTGGGAGGATACAACAAACACCGGGCAGAGGTAAGATTAAATCATAGTCCTTTTTTTAAACCGTTAGCTATTGCTGCCGGACCGCTTCTGAAAATATTACCTATGAGCCGGAACGATACGTTTGGCAATCTTGTCCGTAAAGCAAGTAAATTTGCAGAGGGAGCTTCCATGAATGCAGTTGAAAGATACTGGAGGTGGGCATCTGTCGCTAAGTATAACGAGGCAATCGCTCTATTGCAAAAAAACCGATTTGGTGAAACTGCCGCTGAAACGGAGGTGAAAAGAAAACAGCAATTACTTTACAACCTTGGTAAGGATTTTAACTCTTTATTATATACGGATATGAAGCTTGTATTGCAGAACGATATGCTTGTAAAGACCGACCTGATGAGTATGTCGAACAGTTTAGAAGTGCGTATGCCCTTACTCGATTATCGGCTGGTAGAGTTCTGCTTTTCATTACCGGCGGAGTATAAAATAACGGCGACAGTTCAAAAGAAGATACTACGCGAATCGGTTGCTCATTTACTTCCTGAAGAAGTGCTTCAGCGTAAAAAGCATGGCTTTGAGGCGCCTTTGCTAAAATGGTTCAGAACAGGGTTGCGTTCCGCGATAGAATCGGAGTGGCTAAACGATGGATTTATTAAAGAGCAAGGACTATTCGATGCAAATGAAATATCCGGATTGAAACAATCTCTTTACTCCGCAAGCCCAGGTGATTCAGTCGCCCGCATCTGGGGACTAATAGCGTTCCAGAACTGGTACAGGAAATATTTTTGAAAGTTGGAACATAGCAAAAAGTATTACCCCCTGAACTTTCTTAATAGAGCGTGAACTGTTTCGGGGCGGATAAGGACAAAAATATCATCATTCATTCTGAAAAAATTGTAAGTTTAGGCATTCATGTATCGTGTTTTAAGAATAATAAACCGCTTTAATCTTGGAGGACCGGCTTATAATGTGGCCTACCTTACTCGATTCCTCGAACCCGAATTTGAAACAATGCTTATCGGGGGCGAAAAGGATGATACGGAGGCGAGTTCCGATTTTATTTTTCAGCGATACGGAATAACGCCAACAGTAATTCCGGAAATGAGACGGTCGATATTACCCTATAACGACTTCGTGGCTTACAGGAAGATAAAAAATATAATAAAAAACTTTAACCCGCATATAGTTCATACACACGCCTCAAAAGCAGGTTTTTTAGGACGAATGGCGGCATTTTCCTTACAGGTTCCTATCACAGTCCACACATTTCACGGTCATGTATTTCATTCTTATTTTGGCAATTTGCAAACGTCTGTGTATAAAAATATTGAGATCTACCTCGCGCGCAAAACAAGTGCTCTAATCGCTTTAAGCGAAAAGCAGTTGGAAGAACTTACAAAAGTCAATCATATTGCCCCATCAAGCAAATTCCGCGTTATTCCACTTGGATTTGACTTGGAGAGGTTCCAAACAGATAAATCCGGGAAGAGAATGCAGTTTCGTGAGAAATATAGGTTTAAAGAAGGAGATATAGTAATAGGAATAATAGGAAGATTAGTACCTGTTAAGAATCATGAACTGTTTCTTACAGCATTCCGGGATGCAAAGAGAAAGATTGGTGAACCTTTAAGGGGCTGTATAATTGGAGATGGAGAATTAAGAAATCATTTGATAGACAAATGCAAAGAACTACATTTGACCTACTCTATACAGGGGAGAGAAAATCAGTCGGCTGATGTAGTGTTTACCTCCTGGGTACAGGACGCGGACGTGGCACTTGCAGGGCTTGATATAGTGGCGCTCACATCTTTGAACGAAGGCACGCCGGTAAGTTTGATAGAAGCGCAGGCGGCTGGCAAGCCCATTGTTTCCACACGTACCGGGGGCATAGAAAATGTAGTTATTCCTGGGATAACCGCTCTGTTGAGCGCTACCGAGGATATAGAAGGATTTGCTGATAATATTTGCAAATTAGCCGCAGATGCCGAATTGAGGTTGAAGATGTCGCTTGAGGGTAACGGATTCGTTAGAGGACGGTTTGGGTATACTGCACTTGTGGAAAATATAAGGAAACTCTATATGGAGCTTTTGAGAGCGAAGAGAATAACGTCAAGCTGATTTTTATTACTTTTGTAAGGATTGAAACAGATACATTTCCAAAATATGAGGAGATTAATATATTTATTTGCATTAGTTGGATTATCGGCATGTCGGGCATTGTATCCCAGCATGATGCTTGAAACAAACCGAAACTATAAATTCACACCTCTGCCAGATTCAGTTCAGAGTGAGGAATATAAAATTTCACCCAACGACCTTATAAACTTCAGGTTATACTCCAACGACGGCTTTCGTCTGGTTGACTTTTCAAATCTGGACAATACGAGTGTGACAAATGTAACCGGCGGAGGGACTGATTATCTTGTAGAACAGGACGGCACAGTTGTTTTTCCGGTTATAGGTCGTACGCCATTACAAGGAATGACTATAAGAGAGGCATACGAGATGCTTGAGAAGAAGTATTCGCAATACTATATTAAACCCTATGTACTTCTGAAGGTAACTAACAGGCGCGTTATTGTTTTTCCGGGAGACCCGGGTTCCGCCAAGGTGGTACCGCTCCTAAACAACAACACCACTGTAATAGAAGCCCTTGCACAATCGGGCGGCTTAACGGAAAGCGGAAAGGCATGGCAGATAAAACTTATACGCGGCGATCCTGCTAATCCGAAGGTGTATCTTATTGACCTGTCTACCATTAACGGGATAAAAGCAGGAAGCATGATTTTACAGGAGAACGATATAATTTACGTTACCCCGCAACGCAGGGTTTCCGAAAAACTCCTTGAACGGTTGACACCTGCCCTGTCGCTTTTGAGTAGCCTGCTTCTTATATACGTTCTAGTTGTAACCTACAAACTTTAGTAATGCCCGAAACATCACAGGGTTCTTCTATTTCGGACAATTTGAGGAAAAGAAAACCTAAGAATTTAAGTACCTTTAGCGAGGAGTTCGACCTCGCACTTTTCGCACTCATAACACGGAAGAACCTGAAATGGGTCGGACTTATTTTTTTAGTCGGATTTCTTACCGCCTTATTGTATCTTCGATACGCCCAACGCTGGTACGAAGAAAGTACTACCATTCAGTTAAGCTACGAGAACAATGCGAATAAGGTTATTCAAAATAACAATGGTTTATTTCAACCCGATGAAGATGAATTGGCATCGGCTGTTGAACTGATTCATTCCAAACTTTTTCTCGAGCATATCTTCAATATGCTTCCGATGAGGGTAACCTATTACAATGAGGGAACATTCAAAACGCATCAGCTATACAAAAAGATACCCTATTCGGTAATACCCGACAGCAATGCAATGAAAGCGCTTGCGGGTATTAAAATTTATTTGAATGTGAAAATCGACACGGGTGGTTTTATATCCTATAATATCAATGATTCTGCATACTCGATACCCTTTAAAGAAGACAGATGGGCGGACACCCACCGGGGAAGGTTAAAGGTGCATTTTGAAGACAGGCGTGAAATAGAAAGCATGACAAGCAAGGTTAAGAAAAACCCTTGGTTTTTTAGGATAAACGACAGTATTGCTTTAGCAAATAAATTTTACTCCCGCATTACAGTAAAATTGCTTAACCCGGAAGCGAAAACTATCAGTATTTCATGCACCGACCCGTCGGATGCGATAGCCGCAGATGTTGCGAATAAACTGGCCGAAGGATATATTGAATTCGATCTTGAAAACCGGAGGAAAAGCGCAGAAAATGTATTGAATTTTATAGACGAACAGTTGAATACAGTATATGGAAGAATAAAATCGTCTGAAGAACAACTGGATACGATGCATAAAGGCAACAAAACTGATGAGGCGGTGGAGTATGCGAAGGAAAACATCAGCAGATTGTTCTCGCTGGACGACCAGGTTGCCGCAACTGCCGAAGAAGAAAAGCTGTTGGGCTATATACGCAAGGAAATAGAGGGAAAAAAGGATATTGACCCTACTAATACAATAGGTCTTTTAAGCGGCTATGATTATGGTGCAACAATTGATGATTATTTAAATTCATTGCATCATCTTATAACCGCAAAGCAGCAAGAATCGTACGATGTTACGGCTAACAATCAGGAAATGCTTCATTTGAATCAACAGATAGAAGACCAATATAAGTTAATATTACAATCGCTGGATGCTACTATTCAACGACTAAATGCAAAGAAGGAAGACCTTGAGGTTGAAGCGGACAGAATCAAGGCGCAATATCTTGGTCCGGGCACTTCTGCCAATAATATCGAGTATCTGCGGCTGCAGCATCTTTTCTCCATTGATGAAAAATATTATGATGACCTGTTAGATAAAAAGACAGAATTTGCTTTGGAAAAGGCGGGTTATGTTTCGCAAAGTCAGGTGCTTGAGTCGGCAATTCCTGAACAGATGCCGGTGACGCCGAAAAAGTCATCTACCCTCGGAGTATCCGCCCTGATATCGACAAGCATATCAATCCTGCTACTTTTTATTATTTATCTCTTCTATAACGAAGTAAATTCTGTTGAAGAAATTGAGCGGCTTACCCAAAGCGCTGTAAGCATTCTGGGAATTGTTCCATTTTATAATAAGGAGATACCGGTATCGCAACTCATTATAAATCACTTTCCTAAATCAATTCTCGCCGAATCGTTCAGAGCTCTCCGCACTAAATTACAATTTATAAGGGCAAGCAGCAATAACCCCAAAATAATAGCTATTACATCTACCATTCCGGGTGAAGGCAAAACATTTATCGCTATCAATCTGGCAGGCATTATAGCTTATTCGGGCAAACGGGTGATTATTCTGGATTTAGATATGCGAAAGCCAAGAATCCATACAGTTCTTGGATTGGATAACTCTAAAGGGATGAGTACGCTCTTAATAGGAAAACATTTGATTGACGAAGTGGTTCAAAAAACGGAGTCGGACCAATTGAATATAATTACTGCCGGACCCATTCCACCTAACCCTTCCGAACTTGTTATAAGTAAAGAGATGGATCAGATTCTGGAGAAGCTAAAACTGCAGTACGATACCATTATAATTGATAATCCACCGGTTGGCCTGGTTACAGACGGTATTGCTATGCTCCAGAAGGCAGATTATCCTTTATATGTAATGCGCGCCGGCTATTCTAAAAGGGAGTTTATTCATTTTATAGACCGGCTTTATTTTGAGAACAACTTCCATAGCCTCTCCATTATCCTTAACGGAATGGATCTGAAACAGAAGATGTCTTCTTACGGCTATGGAACCCACTATGGCACGGGCAGCTATTATCAGGCGTATTAATAATCTTAAATGTATTAAATATGCAAGTTTTGCGTACCAATATAGAAGGACTGGCAATAATACAGCCAAAGGTATTTCGGGACGAAAGGGGATATTTTTACGAACCATACAATAAAATGGCGTTTCATGCAGTTGGCATCATGGACGAGTTTGTTCAGGATAACCAATCGTTATCGCAAAAGGGTGTAATAAGAGGGTTGCATTTCCAGAATCCGCCCTTTGCGCAGGCAAAACTGGTGCGAGTTATCCAAGGCGCTGTTTGGGATGTGGCAGTTGATATACGTAAGCATTCACCTACTTACGGCAAGCATTTCGGAATAGAGTTAAATTCGGGCAACCATACCATTTTCTATATTCCTGCCGGATTTGCACATGGTTTTGCAACCCTCGAAGATAATACTGTATTCTTTTATAAATGCTCGAATTTTTACAATAAGCAGTCGGAAGATTGTATTGTATGGAACGACCCCGATATAGGGATTCATTGGAACATTCAGCATCCTGTACTTTCCGAAAAGGATCTTAAAGGGAAGCGTTTCGCTGATTTCCAAACTATGTTTTAGAATTTGAATGGGGCAAAGGAGTTAAGGACAAGAGAAAATTAGCGTAAATTTGCTTTTTATACCGACCGCGATTGAATACGCTATAATTCACTAATTCAAAGCATTGGTTTACAAGAATCAAGACGCTGATACCTTTTATGACATTCAACCTGCCCCTGTTTTATTTCACATTTTTCATTGTAGTTTTTGGCTTATCCATATTGCTGAACAGCTTATTCCTGAAATTTGCCGGTACCCTTGGTATTCGTAAAGATGAAAAAATAATAAGATGGAATACAACTTCCAAGCCGGCTTTGGGAGGAATTACTTTTTATATCGCTTTTCTGGTTTCACTTATTGTGTACTCCCTTTATTTTCAACCTACCACTGTGCTGCTACATTCACAAACAATAGGATTACTGTGCGTCTGCACTGTTGCATTCCTAATGGGGTTGGCTGATGATGCGTATGATACCAACCCGATGCTTAAATTTTCATCGCAGGTATGTTGTGGTTTTATACTTATCTTCAGTGGTATTTATATCAATATTTTTCCGAATATGTATCTTAATTACGGTCTCACTATGCTGTGGGTGGTAGGACTAATGAATTCCATCAATCTTCTTGATAATATGGATGCTGTTTCTTCAGTGGCTGTAATAGGGGCTCTTGCCTCAATTACTTCTGTTTTACTTATCCGACATAGCGCCACCTCCATTTTCGTTACTATGGTATTGGGCATGCTTTCCGCCGTATTCGCCTTTTTGCTTTTTAACTGGTATCCATCCAAAATGTTCATGGGAGATACAGGCACCCAATTTCTTGGCGCATTTCTTTCGGCGGTAAGCATCTTGTTTTTATGGAATACTCCAATGGCGCCAGACAATGCTCACCTACCAGTTCAAGGAATATTATTAACCAAGAACTTCATTTCAGTACTTCTCACCTTTGCACTTCCTGTAATTGATACCACTGTGGTTTTCATTAACCGGCTGTTGAAAGGAGCTTCACCTTTCATCGGCGGGAAGGACCATACCACCCACCATCTTTTTTATCTTGGCATTAAAGAGCCACGGATTGCTCTTGTTTATGCCGGTTATTCGGCAATATGTTTTATATGCGTGGTAATCATAAATAAATATATAGAGATATGGACGATGCCGGATTGCCTCATTTTTGGGAGTTTTTTCATATTATCGCTTATTTCTTTTTTTGTGGTTACCAGGATAAAGAAGAGGGTTCATGAAGGGTCATAAATTTTCCAAGAGAATTCGCGTAAGCGCTCCCGTTAAATTGTCGAAAGGCGTTAAAAGCATTCTCTATGCCGCGGGGATTATGGTTTTAATTGTACTCCTGATAGAAACATTAAGTTTTTCAAAAAATCTGACTACCGATGATATCCCTTTCAACCAAAGGTTTAAGGTATATGATGTTCCGTTACCCGACACCATGAATTTTGCCGGAGAAGAAGTTCCAATGAATCATCTGGGTGTAAAAGAGGGCATGGAACAGGAGATTTTGGTAAATACATACTGGCAGTCGCAGTCGTTATTAATGTTAAAGCGCTCATCGCGCTACTTTCCGGTTATAGAGAGGGTATTGAAAAAATACTCAATTCCCGATGATTTTAAATTTCTTGCAATGGCTGAAAGCGGTTTCGGGTACAAAGTATCGCCTGCCGGGGCGGCAGGGTTCTGGCAGCTAATGAAAAGTACTGCGCTTGCATATAATCTGAAAATTAACAAGGAAGTGGATGAACGATATAATCTTGAGAGAAGTACCGAGGCGGCATGCAGCTATTTTAAGGATGCGTATGATGTTTTTCATAACTGGACGCTCGTTGCGGCTTCGTATAACATGGGTATTGAAGGTTTGAGAAAAGATGTAGAACGCGAAAGAGAATCCAACTATTATAACCTGTCACTCAATCTTGAAACCTCCCGATATATATACCGTATTCTGGCACTCAAACAGTTAACTGCCCATCCCGATTGGTATGGATATTACTTGAACAAGGCGGATTACTATCAACCCTTACCAACTTATACCATAACTGTAGATTCAACAGTGGTACTTGCCTCCTTAGCCGAAAATTATGGAATAAATTTTCATACCCTCAAGTTCTTTAATCCGTGGCTAATGAGTGACAAACTGAATAATACAGGCGGGACAGAATATGTTATTACACTGCCGAGAAAAAACGTTCCTTTTGAAGAACTCGGCGAAGACATAGTGTACAACGATTCTCTTGAATCCGTTCAGCCGTTAAATACCGGCGGCAATGCAAAAACCGAAGTAGAAATAGATTCCGCTAAAGTAACGCCGGCGCAATGCAGCGTTAAGTCGATTACCGGCGCGTCAACGCCTGACACTTCAGAACCCAAAATAATAGTTCACATTGTGCAAAGCGGGGAGACAATCGAGTGCCTTGCCGAAAAGTTCAGAGTAACGGTTGACCAAATAAGGGCGTGGAACAACATCAGTGATACCTTAATTATAAAACCGGGAGACGAACTGATGATGTTCGTAAAATAGATTATGAAAAAGGAGAATAAGATGGATGTATTGAAAGGATATCCTGATATTGGGGATGAGTACATAGATATTACAGGGGCAAGGGAGCATAACCTGAAAAATATAAACCTGAAGATTCCCCGCAACAAACTTGTGGTAGTTACCGGATTGAGCGGAAGCGGGAAATCAACGCTCGCCTTTGATACTATATATGCAGAGGGACAGCGGCGTTATGTTGAAACGCTTTCTTCTTATGCGCGTCAGTTCATAGGAAGCATGGAGCGACCGGATGTGGATAAGATTGAGGGCTTAAGCCCTGTTATTTCAATAGAGCAGAAAACAGTAGGCAGGAACCCGCGTTCTACGGTGGGTACTATTACGGAGATATATGATTTTCTGCGTCTTCTTTTCGCGCGCACCGGCGATGCCTATTCTTATGTAACAGGCGAAAGGATGGTTCGTTTCACCGAACAGCAAATTATTGACCTCATTCTGAAAAACTATTTAGAACAAAAAATTCAAATTCTCGCCCCTCTTGTGAAAGGCAGAAAGGGACATTATCGCGAACTATTTGAACAATGCCGAAAGAGCGGATTCCTTAAGGTCCGCATTGATGGTACAATAAAAGAACTGAAACCCGGTATGCATACCGACAGGTATTCAGTGCACAACATAGAGGTAATAGTAGATACAGTATTTATAAATGACGCTGCGAAGAACCGCGTTACGGAATCGGTGCGCCTTGCTTTAAAGCAAGGCAAAGGGATGTTAATTATAATTGATGAAGTGAATATGGCGCGACCATTCAGCCGTTTTCTGATGTGCCCGACTTCCGGTATTTCGTATGATGAACCGGCGCCGAATTTGTTTTCCTTTAATTCGCCTTATGGCGCCTGTCCGCGCTGTAACGGGCTGGGTGAAATCTCGCAGATAGACGAGAAGAAACTGATGCCCCATCCGCATTTGTCAATTAACGAAGGCGCCATTCTTCCCGCCGGAAAGAGAAAGGATACATGGATATTCCTGCAACTCGATGCCATTGCAGAAAAATATCATTTCACGCTTGATACACCGGTAAATAAAATACCTGCCGAAGCGATTCATACTATACTATACGGAACTAACGAACTTCTTAAGGTACGCCAAAGCTTGAGCGGCAGTTCGCACAATTACGAATTGAGCTTTGAAGGAATCGTTAATTTTTTGGAAAGGCAACGTAATGACAGCGAAACGGAAGGGCTTAACCAATGGGTATCGGGGTTTATGAATAAGGTGGCATGTCCCGAATGCAAGGGGGCGCGGCTCAAAAAGGAAGCCCTGTTTTTCAAATTAGATGGTATGAACATAGCAGAAGTTGCATCTCTCGATATTGACTTATTAAGCTGCTGGGTAAATAAAATTCGTTTAAAACTGGATCCGAAAAGCGGTTTAATAGCTAAGGATATTCTTAAAGAATTGGAGAGCCGCATACAATTTTTGAAAAATGTGGGGCTTGGTTACTTAAATCTTAATCTTACAGCACGAACATTGTCAGGAGGCGAAGCCCAACGGATTCGTCTTGCCACACAGCTTGGTTCACAACTTGTAGGAGTGCTTTATATTCTGGATGAACCCAGCATCGGGCTGCATCAAAGTGATAATGCGAAACTGATTGATACCCTCTGCCGGCTGCGTGATTCGGGAAACTCGGTTATGGTAGTGGAACATGATAAAGAAATGATGTTAGCCAGTGACTGGCTTATTGATGTAGGACCAGGAGCAGGTATTCTTGGCGGGAAAATAGTTGCCGAAGGCAAGCCAGCTGATTTTAAGAAATTCAACACAATAACAGCCGAGTATCTGGTTGGCAAGAAAAAGATAGCCGTACCGAAGAAACGCCGCAAAGGCAGCGGAAAAGTGATTGAACTGAACGGGGCAAGGGGACATAATTTGAAGAATGTGAGCGTTAAATTTCCACTCGGTAAGCTTATATGCGTAACCGGCGTTTCCGGCGGCGGAAAGTCGTCGCTGATAAATGAAACTCTTTATCCCATATTCTGCCGGCATCTTTATAAATCTGATATTATGCCTCTGGAATACGAGTCGGTCAAGGGGTTGCAGTATATAGATAAAATAGTGGATATAGACCAAAGCCCTATAGGACGGACGCCTCGATCAAACCCAGCCACCTATACGGGTGTATTTAATGATATAAGAAATCTTTTTGCATCACTTCCCGAATCGAAGGTACGAGGGTATAAGCCGGGACGGTTCTCGTTCAATGTGAAGGGAGGCAGGTGTGAAGGATGCAGCGGTGCAGGTATTAAAAGCATTGAAATGAATTTTCTTCCGGATGTATACGTGCTATGTAACGAATGTAACGGTAAGAGATATGACCGGCAGACGCTTGAAGTCCGATTCAAAGGCAAGTCCATTAATGATGTGCTCAATATGACAATTGAACAGTCAGTTGAGTTTTTTTCTGAAATACCCTCTATTACACAAAAGATAACTTCGCTTAATCAGATAGGACTAGGATATTTAACGCTTGGGCAATCATCGGTAACTTTGTCGGGCGGAGAAGCGCAGCGTACTAAACTGGCAACTGAACTTTCCAAAAGGCAAACGGGCAGTACGCTGTATCTGCTCGACGAACCTACGACCGGGTTGCATTTTGAGGATATCCGGATGCTTCTTGATGTATTGAATAAACTAGTTGACTACGGTAACACTGTGATAGTAATAGAGCATAATATGGATGTGATAAAAGTGGCTGACCATATAATTGACTTGGGTCCCGAAGGCGGTGCTAAAGGAGGCGAAATTGTCGCACAGGGTACGCCCGAAGAATTACTTGATAATAAGCAAAGCTGTACCGCCATATACTTAGCAAAGGAACTAGAATAATAGAATATTTAACCTTGTTTTTAGAAAGGAATCTTAACTATTTTTGAGCCAAAACAAGCGGAAAACAAATAAATTAAAACACTATGTTCAACGAAGAAGAACAGATAAAAAAAGCGTTTCAGGATAAATCCTGGAATGAGACAAAAGCTATAGATTCATGGCAGATATTCAGAATAACCTCTGAATTTGTGCAAGGATTCGAGAAAATGGCGAAGGCGGGTCCTTGCGTTTCAATTTTCGGTTCAGCCCGAACCAAACCAGATAACCAATATTATAAGCTGGCTTCAGAGATTGCTTTTAAACTTACAAGAAAGGGCTATGGTATAATAACAGGCGGAGGACCTGGCATTATGGAAGCAGCCAACAAAGGCGCAAAAGCAGGAGGCGGCAGATCAGTTGGCTTGAATATTGCATTGCCTATGGAACAGAAACCAAATCCTTTTATTGACTATGACAAGCTAATCAGTTTCGATTATTTCTTTGTGCGGAAGGTGATGTTTGTAAAATACGCCCAGGGTTTCATTGTTCTGCCCGGCGGCTATGGCACCATCGACGAATTGTTCGAGGCGCTGACGCTAATACAGACCAATAAAACTGCGCACTTCCCCATTGTACTTGTAGGAAGGAGTTATTGGGGCGGTTTTATCGATTGGATAAAGAGAACTCTGATTGAACAGGAAAAGAATGCAGACCCGGCTGACCTGAACCTTTTTCATTTTGTAGATACCTCCGACGAGGTAGTTGATATTATTGATAATTTTTATTCCAAGTATCTGTTGAAACCGAACTTTTAAGACAATATAGTTCCAATGTATAACGATAAACGCGTTATTTAAATTGAGACAATTTATCAGAAGGAATTTACTAAGAAACCCATTACAATGGCAATTTTGGTTAATTCTGGCATTGTTGTTCAAAGGTGTAATTTTCGCTTTGCGTTTAACGCGCTGGCTTCCGCACAGAGTAGATGGATTCTGGGGCGTAAGCGAGGGCGATACGTGGAGTTATATCTCTCCTATTGAGAACCTGATTCATTTTCATGCCTATAATCCCGATTTCAGGATGCCAGGTTATGGGGTTATCTATTTACCCTTTGCCTTAATGTTCGGAATGCCTGTGGCGTACAATATCCTAATCCTGCTGCAGCTTACCGCCGCCGCGTTTTCGGTATATTGCCTCGCGCTTACCGCTAAATATATTTTTCGCTCTGATTTCCTGTTCTATCTCACTTTCTATCTGTTTGCATTAAGTACCTATTCCAATATGTATGATACTTTTATCCTTACCGAAAGTTTTACCACTTCATTTCTAATATTCTCCGTCTTCTTTCTTGTAAAAGGATTGACCAATGAGTCGGGGCGGGGGCAGTTTCTGGTCTTTTCAGGTATTTTTCTTACCTGGGTGATATTTATGCGCCCTGTCTTTTTTCCTTTATATCTTTTATTCGGTGTTGTTATTTTCCTCTACCTTAAAAAAACGCTTACATTTAAGAAGGTCTCTCGAACAATTATTGTTTTACTGCTTCCTATTATTTTGTGCGATGGGTTATGGATAGGAAGAAATTATCTCAAATACAGTAAATTTTTACCGGTAACCAGAACCCTTTTATATCCGGGAATTGAAAACTCATATTGGGGACCGCTTTTCACATTTGTTAATAGCTGGGGAGGCACTGACCAATATTTTGAACCGCATGCTGTAATACGCTGGTTCGGTCTGGATGACGGACTGCCATCCGAAATGCACAATGTCAAGGTGTCGTTACCGGGGTATATTTATACCTCAAAGTTCAATTATGACTCACTGGTGTTATTGAGAAGCCAGTTAAAAAACTATGTAACCGCGATTAAGAATAAGGACGCGGATTCTGCTAAATTGAAGCCGGAACTTGAAACAATACGTAATAAATGCTTGCTTTATGCCCATTCTGTAAAGGAAGAGAAACCCTTTTTGTATTATGTAATAGCGCCTATTATACGAACTAAGGAGTTCCTTTTGCATTCGGGTACGAATAACCTATTTACCGCTTCTGTGAATCATTTGGGGCTATACCGACTGTGTATAAAAGGTTTTTATTCTCTTTTTTATTGGTTTGTACTGATCTTTGGAACGGTGGGCTGTTTGATGCTTTCTAAGGAAAGTGTCAGAAATTTCCTTATAGTTCTGCCGATAGGGATAGTGGTGTACACCATTTTAATACATCCTGTGATTCTCGGCGCATGCGAAAAACGATATTTTGTTCCTGCGTACCCTTTTATGCTTTTGCTTGCAGTTTATCCCCTATGGAGAATAAGGGGGCGGTTATTCGCACCGGAAGGGAAAACGAACCATTCAGATTGACGGATTCTTGATTTCCGGAGGCGGAATGCTGTTATATATTTTGTCAACCAGAGCATTATATTTTTGCATTATAACCTTTCGTTTTATGTCAAGCTTGGGAGTAATCTCACCACCCTCTACAGTCCATTCATTCGCTATGAGTTCAAAGCGTTTTACCTGTTCTATATGTCCGAAATTTTTGTTGTATTTCTCAATCTCACTATTGAAAAGCGCCAGTATCTGTTCCGATGTAATCATTTCAGCATGACCGGCGAATTTTAATTTTTTTGCTTCACACCATTTTTCAAGGTTCTGAAAGTTAGGAACTATTAGGGCAGCCGTGAACTTTTGCCCATCGCCTATCACCATTACCTGTTCAATATAAGGCGATTCCTTAAGGGCGCTTTCAATGGGCAGCGGCGCAATGTATTTTCCGCCCGATGTTTTAAGCAGGGCTTTTTTGCGATCAGTTATCTTTAGGAATTTATTATCCACCATCATCCCTATATCTCCTGTATGAAACCATCCTCCGGAACTAATTGCTTCGGCTGTGGTATCCTGATGTTTGTAATAACCCTTCATAATGTTGGGTCCTTTGCATAGTATTTCACAGTCGTCTGCAATCTTCACCTCAACGCCCGGAAGTACAGGGCCTACAGTACCAAAGCATAAATTGCCCGGGATAAGGTTATTTACAGCTATTACAGGTGAAGTTTCGGTAAGCCCGTATCCCTCTAAAACAGGTATTCCCGCCGCCCAGAATAGACGGGCAATCTTCGGCTGCAATGCTGCACCGCCCGAAACAACTACCTTTAACTTACCGCCTACCGCGGCTTTCCATTTACTGAATACCAGCTTGCGGGCGACAAACAATTTCATATCGTACCAGACCCCATTGGCATGATAATGTTCATACTTTGCACCAAGATCAAGCGACCAGTCGAATAATGATTTTTTTATGCCCGTAAGCTGACTGCCAACCGCCATTATTTTGCTATATATTTTCTCTAATACCCTCGGTACAGCCACAAATATAGCGGGTTTTACTTCCTTAAGATTGTCTCCGATAGTATCAAAATTTTCGGCATAATAGATGGAAATACCCGAATACTGATATAGATAATTTAACATGCGCTCATATATGTGACATAGGGGAAGAAAACTTAATGCCTTGTCGGTATAACTTACCGGTACAAGAGGATGCGAAGCGATTACGTTGCTTAATATATTTTGATGCGACAGCATAACGCCTTTAGGTATTCCGGTGGTTCCAGAGGTATAAATTATTGTTGCGGTATCGTCGGAGGTTATAGTGTTTTTTACCTCCTCGAGCGCTTGTGCGAGCCCCGGTTTATTCCCCATCGGGAGTATGTCTTTCCACGATTTTGCTCCTTTCACCTCATTAAAGGTATAGATAGCTTCCAAAGTTGGGATGTCATTGCATATTGAGACGACTCGTTTAAAGAGTCCTTCATCCGATACAAAAATACATTTAATGCCCGCTTCATTAAAGATAAAACGAAAATCGCTGTCGCTGATGGTCGGGTACACAGGCACATGAATTGCGCCGGTCATCTGTATTGCCATGTCTATATAATTCCACTCGCTTCTATTAGTTGATGAAATGGTTGCAATAGTATCTCCTTTTTTAATCCCAAGATCTAACATTCCGCAAGCCACCTGTTCCGAAGTTTTAATATAGGTATCGGTGCTTATAAGTGTCCATTTGCCCGCCACTTTGGTGGCAATGGCATCTGTTTTCGGGTATTTCTGTTGTTGCAGGCGGGGAATGTCAAATATTCTGGTTGGTTCCATATTCTGCGTCGTTATTTACAAATATAGTAAATTAAACAAAGGAATATTAAATCGCCCCACTCTTTCGTTTCTATTTTAGGTTTTAGATTTATCGGGTGTTATTTTACCGGCTGACATATATCATTCTTTTAAACGATATTTGTCAGCAACATCCGGAGATACTAAATATAAATTTGTTACATCAAAAGTAAAATTAATATGCTTGAAGCTATTCATATAAGAGAAATAGGCGCTGCCTTTTTAGCGAGAGTATTTCTCGGCGTATTATTCTTTTTACAAGGATATGATAAGGTATTCCGTCTGAAGGTGCCTAATGTAATAGACACCATACATACACCATTAAAAACGCGTGGTGTACCTGAATTTTTTAGCGTAATGGGCGCCTATGGAACATCTTATGTTGAACTGATTTGCGGCGCAATGCTCATACTGGGTTTTGCAACTTATTGGAATCTCTATTTACTGGGATTCGATATGCTATTTGCCGTTCTCGTCTTTAGTATTGTAGAGCCCATGTGGGACATGAAACATATTTTTCCCCGTCTTGCCCTTCTCATTTTTCTGCTTATCGCTCCTTCGCAGTGGAATGTGATATCAATTGACTACATCTGGTCGCTAATTAAGTTTATCCACTCTATATAATATCAAACTTACATTAATTATGAAAACAATACTTGCCGCCACCGATTTCTCCGATGTTGCAGATAACGCTGTTGATTATGCCTCCGCATTTGCCGTATTTGCAAAGGCGCGATTGATTCTTTTTAACGGCTACGCTATTCCGGTTCCGGTTTCATCAGACGTACCTATAGTTACCATACCATTTGATGAACTGGAGGCGGAGAGCATGAAACAACTTAAGGCATTGGAGAAAAAGCTAACAAATAAGCACCCGGGATTGGAAATAGAACTCGTTTCAAGAGCAGGATTCGTTGCCGATGAAATTTTGAAAGTACAGGAGGAGAAAAAAACATGGCTGACCGTTATGGGTATTACCGGAGCAGGCAGGGCTGCAGCGCTTTTTGGCAGTAATGCCACTACACTCCAAAAACTTTCGGAATCGCCTATTATTATAGTGCCTAAGAACGCTAAATTTAGTATACCGGGGAAAATTGCCCTTGCCGCCGATTTTAGATCTATAATACCGGACAAGGTAGTGGATAAATTTAAAGAAATGGTGCGGCTTTTTAAATGTAAAATAGCTGTATTCGATGTATTAAGAACTACGGAACTGGTGTCTTATACAAAAGCCGCTGCAGAGGTGAATCTCGAAAACTCGTTGGGCGATTTAAAACATTCTTTCTTTTTCCCTTCGGGCGATGACCCGGTGGCTGAAACCAATGATTTTATTGATAGGAATAATATTGATATGCTGGTAATGATACCGCATAATTATAGCTTTATTACTAAGCTTTTTCACCGCAGTGTAACCAAGAAGATGGCTTTGCACACGCATATCCCTCTACTTAGCATACACGAGTAAATTATACCGACTACAATTGAACCCGATAGCTATCGGGTTGTTAAAATGCACAAATTCAAAGCATCGGTATAACTCCTCGTAGAGGTATTTTACATTCGTAAAATCACTTACGAGCAGTATTGTAACAATATAATCCCCCGCCTGTAATACTGTTCATATTGATTCAGGACACATAACAGAATTATTTTAAAGCGGAAGATTAATGGTGCGATTAAAGATATGATCTTAACATCCAAGCCATCTTCTCGTGATGTTCCATTATGCCGGTTATAAAATCCGCGCTTGTAGCATCGCCATATTTTGCAGCAACTGTGTTTAGCTGTTTCCTTATATTATGGATGATAGTTTCGTGCGCCGATAAAAGGGTAGTAATAGCATCTTTAGGCGTGCTCAACTCCGGTTTCTCGTCAATCTGGGTCAGTTTAGAGAATTCGGTAATAGTGCCTATTGCAAAATGACCGATGGCGCGCACACGCTCTGCCACATCATCCACCATTTTATCAAGCATCTCATACTGCTCCTCAAAGAATGCATGTAATTCCCTAAAATTCGGTCCTGTAATATTCCAATGTGCATTGCGCGTCTGGGTATATAATATAAACTCGTCGGCAAGCAGGGTGTTCAATATATCGGCTACGGTTTGCCTGTTCTTGTTTAAAACTTCTTCGGGTGTCATAGTACTATATGGATTGGTTATTTGCATACAAATAAACTAATACCTTATCCGTTATTGAATGAGACCTGTCAGGCGGACGGATGATTTATATCATGCTAAATATTTAGTTTTTCCCCTAATTTTGAAGCATGAATTTCAAGGATTATTACGAGATATTGGGAATAAAAAAGGATGCCTCTCTTGAAGAAATTAAGCGGACTTACCGCAAACTCGCCCTGAAGTATCATCCAGACAAAAACCCAAACAACAAGTCGGCGGAAGATAAATTCAAAGAGATAAACGAGGCGAATGAGGTATTAAGCGATTCCGTAAAACGAAAGAAATACGACGAATTATGGGATAGTTGGAAATATCATAAAAAAAGCCCCGATGCCCGGCAGGATTTTAACTGGTCGCAGTGGTCAGGCAATTCCGGAGGCGGTTCCGGCGCTCATCAGCAAGGCGGCTTTGGAGAACAGGGTGAGTTTTCTGATTTTTTCGACTTTATCTTTGGGTCGCAATTCGGCAGGAGAGAAAATGAACAGACAAAAGGACAGGACTTCAAGGGCGAGTTAAATCTGACGCTGGAAGATGCCTATTACGGAGCGAATGTAAATGTATCGGTTAACGGACAAACGCTGCGAATAAAAGTGCAGCCCGGCGTTCAAAACGGGCAGTTGCTTCGTTTGCCCAGAAAAGGCGGCAGAGGTATCAATGGCGGAACTCATGGCGACCTATATCTTACGGTAAATATAAAAGAGCATCATTCTTTTAAAGTAAAAGGAATAGATCTCTATTGCACCATTCCTGTTGACTTGTATACGCTTATACTTGGCGGTAAACAAATAATTAAAACTTTCAAAGGCGAGATAAGAATAGACCTGCCAAAAGGAACAGAAAATGGCAAAACACTGCGATTGAAGAATCTGGGTATGCCTAAGTTCGGTCATCAGGGGGAGTTTGGCAATCTTTACGCTAAAATCAAGGTTGAGTTACCCAAAAATCTTTCTGCAAAGGAAGAGGAATTGTTCAGAGAACTTTCAAAATTAGGGAAGCAGAAGTAATTATTACTTAAGGATGCTAATAAATTATCAAGTTAAATAAAAACAATAAAATCAAAGAATATGGAAATTATAATTCAATCACCGCATTTTATAATTAATGACAAGCTCAAAGAATTCACTCAAGCAAAAGCCGAAAAGTTATTGAAATACGACAGCAGGATTTTAAAATGCGAAATAACGCTGAAACTCGATAAATCGGACACGGATAATAACAAAGAATGTGAAATAATTATAAATCAACGGCGCTCACAGTTCTTTGCATCAAGACGATGTTCAACATTCGAAGAAGCAATAAACGAATCGGTTCGGGCAATGATAAAGCAATTGAAAAAGAAAACGGCAAAAAAATGGAACAGCGCAGAAAAATTTACCGGAATAAATGCAGAAACAGAAATAGAGTAATAGCTTTTTATTGAAAGACAGTTGGTTACACTTCATCAGTACTCCTGTCATGTTTTGTCAGAATAAAGATTAATTTTGTCACCCTTTTTCGGTTTGGCACAGAATTTGTATAAGGAAAAATTGCATCGAAGAACTCAATAATTTATAACCTTTAAAATTAAACATAACATGGCAAAAAAAGTAAATTTTGTTCCGCAAGGCGACCGCATTATGGTGGAGCCGGCATCGGCGGAAGAGAAGACAACAGGCGGTATAATAATACCCGATTCCGCCAAAGAAAAACCACAAAAGGGAGTAGTGGTGGCAGTTGGTCCGGGTAAAAAGAAGGATGAGCCGATGACCATAAAAGTCGGTGACAAGGTGCTGTATGGTAAATACTCCGGCACGGAAATTGCAATTGACGGAAAGGAGTATCTCATTATGCGCCAGGACGACATTTTCGGCAATTTTGACTGATTGTCTGAACCTCTAATCATTAACAATAAAAACTAAAAAAAATGGCTAAAGAAATAATTTTTGATTTGAAAGCCCGCGACGCAATAAAAAAAGGCGTGGATGCGTTGGCGAACGCGGTGAAAGTTACCTTGGGTCCTAAAGGACGCAACGTAGTAATTGATAAAAAGTTCGGTTCACCCACAATAACCAAAGACGGTGTAACGGTTGCTAAAGAAATTGAATTACCGGATGCAGTGCAAAATCTCGGGGCGCAAATGCTGAAAGAAGTTGCATCAAAGACCTCGGACGTGGCGGGAGACGGAACAACAACTGCAACGGTACTTGCACAGGCAATCATCACAGCAGGTTTGAAAAACGTAACTGCCGGGGCTAATCCGATGGACCTGAAAAGGGGTATCGATAAAGCTGTCGAGGCGGTTGTTGCAGACCTGAAAAGACAATCGAAATCGGTTGGCGACGACAACAAGAAAATTGAACAGGTAGCTACCATATCAGCCAACAACGATCACGCTATCGGAAAACTTATAGCTGAAGCAATGGCAAAGGTTAAGAAAGAGGGCGTAATAACCGTAGAAGAGGCGAAAGGTACCGAAACAACCGTTGACGTTGTAGAGGGAATGCAATTCGACCGCGGATATATTTCACCATACTTTGTCACTAACGCCGACAAGATGGAAGCGGTTCTGGAGCATCCCTATATTTTACTCTATGAGAAGAAACTCTCAAATATGAAAGAGCTTCTCCCAATCCTTGAAAAGTCGGTAGCAACCGGTCATCCCCTCCTTATTATCGCCGAAGATATCGACGGAGAAGCCCTCGCTACTCTTGTGGTTAACAAAATCAGAGGGTCGCTAAAAATAGCAGCCGTGAAAGCTCCAGGTTTTGGCGATCGCAGAAAAGCTATGATGGAAGATATAGGTATTCTCACAGGCGCAATATTCATCTCGGAAGAAAGCGGTTATAAACTGGAGAATGCTGACCTTTCTTATCTGGGGCGTGCTGAAAAAATCACCATTGATAAGGACAATACCACCATTGTGAACGGCTCGGGAAAGAAAGCCGATATTAGTTCACGTATTAACCAGATAAAGGCGCAGATAGAAAATACCACCTCCGACTACGACAAGGAAAAATTGCAAGAACGCCTGGCTAAATTAGCCGGCGGTGTGGCAGTATTGTATGTAGGCGCTGCTACCGAAGTGGAGATGAAAGAGAAGAAAGACCGCGTGGACGATGCGCTGCACGCAACACGCGCTGCTGTTGAAGAAGGAATTGTTCCCGGCGGAGGCGTTGCGTATATACGTGCGGCGGAAGCGCTGGAAAAACTGAAGGGCGAAAATGAAGATGAAAATACCGGTATTGCAATCATAAAACGCGGGCTGGAAGAACCTCTACGCCAAATTGTAGCCAATTCGGGTACGGTCGACGGTTCCGTTGTTGTGCAAAAGGTGAAAGAAGGCAAAGCTGATTATGGTTTTAATGCCCGCACGGAGAAATATGAAAATATGTTCGCCGCCGGTGTTATAGACCCCACCAAAGTATCGCGCGTAGCCCTCGAAAACGCCGCTTCAATTGCAGGAATGGTATTAACCACCGAATGCGTGTTAGCAGAAGAAAAGGAAAAAAACCCACCTCCGATGCCACCAATGGGCGGAGGAATGGGCGCCGATATGATGTAATCAGGTAAGCGTTAGGAACTTAAAGTAAAAGTCCCGCATTAGTGCGGGACTTTTTTTGTTCTGTCCAAAGATTATTCTCTTATCGATTAGCCATTTGTATCGCCTTTGATGGATGAACAGTGCGAAAGGTTCAGTTATTGATAAATCACTATATTTGTCCTATTAACCAATTAACTAAATCTAATTATGAAATCAAAACTTCAAAAATTGCTATTTTGTACTGCTATTTTAGCTGCACCTGCGGCATACGGTACAATTCTGCCTAACCAGAATGCCGAGCGCATAAAGACCATCCTTAATACACCGGACAATCTGAAGACCTTTCAGAATATCTCATTTAACGGCATGTTGATTACGAATACATGCTTTACTCCTGTGGTGATGACCTCGGTATCCGGTAATTCTGATATAAGCGATAATCTTGATGATATGGCTCCGCCACCACACCATAGTGGAGGAAGCGGCGATGATGGGGATTTGAAAGGTAAGAACATAATATCCGCAGGAGTAGGATTTCTTAGCTTAACAAGCCTCATGGCATCTGCCTATACTACGGCGGGTTATTCTGGTTCATCAGTGTTGCCAATTACCATTCAATACGAGAGGGGATTGAGTTCTAACTTTACATTTGGATTAGCATTTGTATATAGCAGCGTTACCATGAACTTGAACGGGAGTACAGATAATACTGCAGGATTTTATCCTCATAATATCGGACAGGTATATAATTGGACTGATAAACTATCGTTAAGCGGAATGGAAATTGCTGTTACCGGCGATTATTATTTTGTTACCAGCGGCGTTTTTCAACCTTATCTGGGTTTTCGCATTGGATATGAGCCAATTACTTTTGGTTGGTCAACAAATGACCCGAATACAACTTGGGATGGGAATGTAGCTGCGGGTTCGATAGCAGGCGGATTGCCTTGCTGGGGAATATACTTCGGCACAAAAATTTGGTTTTCGAATAACTTCGGTGCATGGGTTGATGGCGGCTGGCATGGCTTGTTCGGCGCTATTTTTAACCTCGGTTTAGCTGCTAAGTTCTAAATTTTAAATTTTATTTTCAGTTTAAGGCGTTCGGCTACCACCGGACGCTTTTTTATGTTGAAAATTGACTGCCGGTATTTTTATCAGTTTATTAAATTTGCAGTTCATAGAAATAAATTAAATCCCATGAATTATGAAAAAACTACTTTTAGCTCTCGCAATATCCCCGCTTCTTATTACCAATAGCGCCAATGCACAGCACGATGCGCAGGGTGCCAGCGCAGGTGAAGAAAGTTTTCCGCAAGGGACGAACGCGCTTGCCATTGGCGTTGGTATCGGCGGCACTTACGGTTGGTGGGGACCCGGTTATTCATCATCCCCCAATATTGTACTATCCTATGAAAATGGAATTATTGGGAACGGTAAAGTAGGTCCGGGAACAATCAGCATAGGTGGACTGCTGTCTTATAAAGATATTGGCTATACTTACACCGACCCATACTCCAACTACTTTTATAAACAGGATTGGTCTTATTTTATTATTGGCTTGCGAGGCGCCTATCATTGGAATTTTACAAACAATGCAAAATTTGACCCCTACGCAGGAATTATGATTGGTTATTATTTTATAAATTACAGCAGTTCCAGCAATGACCCGGGTTGGAATAATCCGAATGATCCATTTTATAACGTATATAATGGCTCATACAACAGCTATACCGCCATCAGTTTATTTTTGGGCTGCCGGTATTATGTTAGCCCCAAAATCGGGATATGGGCGGAACTGGGATATGGTTATACAAATCTTTCCCTCGGCGTTAACTTTAAATTTTAGCAATTACCGAATTAGCGGTTCAAGAAGGAAATTAGTTAATGACTATTTATTTAGCAATGCCTGCGCCTCGCGAAGGGTTATTTTTTTGCCATTGCTATAAGCAACAATGAATGACTGGGGAAATCCGCCCTTTATTAATTCCTTCTTCAGGAGGTTGGCGGAGGTATAGTCCGGATATTCTCCTACTGTGTAAGTGGTAATGCCGTTTGCTTCCTTATGCGATTGCAAACCCTGATTGGAGATTTTCAAAAGGTTATTCGCCATATCAATGGGTATCGAGCCGGCGTATGCACCCACCTGTACCTTAAATATAACCTTCCCTGTTGAGGCGTTAGACGAAGGGATTACGGCAGGTTGCGGGTTTTCTGAAGGTAGTGGCGCATTTTGTTGCAATCCGTTGTTATTTCCTAACGGCGGCATCCGGTCAAGGTTCTGATCTTGGGGTATTACAGCTGAATCGTTTTTTAACAGCTGCCCTGCTTTATCAATATTAATTCTTTCGCCGTTGTAATATGCCGTAACAAAGGCATCTTTAACAGGAGTGTTTCCTATGATGACTCGTTTCGCATCGCCTGCCTTAACTGCCGTGCTGTAAATGCCGCAGTTATAGCGTATATAGCCGTTAGTGGCATTGTAGGAGAATAATGGGGTTAAATTATACAGACGAGAGGAAGAAACAGGATGTTCGAATGCCCCAACCTGCACCGTATAAAACAAACCCTTTACCTCCTTAACCGATGTGGATGGCGCTGCAGGCACCCCGTTTGTCGCCGCTTCAGCCGGCGGATTTACTGCAGCAACAGGATTACTTTTCGAAGTAGTAGCCGGAACGCCTTCGGCTTGGGCAAGAGGTATGCGTTTACCATTCAGGAACGCCACTATAAAGGCATCGCGGTAGCCGAGTTGATGAATTTTATCCTCCGCATCTTTCGCACCGCCGTATTCTTTAAAAAGACCTGCAGTATATCGTGTCAGCCCGTTTGCTGTCTTCTCCCCTGAAATGGGATTAAGCCCTTTAAACAAATTTTGAGCAATAGGATTCCTGAAAGCGCCCACTTGTACCTTATATATTAAACCGGATGGCAGGGGAGGGTTAACAGGTATTGGCTTTGCTTTAGAATATGGCGATGCCGGTAACTCCTCGAATACATCGGAGATAATGGAGACCGTAGTAGCATTATTTCCTATTTCAGAATTGTTACTGTTGGCGTCCGGCATGTTGTTCTCATTAGTCGGCGGCGCAGTAACGTTGGCAGTTGCAGGGTTATTATTTATCGACTGACTAACGCTATTGTTCTGTCCGCTTTGTGCATTGCCTTCGTTGCTGCTATTCAGCTGGGATGAAGCGTTGGCGGTTGCAGGGTTATTGTTTGTCGATTGATTAACGCTATTGTTCTGTCCGCTTTGCGCATTGCCTTCGTTACTGCTATTCAGCTGGGATGAAGCGTTGGCGGTTGCAGGGTTATTGTTTGTCGACTGACTAACGTTATTGTTCTGTCCGCTTTGCGCATTGCCTTCGTTGCTGGTGTTCTGCTGGGAAGAAGCGTTGGCAGTTGCAGGGTTATTGTTTGTCGATTGACTAACGTTATTGTTCTGTCCGCTTTGTGCATTACCTTCGTTGCTGGTGTTCTGCTGGGCTGAAGTGTTTGAAGTTGCTGGGTTATTGTTCGTCGGTTGACTAACGCTATTGTTCTGTCCGCTTTGTGCATTGCCTTCGTTGCTGGTGTTCTGCTGGGATGAAGCGTTGGCAGTTATAGGGTTATTGTTCGTCGGTTGACTAACGCTATTGTTCTGTCCGCTTTGTGCATTGCCTTCGTTGCTGCTATTCTGCTGGGAAGAAGCGCTGGCAGTTGGAGGGTTATTGTTTGTCGGTTGACTAACGCTATTGTTCTGTCCGCTTTGTGCATTGCCTTCGTTGCTGCTATTCTGCTGGGAAGAAGCGCTGGCAGTTGGAGGGTTATTGTTTGTCGGTTGACTAACGCTATTGTTCTGTCCGTTCTGGGCACCGTTATTTTCCTGAATGTTAGCTGTAACGGGCATAGAACCATTTTGAACAAGAACAGTACTTAAAGGCAAGTTTAGTGAGGTCGCGCTCTCATCCATAAGGTAAGAAAATTCTCCTTTGATTGTTTGTGCTCCGGATGTAGTGGATTTCGGGGTAAGGATATAAGAAACTGTGAAGGTGGGTTCAGGAGGGACCGTAAACCAGACAAATTTCACGTTATTATTGTCAACCGAAAAGGAAGATCCTGACTTCTTTAATGGCTGAACGGTGAAACCATCAGGTATTGTTTCCTCCAGTTTGGCAAAACCTTTGATATTGGATTTATGGTTTATTGTTACCGTAACTGTTAAATCGGCAGCCGGAGCAACTGATAATGCTGATAGCGCCCTGCTTGCCGTTACACTGCTGTCCTGCGATGCAGTAAGGGTTGGAGTGCTGACAGGGGCGGGGGGTTGCGGAACAGTTGTATTCATGTTCCGGTTTAGTGAAGCAAGTCGCTGTGTATCTACTGCATTTGAACCGGAGAGAGCAGAATCTATTCGCTTAGCTTGCTGAAATGAAGCGTTTCCATTATTCTGTGGGCTGTTACCTGCGGCAGATTGCGTATTGCTGTTCTGCCCTGATACAGCGTTGTTCTGACCCAATGCAGTTACCTGATTTGTTGCACCGTTAACCGTTCCTGTATTTGTATTGTTGGCGGATGGGGAAGTAGTTACCGAATTATTATTCCCGTTTTGCATTGATGAAGAGTTGTTCTGACCCAATGCAGTTACCTGATTTGTTGTACCGTTAACCGTTCCTGTATTTGTATTGTTGGCGGATGGGGAAGTAGTTTCCGAATTATTATTCCCGTTTTGCATTGATGAAGAGTTGTTTTGATTCGCAACAGTTACCTGATTCTGTGAACCGTTAACCGTTCCTGTATTTGTATTGTTGGCGGATGGGGAAGTATTTTCCGAATTATTATTCCCGTTTTGCATCGATGAAGAGTTGTTCTGACCCGCACCTGTTACCGGATTTTGTGAACCATTAACATTGTTTAATTGCTGATTTGTATTATTTGCAGAAACCGGTTCTGAACCAGAGGGGTTTTGTGAAGCGTTCGCGACAGTTTGTTCTGCCTGTATTACAGCAGAATTGGAAGCATTAGCCGGATTCGGGGTGTTAATGTTTGCAAGCGCCGGATTGAATCCAAGATATATGTTTTCGGCGGTTTGCTGCTTTAACAGAGCTGTTTCAACATCCTGTTTGGCGAGTTCCATAAAAGTTTCCTTTAAATATGATTTGCTCATGTTGTCTGCCCTCTGTTTCTCCGAAAGCGATTTGGTAAAGTAAAATCCTCCATCCTCCATTAATAATCTTGCCGTGGTAATTTTATCCGAATCGTCGGTATGTATCTTGTACGTTTTCCATGCGCCAAGTTTTTGGGCGTTGGACTGGTATTGGTTAGAGTCGGCAATCACTGAAACCGTTGCCCCTTGCAGCTTTTCTTTATCTCCTACATTATCCAGTGAATCAGCCCGGTGGTAGAGAATACGTTGTATGGTGGTATCTTTTGATTCTTCCGCCTGTCTTCGCGCATCGCCTGCCTCTTGCGAAAGTATAGTGGCATCGGCGATTAGTTTTGCTCCTTCAGTACCTGCCTTGCCTGCGCCGGGATCGGAATAAAAGACCTTAGTAGTAGAAAGAGTTGTTGGCGAACTTGATGCGGAAGAGGACTGATTTTGTGTGGTCTCATTATCTGCGGTTCCCGTAGCCATCTGCCCGCTATTCTGTATGGCATGTTTTAAGCTATCGGAACCGCTTGAATTATTGCTGTTTATGTTTTTACCCTGTTGATTAATTGAAGGATTATTCGATTGACTGTTTGCAGATACCTCACCTGTCTGAACGCCTGAATTTTGAGCGTTCGTGTTAATCGTTTGAACATTTTGACCTGTTGAAATATTCTGATTGGAAGATTGTAGATTATTGTCGCTGTTTTGTATAGTAGCAGAGTTATTATTAACGGTGGTTGTCAATGCAAGGTTTTCCGGTTGTTGATTTTGGGTAGAACCGGAAACATTTGAGGAAGCGGGAGTATAGCCGGCAATTTCCTGCTTCAATCCCGCGCTGTCGGCAAACTGCGAAGCGACTCCCTGCGGCGAAACGGCATTTTTAGCGCTGTCGGCTGAATTTGCTGCGGCAAGCGTTTGCATATGCTCCTCGCCAAGTTGTTTTTCCCTTATTGCATTGTCGGCAAGCTCCCGTTCTTTTTGTTTTTTACTTTCAGTAAGGTCCTTTGCTTGTTGCAACAGTGCAATTTTCTCCTGCGCATTATTCGTGGTCTGCGCCTGATTTACGTAACCTTGCGATTGTTGCTCAAGTTGGGGTATTTCCTTCTCAATCTCTTCCGATTGCTTTGCAAGCTGAACCGAATCCAGTTTTACGTTATCAGCTTGCCGGCGGATGAGGTCTGCCGGTGTGGTTTTTGCCGGCGGCGATGACTGTTGTTGATATCGCAGTTCCGTTTCCTGTTTTTGTAATTCTTTTATCGCCTTAATATTGTCTGATGTACGTGAAGCAGAGTCCAGTTTCATGGAGTACTTGACGCTTAGATCTGCCTGCTGCTGCTTCGTCGAGGCATCCGTTTGCTCCTCGGCGGCAAGTTGGTATGCCTCCATTGCTTTTTTCTCCAGCTCGTTTGCATGGGCGAGAAGGGCGGCAGATTTAGCAATGCTATCGTTTTTTGAAGAAAGATTGGAAATATTATTGGCGCTGTCGGCTAAAAGCAGGGCTTTTTCCTTTAGGTCTTCCGCCTGCATAAGCTTATCATTTGCAAATGAAGTTGTTTTATCCGCATCTTCTTTCATGTTTTTTGCCGTTTGTTCCTGCTGCCCTGCATCTTCCGAGTCAATTTTGACAAGTTGCCTGTTGGTCAGATTTCCGTTGTTCGATGAACTCGTAAAATCAGGTATATAGCTCTTCCCATTAGTGTTTGTTCCTGTATCGGCAGCAGGTTGCTGTTGGTTTGAGGAAGCTGCGCTGTTGGCACCGGCGGTCGAGGCGACCTGTTGCGCATTATTCTGTAAGGCATGCGAGGCGGTATCCGTATGCACTTCCATCTGCGCTTTTTGCTTAATATAATTAAGCGCCAGCAAATAGTCGGAATCGCTTGACTGGAAGTTGTTTTTGATAATAAGTTTATCAGTCCCAGGTTCATAACTAATCGTTTGTTTCAGCGTTATCTCTGTTGGTTCAGGGGGTAGTAGAACGGGCGCTGATTGCGTCTTATGACCTTCAGTTTCTACCGTAAAAACGAATTTACCGCCGTTGGTAAGGTTCATCAGGTAGGTTCCATATTGCGATGAAGAATTATAAATACCCGTCACCTGGTCGCTTTTGAAATCCTTCACAGTAATTCTGGATGAAGTTATAACGGATCCGCTATCGCTGTATGTAATGCCGTTCAGAACGATAAATTCAGGCGGATGGGGCTGAATCTTAATTTTATAAATATCGATTGAACCCATCGGGCTCTCTCTGGTGGATGCAAAATATGCGGTCTGATTCATCGTATCAGCTATAAATAGAATATCATCGTCAGGGGTATTAATAGGGAAATCCATATTAACCGGAGATGACCATGTTTGGGATGCATCGTCAAAATTTGATTTAAATACATCATATCCTCCCATACTGTTATGACCTTTTGAACAGAAATAGAGGGTATGCGTGGGTTCATCGTAGAAGGGGTAATCCTCATCGTATGGAGTGTTAATCACCTTGCCAAGATTTACGGGTTTGCCAAAACTGCCGTCAGGTAATCGTTTTTTCTCATAAATATCTTTTCCGTCCTTATCGTTATCGCCATAACTTGAGAAAAATACGATGTTTTTGTCTGCCGAGAGATACATCACCGAGGTGGCGCCTTTCTTTTTATCGAGCCGTGTTTTAAAATCATCAGGTTCTATTATAACGCTGCCGCCGTTATTGCTTAAATCATAGCCCTGAAAATAATCGGAGATATTCACCTCTTTTTTTACCAGAACATCCAGTTCTTGCATATTCTTCAGCAGTGTTTTGCCGTTATTGCACATGTCTATCAAATGGTCTACAGGGTATTTTTTTATTTCGGAAGCAGAGGCGATCTGGGCAAACTGCTTATATGCCCTTATTGCAGCATCGAATTTGTAGTTTAGATGGTACGCCCTGCCGAGATAATACCAGGCGATAGCGTCTACGCCGGGTTGATGTACGGCATTAGCTATATAATCAATGGGTTTTTCTTTGTCGGCTTTTATAAAAAGCATACATGCTCCCAGCCGGTAGTTGTACTTCGGATTTGTGGGGTATAAACTTAAAAGCTGCGAATACAATGGGAATGCATCCGAATAATCATCATTATTAAAACAGGCGTCGGCGTCCTTTATGAGTTGGGCTTCAGAACCGGGAGAATTTTGTGCTTGTAATGGAAAATTGACTATAATTGACAGGATGATAAGTCCGAAACATAAGACATGATTAAACCATTTACTTAAATGAGGATTCATAGCCAGTCGGTCTCCGGTCTCGGTAGGATTTATTAAGGTTTGAATTTGCTTCAGCAATTTTTACACTACCCCTTATCCCG
>JAKAOA010000112.1 GCA_021823405.1 Bacteroidota bacterium | reverse complement strand
TTTAACAACACGCACAGTTACATTGGCAAGGTGACGCTGATAAAGTAATTAATCCGACAGATAACGAAAAGCGCCGATGTAAAGCACCGGCGCTTTTTTTTATTTATATTGGCTGTACGTAATTTTGCAAACGTATACTGTCCGTAAGCGATTTTGCGAACGCAAAATACCGGTGCTGGGCAACCATACCAACAGAAATGTTTTGCGGTTTTATTTTTTGTAGGTAAAATTGATAATTTTAATCGGAATCAGCTGCGGTTTCCAAACATAGTGTATTTTGTGCTAACTTTGCAAAGTATTGGGATAAGGATAACGCCTTTCCGCATACCTGACTACAAAAACAAGCGCCTTTAAAACAGAATTATTTAATTAAAGATATGCAGAATCAGATAGAATATAATTCCCAGCGACCGCTGATGATAATACCGGAATATGGACGCCACGTCCAAAAGATGGCGCAGCATCTGTTAACAATTAAAAACAGGCAGGAACGAAACAGAGCGAGCGAAGTGGTGATACAAACCATGACGCAGGTTCATCCCTATGCCAAAGACAGCGAGGAGTTGCGCCGAAAGCTTTGGGACCACCTTTACATCATCACAGATTATAAGCTTGATGTGGACGGACCCTATCCCAAGCCATCAACATCCCTTCTTGAATCAAAGCCCAAACGGTTGCATTATCCGATATATACGGTGAATTACAAACATTATGGAAAGATAATCAACGAACTGATAAAGAAAGCGGTGAAGTACAAGGATGGTGAGGAAAGGGATGCGCTCGTTGAATCTATTGCATTGCTCATGAAAAAGGCATACATGATATGGAATAAAAGCTCGGTAAATGATAAAACGATAGTGGATGACCTAAAGCAACTCTCGGGCGGCAAACTGGTTTTGAAAGATGCATCTAAACTTGTCAATGTATCGGTACAGCAACCTGTAATGACCAAGCCGGCTCATTTCGGAAAAAATAAACGCAAAAACAAAGACCGCAGAAAGAATAAAAAATACTCTAGAAACAATGGCGGTTATTAATTTTCCCGATAACCGGAAGAGGCGATTTTTAGAGAAAACCAAATGTCGGATTTCTATCGCCGGTATGGAATTAACTATGAAAAGATGGGCGCATTTGAAGTAAACGGCGGAAACCGCTTGAAAGGCGAACTAATACCACAGGGGGCAAAGAATGAAGCCCTGCAGGTGATAAGCGCTGTGCTGCTTACCCCTCAAAAGGTAATTATAAGGAACATACCGGATATATTGGATGTAAATAACCTTATAAGTTTATTGCAAGACCTCGAGGTGAAGGTAGAAAAATTAGAGCCGGGCAGTTATGCCTTTCAGGCGGTGAATGTAAACATGGACGTACTCGCCTCGCCTTCATTCCAGGAAAAAAGCGCGAGATTGCGCGGCTCAATCATGATGGTAGGTGCTCTGCTTGCGCGCTATCGCAAAGCATACATGGCGCGCCCGGGCGGCGATAAGATAGGCAGAAGGCGCCTCGATACCCACTTTCTCGGATTTGAAAAACTTGGTGCTACATTTAGTTATAACGAGGAAGCCAATTTATTCAGCGTAACCGCAGATAGGGGACTAAAAGGTTGCGACATGCTGTTAGACGAGGCATCGGTTACAGGTACTGCCAATGTGGTAATGGCGTCGGTATTTGCAGAAGGCAAAACCACCATTTACAACGCCGCATGCGAACCCTACGTCCAACAATTATGCCGCATGCTCAACAGCATGGGGGCGAAAATATCGGGAATATCGTCAAATTTGCTTGTCATAGAGGGAGTGCGTGCATTAGGCGGCTGTTCGCATACCATACTGCCGGATATGATAGAGATAGGCAGCTTTATAGGTCTTGCCGCCATGACGCAGAGCGATATCACCATTAAAAATGCGGGCTACGACCATCTGGGCATCATCCCTTCCACCTTCAGGCGCCTTGGCATCGAACTTAAAAGAAAAGGAGATGACATTCATATACCGGCGCAGGAAAACTATGAGATAGAGACCTTTCTTGATGGTTCAATACTGACGGTTTCAGACGCCATCTGGCCCGGTTTTACACCCGACCTTATAAGTGTGATATTAGTGGCGGCGACACAAGCCAAAGGCAGCGTACTGGTTCATCAGAAAATGTTTGAAAGCCGTCTCTTCTTCGTGGATAAGCTGATAGATATGGGTGCGCAGATTATTCTGTGCGACCCTCATCGGGCGACTGTAATAGGGCTTAACCACCAACACCCGCTGCGTGGCATATCCATGACGTCGCCCGACATACGCGCCGGCGTTGCACTGCTTATCGCCGCCCTATCGGCGCATGGCAAAAGCATAATTCACAATATAGAACAGATTGACCGCGGGTACCAGTTTATCGATACGCGGCTTCGCTCACTCGGAGCAGATATTGTAAGAAAATAAGTAATTTTGTAAAATAAAATCCGTTAAAAATACTTTTTATGAAACGAATCAATGTTATACTGTTCGGAGTTGCAGCCATAATGGCAATTCTTGCATTTATTAAGATACAGCCAAGCGGCAACGTGGAGGGAATAGAGATAGGAAACGTAGCGCCCGATTTAAAATTCAATAATCCTGAAGGCAAGCAACTTGACCTGTATAGCTTACGAGGCAATGTGGTTCTGGTTGATTTCTGGGCATCCTGGTGCGGTCCGTGCCGTATGGAAAATCCTAACGTGGCGTCTGCATACAATAAATTTAAAGACAGTAAATTTAAAAACGCGAAGGGTTTTAAAATATTCAGCGTATCGCTCGACCAAAATAAGAATGCATGGGTGAATGCAATACAACACGACGGGTTAGTATGGCCCGACCATGTGAGCGACCTGAAAGGGTGGAGCTCCGAAGCCGCTTCCATTTACGGCGTTCAGCAAATACCGAGCAACTGGCTGTTGGATTCCAAAGGTGTAATAATAGCCAGAGACCTGCGCGGTGAAGCGCTTGATAACGAGCTTGCAAAACTGACCACGGGAAAGTAAAACAGAACTGATTTACTGTTTGATTACGCAAGTACCGAACGTGATATAACTATTTTTTGTACTTCGGTAGTACCTTCATATATCTGCGTAATCTTGGCATCGCGCATCAGCCGCTCCACGTGGTATTCCTTTACGTAACCGTACCCGCCGTGTATTTGCACCGCTTCAGTAGCAATTTCCATTGCAATTGTTGAAGCGAACACTTTCGCCATAGCGCCTGCCTGCGTATAATCAAGATGACGGTCTTTCAGCCATGCAGCTTTCAGGCAGAGCAGCCGCGCCGCATCTATCTGGGTAGCCATATCGGCTAATTTAAACTGAATCGCCTGATGTTCGCAGATAGGTTTACCGAATGCCTTACGCTCTTTGGAGTAAGCGAGCGCGAGTTCATAAGCGCCTGATGCAATTCCCAATGCCTGCGAGGCGATGCCGATGCGTCCTCCACTTAACGTTTTCATTGCAAATTTAAAGCCGAATCCGTCTTCGCCGATACGGTTCTCTTTAGGCACCTCCACATCGGTGAACATTATGGAATGGGTGTCGGAGCCGCGTATGCCAAGCTTGTTTTCCTTTTTTCCCACCGTTAATCCGGGTGATTTTCTGTCAACAATAAAGGCGTTGATACCCTTATGTCCCTTTTCGGGATTGCTTTGGGCAATAACGAGGTAGGTAGAGGCATGACCGCCGTTAGTTATCCAGTTTTTGGTGCCGTTCAGTATATATTTATCGCCTTTAAGAATGGCAGTAGTATGCTGCGAGGTGGCATCGGAGCCGGCTTCCGGTTCCGACAGGCAGAAGGAGCCGATGGATTCGCCTTTGGCAAGCGGCAAGAGGTATTTTTGCTTCTGTGCTTCGGTTCCAAAGGTTTCGAGCCCCCAGCATACCAGCGAATTGTTCACCGACATAACCACCGACGCCGATGCGTCAATCTTCGATATCTCTTCCATGGCGAGTACATAAGAAATGGCGTCCATTCCGCCGCCGCCATATTTCTGATTCACCATCATCCCGAGGAATCCGAGTTCGCCCATTTTCTTAATTTCTTCTTCGGGGAATTTCTGATGTTCATCACGTTCTATTACTCCCGGCTTCAATACATCATTCGCAAAGTCGCGGGCGGCTTTCTGTATCATTAAATGCTCTTCTGATAGTGAAAAATTCATAGGCGTTAAGTTTTTTATTGTGAAAAGGCAAATATAAAAATTGTTACCGTATTTTAAGCAAGAACGCGAGGGTAAAACATAGAAATATTTTGATTCAGATTAACCTTCCCGTTATTCTTTGAGGTAATTATTATCCCTTACATCAAAACGGGAATAGTCCATACGGCGGCGGGAATGCATGATTTCCCCGGTCAAATTTTAAGACCGATTACTAATATATCGTCCACCTGTTCGTGTCCGCCTTTCCATTTATCAAACTCCTGCGCTAAAATACTCTTTTGTTCCTCCATCGGCTTATCGGCATGCGCCAATATCAGTTCTTCCAGTTGCTTGTACTTAAACTTTTTGCCCTTTGTCCCACCAAATTGGTCGGCATAGCCATCGGTAAACAGGAACAATGAGTCGCCCTTTTGTAAATTTAATTTGTGCGTTGTAAAGGGCTTAGGGTTGTCCGATACGCCTATAGGTTGCTTGTCGGCTGTTATTTCTTTAAATTCGCCTTTTTGCAGATACCAAAGCGGATTAAAGGCGCCGCTCCATTCCACCTCTCCGGTCTTTGTGTTTATGGCGCACAGCGAGCAATCCATACCGTCTTTTACATCGCCGGCAGCGTCAAAGGTTTCCAGTACAAGCTCCCGCACTTTATCAAGTAACTTTCCTGTATCTCTTATTTTAAATTCCTTAACAGAGCGGTTTAAGGCATTGGAGCAGACAACGCTCACCATCGCTCCCGGTACACCGTGACCGGTGCAGTCGCAGGCAGCTAACAGCAATACATCATCCACTTTTTCCATCCAGTAAAAATCTCCCGCTACTATATCCTTGGGTTTGTAAAACACAAATGATTCCGGAAAGTATTGCTTTATTTGCGAGATAGGCGGCAGTATGGCATCCTGCAGGCGCTTGGCGTAGGTGATGGAATCGAGGATGTCTTTGTTCTTTTCTTCTATCACTTTATTCTTTTTCTCTACTTCTGTTTTCTGTGCAGATATCATCTCTGTCTTCTTGCGGTTTTGCTGCAAGCTGCGGAAGATGGTGATGGCAAGCAAAAGCACAAGGAGCAGTCCGCCCGATACTGAAAAGATGGCTACCTTCTGTTTCTTTACCACCTCATCGTGCACCGCGTCTATCTTATCCTGCGCTGCCTTCGCCGAATCCTGCTGCCGCTCAAATGTGAATGTAAGTTCCTTGCGGGTGATGGCTTTGTCTTTGTCTATGTTGAACAACGTATCCTTTAATATACTTGCCTTTTTGAACCACTCAAGAGCAAGTTGGTAGCGGTGGGTGGTGTCGTAGAGTTGCGATAGGTATTCCTCGAAGCCCCTCAAATTATTCTGGGATCCAATACTACTATCCATAGAAATTGCCTGTTTCAGATAATTTTCAGCATCTCTGAATTTACCAGTTTTAATGTATAAAATACCTATGTCCCCAATATTCATCGCCTGTAAATCCTTATTTTCCAATTCTTTAGCTAATTTTTTGGATTCGCAATAGTAATTAAGCGCTTTCGAATAACTGCCTTCATAATAATACACGTCACCTATATTATTCAGATTTATCGCCTGTGCATCCTTATTGCCCGTTTCATTTAACAATTTCATTGCTTCGAGATAATATTTAAGTGCATTTGAATAATCTTTCTTTTCCGAATAAACAACTCCGATATTTGAAAGCGTCCCTTGCAGTCCATATTTTTGCCTTAACTCTTCTTCTATTTTAACAGCTTTAAAATAATAGTTCAGCGCTTGAGGAAAGTTGTTTTCATAACTATATATAAGTCCAATGTTCCCGAATAGTAATGCCTGTTTTTGCCTATCTCCCGTTTCTTCAGTTATCTTAAGGGCTTTCAGAAAGGACTCAAGCGCTTGCGGATAATTGCTTTCGGAAAAGTACACGTTTCCAATATCTCCAAAGTCCCCTGCTTGCCCATTCCTATCTCCGAATATACTATCCAAGTTTAACGCTTTAAAATAATATCCTAACGCGTGCAGATAATCACTTTCCGACAACTTTACCGCCCCTAAGAAATTTAGCGTTGCTGCCTTCAGCTTCAGTGCATTATTTCCTGAAGACCCATCAACTATTGTTAGCGACTGCCGCAAAATCATTTCTGCAGCTTTAATTTTACCCAACATTATGCTTTCCCATGCTAAGCCATTTAATGTCCATCCCTTTCTCATATCGTCCTTTAGTTTTTCCGCAATAGTAAGCGCCTGATTATAATAATAGATTGAGGTATCGGGATTATTGTTTTTAAAAAAGTCGCCAAGTTGCATTAAAATAGTATAGCGTGTGGTATCCTGCTTTTCTATTCGTAAGGCATTAAGAAGGGAGTCAATCTTTTTCGATTGGGCGAAGCAAATGTTGTATGCCGCCAATGAAAGCGAAAGTGTGAAAAACGCGATTATTCTTTTCACCTCTGTTTATTTGATTAATTTATCAACCTGAACTTATCCGCATCCATTGCCGCCGGAAAGTTCTTTCGGTATTCCTGTAATGCGTTCCACGATAAAACTACCGTCTCCACCGACTCTTCGCCGCTTTTTGTCATGCTTATAATCTCGCCTTTCGCATCTGTCACCGCCGTATCGCCGGAATGTTCTATGCCATTGCCGTCCGCTCCTATTCTGTTTACCCCAACCACATAAGACAGGTTCTCTATGGCGCGGGCGATAAGCAGTTGCCTCCACGCGTAGCTTCGTTTATTGGGCCAGTTGGCAACATAAATAAGGCAATCATAGCGGTTATCGGCATTACGGCTCCATACCGGAAACCGTAAATCGTAGCAGACGAGCGGGCATATTTTCCAGCCATTCAGGGTTACAATCAATAGTTTATTCCCTGCCGAGTAGGTATGCTGCTCCTCACCCATCCTGAACAGGTGCCTTTTATCGTATGTATCGTAACTGCCGTCGGGGCGCATCCATATCAGCCGGTTGTAGTTGCGGCTCTCTTCCTTTATTACCAAACTGCCGGCTATGCAGCATTCTTTTTCGGCAGCCATCGCTCTCATCCATGCAACCGCTTTGCCTTTCATAGTTTCAGCAACTTTTACCGCATTCATGGTAAAGCCGGTGCCGAACATTTCCGGCAGAACTATTACATCGGTTGCGCCTGCCTTAACCGCCGAAAGCTTTTTGGCGAGCGAATCAACGTTGGCGGCAACGTCCTCCCAAATTAACTCCGTTTGCACAACGGTAACCCTTAAATCTTTAACTGCACTCATATTCCGCATAATTTTTCCGCAGCTTTTTCAAGCGTTTCGTTCGATTTGGCAAAACAGAACCTCAACAGCTTGTTGTCGGTATGCTCGTGATAAAATACCGATACAGGCACGCTTGCCACGCCTTGCTCCTTAGTGAGCCGCACCGCAAAACCGGTGTCTTTCTCGTCTGTTATTTTCTTATAGTCAAGCAATTGGAAATAGGAGCCCGACGCGGGTATCCAAGTGAATTTAGAACCCTTCAGCAGGCGTATAAAGTAATCTCTTTTCGCCTCGTAAAATTCCGCAAGTTTCAGGTATTCATCCTTCTTTTTCATAAAATCAGCCAGAGCATATTGCAATGGAGTATTCACACAAAAAACAACGAACTGATGCACCCTGCGGAACTCCTCCATCAGCTTGAAAGGAGCCAGTACATAACCCAGCTTCCAACCTGTGGTATGATAGGTTTTTCCGAAGGAGAACACCACAAAACTGCGGTTCGCCAGCTCCGGATAACGGCATACGCTCTCATGTCTCTTGCCGTCGAATATGATATGCTCATATACCTCGTCGCTAAGAATAACAATATCGGTTCCTTTGGTAATTTTCTCAAGCTGCTTCATATCGTCAGCTGTAAGGATGGCGCCTGTAGGGTTGTGCGGCGTGTTAAGCATTATCATCCGCGTATGCTGGTTCACCCTTTTTTTCACCTCCTCCCAGTTGATGGAATAGTCGGGCGTTTGCAGTTGTATGTAAACAGGTATCCCGCCGCTAAGCTCTATTGCAGGCACGTAGCAGTCATAAGCCGGCTCAAATAAAATAACTTCATCGCCTTCGTGAATAATGGAGGTAATGGCTGAATAGATGGCTTCGGTTCCGCCGGCGGTTACATTAATTTCCCTTTCCGGATTGTAGCAGACGCCGTACAACTCCTGCATTTTACCTGCAATGGCTTCGCGCAGAGGCATTATCCCCTGCATGGGAGCATATTGGTTATACCCCCGGCGCATATACTGGTCAACCAGCGCCACCAACTCCGGCGAACAGCCGAAATTCGGGAAGCCCTGCGACAGGTTGATGGCATTGTATTCGTTCGCTAACGAACTCATTACGGTAAAGATTGTTGTGCCTGCGGCAGGCAGCTTGCTCCGAGATC
>JAKAOA010000012.1 GCA_021823405.1 Bacteroidota bacterium | reverse complement strand
TTCCGATCTAACAGTTCCCGGTTTGCTATAGAGAAAACTTTTTACAGTAGGAATGGAATGGAGTGTCTCCTCATACCCGTAATATCCTAATCCTTTGGAACGAATGTAGTATGGGAGCATGATAATCAAGGCAAGAGCGGCATTTAAAGCGAGCGCCACGCTGATTTTGATTATCCAGTTGATACTCCTGACCCTTCTAAAAAATATATCCTTTCTATAAATAAAGCAAGATATCAGCAGTATTGTCACAGGAACGGAGAGCATTAGACCGAGGTATATACCGCAATATAATTGATAAACAAGTATTAGTATAGTTAAGAAAAAGTACTTAGGTTTGAGCTCTTTAATAAAAAGCATTGCAGCTAAAAATGTCAGCGGCACCGGAAAGCGGGCAAATGTCTGGGCATGGGTTAATTGTGATTGTAACGCCATTGAAAAAGCAAAAATCATGGCGCCCAATACCGCGCTGTACCTGTTGCCGAAGAGCTTAACTAAAAAACAGTAACAACAGGAATAATTCAGAAATACAAGGATAATGTACCAACCCTGAAAAGCGGTCTCCCTGTCCATTCCCAATATTCGGAATATACCGTAAAGAGGAGCAGTACCCACAAGATTATCGGAAAGGGTTACTACACTGGATTCAGGGTACATAAAAGGGGCGTTCCAGAAAGAATCATCTTGCCGGATAAAAAATCGATAATCATGTTCAAGGATATAATTATTGAATCGTGCATCGCCTAAATCTCCGGGATAGAATGCAAAGCTATGCCCTGTGATATTTAAAGTAATAAACCAGAAGCCCAATATAAAGCCAAGCCAGAATGGAATAGCCCTTTTGATTTTAGTTTTAACTTGTAACGGCGCGCCTGACACAATAGACAAAGATAATAAATTAAGTTATAATTTGGAAAACTAATCCCGCTGCCCTAACCATCTGTGGTTTTTCTTTTGGTGAATTTCCAAGGCGTTCGGAGAACCTGTTTTATAAATTATTTTTTTGTGATGCCCGTAAGGTCTTTGGCGACAGCATCCCGATAGCTATCGGGATGCCCGACTCCCACTCTTCACTAAACTATGCCGAACGGGGTTTGCGCATTGTGAAGCCCGATAGCTATTGGGTTCCATTGTAGCCGTAATTGCGTTGACTCAATGCAAAATACCTCTATTGGCAGTCATACCGACATGAAGGTTTTGCATTTTCATTCATTGGCGGTATATGCATTCCGGTAACAATTATAGTGCCGGAGACAAAGCGCAGAGGCGGATACAATGCATGCCACATATCCGCGGAGTTGCACAATAAGGAAATGCTATAACTTTGCGTCTCCTTACTGATATACCTTAATAAATTATGAAGAAATACATAATAAAGGACCTTCTGAACTCAACAGAATTAAACAGAGATGTGGAAATTAAGGGTTGGGTTCGCACCAAGCGCGGAAGCAAAGAAATTGCGTTTATCGCAGTAAACGACGGTTCCACAATCCATAACATACAGGCGGTTGCCAGTATTGTATTGTTCGGCGAAGACCTGTTAAAAAAAATTACAACCGGTTCCTCGGTGCGCATAAAGGGTGAACTGGTAAAATCGCAGGGGCAAGGGCAGAACGTAGAGATACAGGCAAAGGAGATAGCGGTTTATGGAACCGCCGACGAAACTTATCCACTGCAAAAGAAGGGACATACGCTTGAGTTCTTAAGGGAGATAGCCCACCTGCGCCCGCGTACCAATACGTTCGGTTCCGTGCTCCGCATACGGCATGCACTCTCTTACGCAATACACAAATACTTCAACGACCATGGTTTTTTCTATCTCCACTCGCCTGTTATTACCGGTGCGGATGCCGAAGGAGCGGGTGAAATGTTCAGGGTAACAACCTTAGACCTGAAAAATGTACCCATAAATCCTGACGGAACCGTTAATTTTAAAGAAGATTTCTTCGGTAAGCCCGCCTATCTGACGGTTTCCGGACAACTTGAAGGTGAACTTGCCGCGCTGGCGCTCTCGAAGGTATATACATTCGGTCCTACCTTCAGGGCGGAAAACTCGAACACTCCGCGCCACTTAGCCGAGTTCTGGATGATAGAACCGGAGATGGCTTTCTTTGATATAAATGACAATATGGACCTTGCCGAAGACCTGCTTAAGTATGTTATCGCGCATACTCTCGATGCATGCAAGGACGACATGGAGTTTCTCAACAATATGTATGACAAGGAATTGCTGCACAGATTGCATCATATTCTGAAAGCGCCATTTAAGAGAATGACCTATACGGAGGCAATAGATGTATTAAAATCATCCGACAAAAAATTTGAATTTAAACCCGATTGGGGTCTTGATTTACAAAAGGAACACGAGAATTTCCTCGTTGACCATTTCAATAAACCCGTAATACTGACCGATTACCCGAAAGACATTAAGGCATTTTACATGAAACTGAACGAAGATGGCAAAACGGTGAGGGCAATGGATATACTCTTCCATTATTCAGGCGAAATAGTCGGAGGTTCGCAGCGGGAAGAAAACTACGATGCCCTGCTGAAGCGAATGACGGAAATGAAAGTCGCCCCAGAAGAAATGAAGTGGTACCTTGATACCCGTAGGTTCGGAACCGCACCCCATTCAGGTTTTGGTTTGGGTTTGGAACGACTGTTGCAGTTCACAACCGGCATGACAAATGTTCGTGATGTTATTCCATTCCCAAGAACGCCAAAGAATGCCGAGTTTTAGCACGACAGTTGAATAATAAGATGCGGCGATACATTATGCTCACCATAAGGGAATCAGCAAAACCCGAATAGAAATGAATTATATGCTGCCCCTAAGCGGTTTTACAACCGTGTCCTTATAGCTATAGGGACGTCCGACTCCCACTCTTAGCTAAACTACGCTTAACGGGGTTTGTGAATATTTGCAATCCGATAGCTTGTCGTGTTCAATTGTGTCGGTATGGATATAGAATTTACTGCACTACTACCTTTTTGGTAAAATAATTGCCGCTGCTCTGAACCCTTAAGAGGTTAAGCCCTCGTGGCTGTGAGTTTAAGTCAAGATTTAGTGTGAATTCAGGGGTGGTCGTCTGATAAATCATTTGTCCGAAAACGTTATAAACAATGATGTAATTATTTGTATTCATTGTTGTATCTTGAGCCATTGCTATGGAAATCATAATAATGAGCAGCCCTATAAGAAAAGCTTTTTTAAGCATAATAATTAATGTTCGGTTAATTCTATTGCATTAAAAAGAAATATTCCTGTCGAAAAAGTACCTTCTGTCGGCTGGCAAATACCGCCGTTTAATCGTACAATAATAGTATCATTTAGTAAAGACTCAACAAATCGCTCGGATGAGTGATAACTGCCTACAACTTCCACATACGGAATAGAATGACAATATTCTGCCAAAACCTCGCGGCTCTTCGTGTCATTGTCCAGTATGACGCAGCTTATCCTGTCCATCAGTTTTATTCCTGTTTAAATCGTTACCATAAAATTAAACTTCCAGTTTCGGAATAAGATTTCAAAAAGTCTACATGTCCCTCTTTCACTTCATAAGGAACATAAATATTAATTCTTTCTATTTCTTGACCATCTATTCTCAATTCAAAAGCATCTATCTTATCTGACTCTCCTGGAGGGGTAACAAACACATTGGTACAAATTCCTACCATTTTATATCTTTTTTCATCTTTGCCAGCTTTTAAAGCTGTCTCTAACTGGAGTAAGACCTCTTCGGATAAGGGATTATCTTCTCCGAAATATATCCCCACTGGAACTATTTTCCCCTCAAAACTTATGGCGGTCGCAAAAGGGAAAAATTCTCCAAACTCTTCTAAGAATTTTTTACCCTGCTCTATGAGCACTTCTTTTAATTTTTCAATCATATCTCTAATTTAACATTAATCCGCTTCTCTGCTATTTTTTTTGCAGCTGATCATTAACTACTGGTTTCAATGGTATCACATTTTTATTCACTGCAGTATTGTCCATAGCCGGTATCATTTGGTAGTATTTTATATCAAAACCTCGCGGCTCTTCGTGTCGTTGTCCAGTATGACGCAACTTATCCTATCCATTATTTCATTTCGATGACTTAAAGTTCTTGTATCGTTTCCCTAACGCATACGCTATATTAGCCACCCCAAGAACAATACACAATAAAAACACCAATAATAAATTAAGATTAGCAGTTCCAAAATTGAAATATATGATTCCCATAGCTGCTAATTCATTGTCGATATAGTTAATGAGGTCAAAATAATACTTTGACACTATGCCATATACTACTATTAGCAGTATAACCAGCCAAATGGGTTTACCGCTCACAAATTTCCGATGAAACAGTAAAGAAAAACCTATGTAAATCGCAACAACAACAAATGCAGCTAAATATTCTTTCATTTTAATCGTGTTTTATATTCAAAAATAGGTTTTCTGCTGGAAGTGTTGAATTATTGCTTTCAAACCATTCCAGCCATTTATCAGTTACTTGTTGGAGGTTACTATTTGCTGCAGGATAGAACAACTCTTGTTTTACGTGTTGCCATTCTTGATAAGTACTTTCATTACTACTCCACGGCTGAAAACCTGCATGAGCCGGGGAAGTTACATCCTGCAAAGTATGTAGTCCAACACCAAAATAAAAATAAACATTCTTTATATCCCCGTAGGCGCTATCCCGATAACAATCGGGATGTAATCAGTGCCGGTATATCTCTTTAATGTACAATTAAATCCTTTCATCTAATTTTATTGGCTTTATTCATTTGCGCTGCCTAACACCAATTACAGCAGTATTTTAGCAATAGAATTAAGCACAAGATAAAATGACAACATCTACAATAAGCCAAAGTTAATCTTTTTTACCTCTTACCCTCTTCTTGCACAAGGAGAGGGCAGGGTGAGGTAGAGTAATGGTCTTTTGAGTTCAAGTGAACCCTCTCCTTGGGCAAGGAGTGGGGGTAAAGGGGTGAGGTTGTTAAGAACAAAGTGAGGCAAGTTGTTGATAACTATTTTAACTTAATATGTATTATGTAATAATAAATGTATATATTTGCATTTTATAACTATGAGATTTAAACTATGAGCTATAAGCGATGAGATTTAAACTATGAGCTATAAGCGATGAGATATAAGGTGTGAGTTATAAGCGATGAACTAAGAGATATAAGCTATGAGCTAAGAGTAATTTAACGGGTTGACACGGGTTAACAGATTTCGGGCTGTTTTAAATTGAATAAACTTGCTAATCAACATATTATGATTTTTAGAAGGCAAAAAAGTGTTAACCCGTTCAGTTTAATAGCTACAGGAGGTGATTTAAGCAGGTTCAATTCATACAGAATACCCCTGTCGGGGACAACAAGAGCGGCAAATTTGGACACTTTTTACCCTGAACCTGTGCAAAACTGTCCAAAATTTATATGCACACTATATATGGAAGCGGATATGAAAATAAGAATTTGGACACTTTTTATAGTGAACCTGTGCAAAACTGTCCAAAATTTATATACACACTAATATGGTAATGTATTTATGAACTTTATTATGAATTGGTCACCATACGAAAGACAGTACACATGGCTTTTCTGTTACTTCACCGGAAATGCTGCAATTTCCAGTCGGCATTCAAGTACCGATACGGCTGTTAAAAATCCGGTAAAATCAATGTAAATCAGTAATTATCATATATCCTTATAACGTTTTGAGCTAATAATGTATATTTGCAATTAAGAACGAATACAGCTTTGGAGTAAATACCGGTCAGAATCTAAAAACCGTTCATATAGGTTTATACAATCAGAGTAATTTTAACTTTAAAGCAAAGGAACTTTTAAGAATTGCCTCCCTGTTCAGAGCATTAAATCAAATAAAATGAGAGTATCGGAGACAGCTCTATCATCGTAAACGGTTTAAAAGTAAAACGTAACAAGAAAAACCACACTGCATGAAAAGAAATCTATCCAATCTGCTGATCCTCCTGTTAATAGGACAGGGTGTAGTCCGCTGCCAGACAACGGCTAAATTTGATGCATTTCTTAACGCCAAAACCCAAGCGGTAGCCAACGGAACATTGCAAGATGGAAAAACATTAAGCGTACTTGTTCAAGGTGACATAAATTCTATAAAGAAACTCGTGGAGAGCAATAACGGAACATTTAAATACTTCTATGGCGATATTGCCGCCGTAATAATACCTGTAGCTGCCCTCCCGGCTTTTCAGAAAAGTCCATTCGTTACCAGGATGGAGGGCGCTCCGCCGCACATCAGACCGCTCAATGATTCTATGCGGATGCGAAATCACATAGTAGAAGTACAGATGGGACAGGCGCCGCTATTAAAAGGATACAGCGGAAAAGGTGTGGTGGTCGGTATAATAGACGCAGGGATAGATTTTATTCACCCCGATTTCCGCGATAGTATTGACAGTACGCGCATCCGCTACCTATGGGATATGAACAGACCGAATAATTCATTCACCCCGGCACCGTATGGTTACGGACAGGCGTGGAGTAAAAAGCAGCTTGATTCCGTTTACGCCAATCCTGCAACCGATACTGCTGAAATAGACACCATGGACATCAATGCCCAATATTACTTCAGCCACGGCAGTCATGTATCGGGAGTGGCAACCGGCAATGCAAGAAGTAACGGACTTAATAAAGGTGTGGCTTACGATGCTGACATAATTGTGGTTTCTTATAATTTTAATAGCCAGTCAATAACTGAAATGAACGATGCGGCGGATTTTATTTACAAAAAGGCGTTGCAACTTGGCGAACCCTGCGTTATCAACGCCAGTTTAGGAGATTATGAGGGTTCACACGACGGGCTCGACCTCTCTACCCAGATGCTGAACACCATGATAACCGCACAGGGCGGCAGGGCTTTTGTAGCAGCATCAGGCAATTCGGGGGCAACCGATTATCACGCCGGATATAACCTCACCGCACCTGATACCGCCTTCTCATGGTTCCCGTATTACGACAATAAAAGTATCGATATACAGGTGTATGCCGATACAGCCAACCTGCGTAATGTGAAGTTCGCCATAGGAGCTGACCAGACGTCACCCGCATTTACTTCACGCGGACAATCCAAATTTTCTTCCATCTTCCCCTATCTTTCGCATTATGGTAAAGATACCCTGCGCAATGGCGCCGGACAAATTATAGGAATTGACAGTATTACCGCAAGCGTTTCGGGCGGGGTTTATTTTCTTGATAATTATATAACGCCTGATTCTACTACATACGACTGGCGGCTGATAAGCGCGGGCACAGGTAAGTTCGACTGCTGGAGTTTCGACCCGGTGGGAAACCCTGCTCCTATTGTAAATTCAGGGCTGCCTTTACCGGCAAATTACCCCGCCGTGGTACATTATAAGATGCCGGATTCACTTGAAACGGTTTGCAGCGGTTTTCAATGCTCACCCGATGTAATTACAGTAGCCAATTACAACAACAGAAAGTGGTGGGTTAATTATAACGGACGCCTTGTTACCGCAGCCGGCTTTATTCCCGGCGCTATCGCATTGAATTCCAGCAAGGGACCGACAAGAAACGGATTAGTAAAGCCCGATATTGCAGCCACCGGTAATAATACGCTTTCCTGTCTCGCCACCCAATACCGTTCATATAATATAGCCAACCATAGTGATACTGCAAATATGGACCAGGGCGCTTGGCATTTTATGGATGGAGGAACATCTACCGCTTCGCCGGTTATAACCGGTACCTCCGCGCTCCTGTTCGAGGCATACCCCACCGCCACAGCGAACGAAATAAAAAACCTTATAATCTGCGGGGCAGTAGAGGATACATTTACGGGCAATCACTTGCCCGATTATACTTGGGGTTATGGTAAAGTAAACGCCTTTAATTCATTTACACAATGCGTGCTTGGAATCAAGCCCATTATAACTGCAGCAAATAATTATCTGCTGGATGCCTATCCTAATCCGATGGATAACAGCGCTATTATCACATACGATTTTACCACTTTTGGAAATTATAATACGGCGAGTGTTGTTATTTACGATATAATGGGTAAGTCAGTTCAATCAATAACCCTTAACAACAATAAAGGAGTAGCGTTACTGGCCAGAAATTCACTTGCTTCCGGCATATATTTTTACACCTTAATGGTGAACGGTGAACGACTTAAAACCGAAAAACTTGCAATAAATTAATTCTTCAGAGGGAACGTAGCAAATGAGTAAAACAAAATTTATAAAACTTTCGTTCACTTTATCCATCCTCCTTGGCGCCCTTGCCTCGCTTCTGTGCGCTGCGGCTAATTTTATGCACCTTCTTATTATCGGGTCGTTATTCTGCGGTTTTGCAGGTTTTGTCTTCTGCTGTATCCACATAGTGGCGGCGCAGCGGACCGAAGATACCGAACAAGCATCAACAGGATTACTCATTCTATCTCTTCTGCTTAATTCCGCACCGTTGCTATTCATGATGTTCATAGTTTGGTTCGTTCGCCGCTGAAGAGCATTTTTTATATTGATGGTATGAAATCGTATGGTCAACCCTTTAAAAGCGTGAACCGGTAAAGCGAAGATTCTGATTTGGAAGACCTGAAACAAATACTTACCCGCTACTGGGGGCATTCCCACTTCCGCCCTATTCAGGAAGATATTATTAAGTCGGTAATGGAAGGGAAAGATACGCTTGCCCTTATGCCGACCGGAGGCGGTAAATCGGTCTGTTTTCAGTTACCCGGTATTGCCATACCGGGCTTATGCCTCGTTGTTTCGCCACTGGTTGCGTTAATGAAGGACCAGGTGGAATTTCTTATCGGGAAAGGAATACGCGCCGCCATGATTAACTCCTTTATGACCGGGAAGGAGATAGATATAACGCTTGATAATGCCATTCACGGCGGTTATAAGTTCCTTTATGTATCGCCCGAACGGCTTGCCAACGATTTATTCCTTGCACGCGTGCAGGAAATGAAATTGAACCTGATTGCCGTTGACGAAGCGCACTGTATCTCACAGTGGGGTTACGATTTCCGACCTGCCTATTTGAAAATAGCGGCAATACGCGATCTGTTTCCAAAAATCCCTGTGCTGGCGCTCACCGCAAGCGCTACGCCCGATGTTGTGGAAGATATCCAGAAACAGCTTTGCTTCAGAACGGAAAACGTATTCCAGATAAGCTACGAAAGAAAAAATATTGCATACATAGTTCTTAATGAACAATCGAAAAACGAGCGGTTGCTACGCATTGTAAATAATGTGAAAGGGAGCGGAATAATTTACCTGCGCAGCCGCAATAAAGCAGCGGAGATAGCCGGGTTCCTGAAACAAAATAACATCAATGCCGACTTTTATCATGCAGGATTAACGCAGGAAGAGAGAAGCAGGAAACAGGAGGAATGGTCCCGCGACAAGATAAGAGTAATGGTATCTACGAATGCTTTCGGCATGGGAATAAATAAACCCAATGTACGCTTTGTAGTTCATTTAGACCTGCCCGACAGTATAGAATCTTATTTTCAGGAAGCAGGCAGGGCAGGTCGCGATGAGAAACGTGCGTACGCCGTTCTATTATATAATGAACACGACCGGCTCACCTTAGAACGGAATATTGAACAGTCATTTCCACCTGTTGAGGAAATAAAAAGGACCTATTCGGCGCTGTGTAACTATTTCCGGCTTGCCCCTGGTAATGCTAAAGGAGTCGGTTTCGATTTCGACATCGCCGATTTTTGTCATCGATACTCCTTTGACCGGCATCAAACCAAAAGCTGCATAAAGATTCTTGAACGGGAGGGCTATATAAATGCGACTGAATCATTTTACCGACCCTCTAAGGTGCAGGTAATTATCCACCATAAGGACCTTTATAAATTTCAGGTGGAATATCCGCAGTATGATGCATTTATCAAACTTCTACTGCGTACCTACGGCGGACTCTTCGGCAATTATGCGCAAATTAACGAAAAGGAATTGTCAAGGTTGTCCGCTTTGCCCGAAGAAGCTGTACTCAAATTGCTGAATAAGCTGGATAAAACCGGCGTAATCTCTTACATACCCCGCAGCAGTAAACCGCAGATAATATTTACGGAGGAAGCGCTGCATCCCGGAAACATAACTATCTCGCGGCTGCACTATACCAACCTTAAAGAGAATGCCATCAGGCGAATGGAATGGGTGATTGCTTACGCCGTGGAAAAAAACCGATGCCGGAGCGAATTCCTGCTTTCCTATTTTGGCGAAAAGGAAACGGTACGTTGCGGTATTTGCGATGTATGCATAGAAATGAACAAACTTGAGGTAAACAACCTTGAATTTGAAAATATTTCTATGCAACTCAAAGAACAGCTTATGAAACACCCTTTGTCATTAACTGAACTGATACGCGGGGTTCATCAGTTGCGGGAAGATAAAATATTAAAAACCGTTCAATGGCTGATTGATAACGGCAAATTACGTTACGATGAGAATAAAATGTTGATTTGGAAGGAGTGATTTAAGAACTGCCTTCTATTGAACCTTTATTTTGGTTATATCGGGCTGACCGGCATTTACCCATGCTGTGTACCAGAACGAAGCCACGTCGGATATTGAAGCCCGCATCTGTTTTTCAACCATACCGTTCAGGTCCTTGTTAAACGTCTCGATGTATCCGGGTAAAAACTTTTTGTGTTGCGAATCCAAATAAATATCTTTGCCCATAAATGCAGACCTTGCCGCTTTCTCCGCTTTCAGCGTTGCCGGTGCAAGTGCATAACTTTGACGAAGAATGTTCCATATCTCCTCTTCAGGATTCTTAATATAAACGGCTTTGCAATTATTGTAATTGTAGTCGTTGCCGTATGTTTGAGGTATCGCCGTCTCCCATAATGCATGAATCCCCTGTTGTTCGGTCTTTTGACCATTATAATTCGCTATGGTATGCAGCGGAACGTGTGCATCGGCAACGTAATGCCCTAGGTATGATGATGCCCTCAATATTTCTGTAACATCCTTTTTTTTGAATGCGAGCATAAGTTTGTTCTCCCATTCAAGAGTTGCCCATGGGAGAGTACCATATTTTTGAAGCGTGTCAGCAGAATACATATCTACAGCCGCCGACCAGTAGTGAGGTATCTTATCAAAAGATTTGCTACCGTAATGGTCGAGGTCTATAAAGTGATGGGGCGCTTCGGTTGAATCAACATAGCGCCTTTTATCGGGGTCTGTAGCATGAAGTGTAATGTAATCGATATTTTTTTTGTAAAAGTCACCGAGCGGCTCCGGTAGAGCTAAAACCGCTTCGCGGTTAATGTTTCGGTGAGCATAAAACCCCCATGAATATGCCATACGGGGAATAAGGTAGAAGGGAATAAGAACCAATATTAAAACCAGACCGATAAGCCGTTTCATTCTATGCTGTTCCGCCGTCTTCATGCAGCATGTTTTAGATTGCTCTTACCAGGTAGTTGCCTTCGAGGACAGGGACTACCGGCGCCGCATCGGGAGTAAGGCAGTAGCGTATTTCATTGTCGAGATTTAGCTTGGAAAGCCGGTTGAAATGCGATGATTCGGCAAGGAATCCGTATAGGTTGTCACCCGCCCGCTCATAAAGATACTTTGCAGCAAGTGTAGAGTCGCCGCTTATCTCGAACGAACCGGTGCGTTCCAGTTTGTCGATTATGGCTCCTGCGCAGAGGGTATCTTCCATGTTAAAAAAATCCTTCCAACCGGCGCAAAGCAGAACAATGTTATTATGTTGTTTTACCAGCCACAAACTCAATGCTGAAAGGTTCAGAAAGGAACCAATTGCTATTTTGTGCGAGTTGCGTGCCGCTCGTATCGCCTGGGTTCCGTTAGTGGTAGTGAATACTATTATTTTGCCACGCAGTTCAGGTTTCATATATTCATAAGGAGAGTTACCTAAGTCAAAACCCTCCACCTTTTGCGCCTGGCGTTCGGCAGCCACAAGAAAGCCCCTGTTCTGGTATTCGCGGGCTTCGGCTATCGACTCAACCGGCAGTATTCTGCCTACCTCATGATGCAGGGCGGTGCAGATACAGCTTGTAGCACGTAGAACGTCAATTATAACTACCAGCTTATCCTCGTGAGAATAAAGCCGGAATGAGTGGGGCGAAAAACAAACTTCAATCGTATTTCTCATCGTCTTATGAAAATTATACAAAGATGCGTAAATTTAGCAATCTTACAGATGTTCTACCGGAGCTGTTCTCGCTATCACCTCAACTGTACTGCCCCTTAGCGATTTTACGTATGTAAAATACTTGTACGAGTCGTATAAAAATGGCACACATTGGCACAGGTTCACGGTAAAAAGTGTCCATTTTTACGGGTTTGATTTAGTTTTCATTAACGCTTCAAAGCTCTCCCGATTCTTAAAAATGTAGTTGACTATATTTTTCTCCATATCGTTCTCGTTGTGCAGGGTATAGCCCCTCGACTTGCCCTTAAAGCGCAGCAGGAAGGTGATGGCTTTGAAATCGCTCTGCTTAATGTATTCGAAGAGTTTGGATTCTGCCATGTCGAGAGTTGTTTCGTTGATACTTTGAACGGCGGCTTTATATAGTTCGTCGGTATGAATCCAGTTATAGTGGGTGCGTCTGCCTATCCCTGCCTGTTCGGCTGCCAGCGATACCACACCCAAGGATTTCTTAAGAAGTTCTATCATTAGCGCTTTTTTGGGCTCGGTAAACTTCCACTCCTCCGCAGTGCTTTGCACTGTGCGTTCGTTTTCGTACTTCTCCGTTCCGGAACTGTCTTGTTGGTTCATAATGGTTTAGATGTTTTTTGGGGTTTCGTAATTCGTAATTCGGGTTTCGTAATTTGTAACTTCTCAATCCTTGATTCTGAAATCAAATATATACATTTTATATTACATAATTTATATTAAGTTAAATTAATTATGAACAAAATTACCCTATCATCTACTCGCACCATAAAATGACGTGTTAAGCCAAGCTAAACGAAAGAAAAGAATAAAAATGAATGCTTTAAAAAAAAGGAAGTTATACTATCAAAATCTGAAATTGTACTGTAAGTTTCCCGAAAGTCGGCCAATCAGAATTAGAGTTTCAAGGGGTTAAGTGTATTCTTTGTGGTATTGTTAAAGAGCGTCCATGTCAAGGCATTAGTTGCGGCTCCTTATACAAGTCCTGCTGCTGATGGATGCCATTAATCGCCTTATAAACGCTAATGTCCGCCATTTGGAAAGCAGAGGCATATCAGTATTACCGGCAGAAAGGTTTCAAATCGGGCGATTGTTTATCTTTACCTTCTATTTAGAGCCGAATAGCCTGTTATGAACGTATTGATTGTAGAAGATGAGAAATCGCTTGCCAAAGAGATGGCAACATTCCTGAAGGATGAGGGATATGTATGCGATGTAGCCCACACGGGTAAAGAAGCATCGGAGAAAGTTTTTGTGAATCCTTACGATTTCATGCTCCTCGACCTCGGTTTACCTGATTACGAAGGGCTCGACCTACTGAAGGAGGCCAAGGAGGCGAACCAGGAAGCAGCTGTAATAATACTTACAGCCCGTGGCAGCACCGGCGATAAGGTAAAGGGGCTCGATATGGGCGCCGACGACTACCTTGCGAAACCATTTTCCCTTCTCGAACTTTCGTCTCGCATGCAGGCGATCGTAAGGCGTAAACATGGCATTAAGAAGAGTGTTACAGAGATAGGCGACTTTCAAATTGACTTGACAAACAGGTCGGTTTTGTTCAAAAACCAGATTATCGGTCTTACTAAAAAGGAGTTCGACATACTCCAGTATCTGGTTATTAACAAGAGCCGTGTAGTAACCCGCGTACAGCTTACCGAACATATTTGGGAGAACGGTCTTGAGGCGGACTATGATTCCAATTATGTTGATGTTCATATAAAAAACCTGCGAAAAAAAATGTCACAGTTTGCGAGTATGGACTGGCTGGAGACCGTCAGAGGAATTGGCTATAGAGTTAATTTATCGCAATAAAAAGGAATGAAGCTTTATTACAAGCTCGCCCTTATTAATTCGGTAACGCGGATTCTGATAGTAGCCGCTTTTTTAGTTTTTGCGCCGGGCGTTATCTATAAAGCAGCTGTAACCCAGGTAGATTCCAATCTCGTAAAAAAGAAGACCAAGTTCTTCGATTATATTGTCGCCCGCATCGGCATGAACGAGTTTATGTCGAAAATAGCGGCAGATAGTACTTATTCGGATTACACCATATTCAAGGAAAATTATATTTCGGTAGAACCGGATAAAGAGTTCAGAGAAGACACCATTTTTACCTCGCCAAGAGATATTGAGGGAGATATTGTTCAGTGCAGGGTTCTTCAACATTGTTTTTATCATAACGGAGATATATTTCTTCTTGAGATAGGTGAGAGCGTTCAATACGCGCGCGATATAAATTCGATACTGAAACGTATGGGGCTTTATATAATGCTCGCCGTAATTATTATTACAGCAATTCTCGACCTCGGAATAACTCAATACCTCTTTTATCCTTTGCGGAAACTGGAATCAAAACTTGCAGCTACCCGCCATCCGGAAAAATTCAATTTCCAGCCGATTGCCACTACCACCTCCGATTTCAGGTATCTGGATAATACCATCAGTGATATGATGATAAAAATACAGGATGCCTTTAACATAGAAAAGGAATTTATAGCCAATGTGTCGCACGAATTGCTTACCCCCATATCTATCTTACAGACGCGACTGGAGAATATGCTCGCGAAGGGTAATCTTGACGACGAGGCGCAGATGAAAATTATAGAATCGCAGCATACTCTAGGACGCCTAAAACAAATCATACGTTCACTCCTGCTCATATCGCAAATTGAAAATAATCAGCCCCCTAAAGAAGATACGGCGCATGTACGGGAAATATTGAATGAAGTAACGGAAGAAATAGAAGACCGCCTTATAGAGAAAAATCTTACTGTTTCATTAGCGCCGGGACCCGATTATATTTTATCGCCATGCAACCGGTCGCTTTTATTCACTATGTTCTTCAATCTGGTGAATAATGCAGTAAAATACAACAAACCGAACGGCTCCATTCTTATAGAAACCAATAGAACAGCGAGTGCGTATGAAGTGAGCATACAGGACACCGGCATCGGCATAGCCCCTGAAAATTTACGGTCGATATTTCACAGGTTTAAGAAGTTCAATGCTTCGGGCGAAGAGAGCTATGGACTGGGGCTGCCTATGGTGAAAACTATTGCCGAATTCCATGGAGCCGAAGTAAGTGCAGAGTCGGAACCTGGTAAAGGGTCGAAATTTACGGTCAGTTTTCACCTAAATTGATATGTACCTCCGCTCTTAAATAATTCATAATTTTGTAATGTTAATGCTGCGGGTCAATTCCCCATTCATGACTCCGAATCATATATGTCTACACGATATTTAATAACCCGTGCAGCCGAAATACTTTAACATATTTTTTTATTCAGCCATAGCAGCGCTTACTATAATTTGCGTTGTCTGCATTAACCTACCATTGCTCGACCTGGATTCGAGCCAATACGCGTATATAAGCAAAGAGATGTTCCGGACAGGAAACTACCTGCAAGTTCATCTTAATGGACGCGATTACCTTGATAAGCCACCTCTTGTTTTCTGGATGAGTTGTCTTTCCTTCAAAGTTTTCGGCATTCATGATTGGTCCTTCCGGCTGCCTTCTGTTCTTTGCCTTGCGCTTGGTATTTATTCCACTTATAGGTATGCCCGTTTATTTTATGGCGAACTTGCCGGCAAAATAGCAGCGCTGATAATGGCATCCTGCATGGCGGCGTTCCTTATGTGTTTTGATGTCCGGATTGATACCATGCTAACCGGTTGGGTAATGTTTTCCATGTGGCAACTTGCGGAATACAATATAAACTTAAAGCTAAAGAACCTTGCGCTTGGTGCAGCCGGAATAGGACTGGTAATGATTACCAAAGGACCGATCGGGCTCGTAATTCCTGTTACCGCTTTCTCTATCCAATTTATTTATACCCGCCAATGGAAATCATTTTTGCGCTGGCAATACCTAATAGGTGTGTTAATAATTGCAATAATCCTCCTGCCGATGAGCTACGGATTATATGAACAATTCGATATGCATCCTGAAAAGATATTTGAAGGTAGAAGGGGCGTTTCCGGGTTACGTTTTTATTACTGGACGCAAAGTTTTGGAAGAATCACAGGTGAAAGTGCATGGTCTAACAATCCCGATACCTTTTTTCTTCTTCATTCGTTTCTATGGACATTTCTGCCATGGACAGCCCTTTTTATAGTCGCCCTCATATCGGAGATACGGAGCAAAATTAAGGAGTATGCCGGCGCTCTCAAAACCGAGGCTATTACTGTTGGCGGATTTGTTCTTATTCTACTCTTTCTCATGCGCTCGCGATATCAGCTGCCGCACTATACATTTGCTATTCATCCTCTGGCGGCGGTGATTACAGCGAAGTACCTAATTCCCTTTTTATCCGATCAAGGGGCAAGCAAAGGAAAAGTAATATCCGCCGTAAGTGTCTTTAATATTACATATAGAATTCATTTTGCGCTGATGGTAGTCCTCTATGCCGCAATCTATCTTCTTATCAATTATATTTTCCCGTCTAATATATTTTTCAATATTCCAATTACCGTTTCTTTAACTCTGTTTGCATATATTTTTTTTAACAAAAAAATAAGCTACGGATACAAGGCGTTCTCTGGCACTGTTCTTACCTATATCACAGTTGGATTCATACTTGCATTCGTCTTTTATCCCCGTGTACTGCGGTATGAATCCGGCGCCGAGGCTGTAAAGGAAATGAATAAGTTGGCTGACCTGCAATCGCATTTGCTTATATATAAAGATTATCCCTCAAATACAATGGCATTCTACAGTAAAATACCGGTTTCCGAAGATATTGATGACAATTCTATTTCCAGTAATTTGATAAAAGGGCACACCTTTATTTTTGCCGATTCAGCTAATGCGCAGTCGGTATTAAATCTCCACCCTGACATTAAAGTTGTGCGCAGATACAGGAATTTCACTGTATCACTGCTCACCGCGCGTTTTCTTAATCCTGCCACACGCATAAGCGCTACAAACGAGTATGTTCTGATGAAGTATTAAAATGGAATAATAATCTACCTTGTCATTTTGTGTGGGATTAGCGTTATGGCAGATATATGGGTGAATAAACAAGGCGGAACAGGTTTAAGTTCACTTTCTGCCTCATCATTTGCAAAGTGAGAAAGGATTGTCCATTACAGATTACAAATCTCAATATTTTAAATTCTATTTAAACCAGTATAGGAGGGCGGCGGCTGGTTTTTTAGTTTTGGCATAACTCTGAAATTACCCACTTTTTACTTCAAATTCGACACAGTAAAATGCAAAAACCCTTGTAGGTTATACATTTACAAGGGTTTAATTTGTTTTATTTGCGGTCTGGACGGGACTCGAACCCGTGACCTCCTGCGTGACAGGCAGGCATTCTAACCAGCTGAACTACCAGACCGTTTTTTCAAAGAGTTGCAAAAGTATAGAAAATCTCTTTACCCTTCGATATATTTATAAAGATTGTGAGAGAGACAGTATGGTAGCCGATATTTTCTGCTTTTATTATCGTTCGGGTAGGCCGAGTATCTGACCGATTCTCATTTGGCATTCACCAACTTGCTATATTCCTTTTCAATAAGCTGATTGTACTTTTTTGCTTTTGTCAAACTTTTGGTTCCAAGGATGTTTTCCGAAAGGTCGCAGATGTCTTTAATCGCCTGCCCCTGGTCGGGGTGAAGGGTGTTGTAACCGTCGAAGATTTTCGATATATGATTGAGAAGCGTATCGCCTATCGCCAAATGGATATTGGTAAGAATCTTAATATTGTCTAAGTTTGTAAGCGTTGCCATTTTATCGGAGTCATCCTTAAGCACCAGTTTAAAGTCGCCTATCCTCGCTTCGATGCCGGCAAGCCCTGTAGTATCGGATAATTTAAAGGTCCGTTTGTGAAATTGTCCGGCGCAAAATAATGTGTTTAAAAATAAGAGCGACAATGATAATGGAATTCTTCCCATAGGCGCTTATTTTGTGTTGTAATCGCCGCCGAAATCCCTCATATAGGACTGATAGCGCTGTTTGATGTACATTACCAACTCATAGTCGGTCGATTTTCTAAGGAATTCGTCGTTTAGGTTAAGATAATCTATGAAGTCGTCAAAATCCTTGTCGGAAAGGTTGATGATGTCATATTTTATATAGAGATGAAAAAGGTCTTTCAATACCTGCCGTCTATGGTCTTCGTCCTCCATCTCGGCTACTTTTCTTTTTGATTGTTCAATTCTGCTGAACCGTTCATAAAGTAAAGTAACGGGGCTCTCGAGTGAGGCATCCTTGTAGGTATCTGTATTTCTTATCCCTAAAGTATTAATGTCTTTATGAATTTCTTTCAAGTTTGGGGTAGGGTGTATGGTAACCTCGTTCAGTTCGTAATGGATACTGTCGAGGTGTACAAGAATTCGGTAACTGCTTTTCGGCAGGGAGTCGCGAAAGCAGATTTTCTTAATCTGATAATCGCGGGCGGTGATAAGAAGGGTGTCGTTGCGTTGCATGGATATGGAGAATGTTCCATCAGAATTTGCAAAACTACCCGAACCGTTATTCTGGTCAACTATCATGGTGTGAACAAGTGATGATGAAAATCCGTCGCGATCGACCACCTTACCGTTTACCATAATGGCTGACTGCCCAAAAAGAGAATAATTTATACATGCCAGTGCACAGAAGAGAGGTAATCGTTTAAAGAAAAATAAATTTTTGTCATTCATAAATATTAAACCTTATGACTTAAATTCAGTCATACCCTTCGTTACTTTTTTACAAATATAAATCAATTTGAGCCGATGATGATTGAGTATTCAACATATTTTTTTACTTTTGCAACAGTTTTAATAGAAATCCTAACAAATAAATTATTATGACACCATCAAGAGCGCTTTTTACATTAACTGTAGGGATAACTCTGCTACTCTGTTCATGCGAAGGTCCGGCAGGTCCTTCAGGTCCAATGGGTCCGGCGGGTTTAAATGGCAACGCCAATGTTTTGCCAACCTCATGGACAATTAATCCCTGGTCGGCTGGGTCAAGCACCTATTATGCTGATTTAACTGACAATAACCTGAATGCTAATATCTTGACCTATGGCGCTACGGAGGTGTTCATGAGCATTGACGGTGGCAATTCGTTTGAGGCACTGCCTTTTACTGTTGGCGCTTATTCAATGAATTATATTACAAGTTTAAATTTGGTTGATGTTGTTTGGTCAGATAATAACGGGTTTGTACCGCCTAATTACCCCGACCCGAACACATATTATTCTGCCAATTGCGAGATAAAGATTGTGGATATAGCATCATCCGTAATGAAACAGCATCCGGGCACTAACTGGAAGAACTGGTCGCAGGTGAATGCAATTATTCAAGCTCAAAAGCCGGCTAATCAGTAATTGATTTAAGCAGCCGGTTATCTATTAAGCTCCATACGCAATATGGGGCTTTTTATTTATCATAAATTTTAATCTGCCCTATTTTCGCACCGGTCTGTAATTCGTTTATCTTTACCTTCGTAAACCGATAATACAATAGACATGAATTACTTGAAGTTGGTCTCCATTGGAGCAATAGCAGCATATAGCATTTACGGATGCACCGGACCACAGGGACCGGCGGGACCACAGGGTATTAACGGAATTAACGGTATTAATGGAGCCAATAGTTTCGCCAATGTCTCGATTAAGCTAGATTCAATTGCTAAAACGGGCTGGAAGCAAATTGGCTCTCCCAACGCTGCGGCTTATTGCGATACCATTGCGGATGCAGGAATTGCAGACACAAATTATAATGTGGTGGAAATTTATTATTCTATAGTTTCCCGTTCTGGTCCATGGACGGTGTTACCAGCGTCCGACATCTATTATTCCGCCCCGAATGATACATTAGACCAGCTTGGCTTTACATGGTCACTGGGCAAAGTGATTGTTAAGTATAAGATACTTCTTCCCGGATATACTGTTCCGCCTAAGGGGACAATTTACCTTGATATTGCCGCCATTCCTGCCGCCTTTATCAAGAAACATCCTACTATTAATTGGAAGAATGCCCGCACTGTTATGTCTCTGCCCGAGGTGGAGGCGGTAATGGAAAAGTAAGGTAAATTAGCCAGAGTATAAAATTATAATTTATTGAAAATCAATATGTAGTAACATGTTTACTATTTTTTACTACTATGTTATACAAGGTATCATAAAATTTATATATCTTTGCCGTCACAATAATATAGAACATGGACACAGCGAACGCCACAGCGCAAATGAGAAAGGGAGTTCTGGAGCTTTGCATACTTTGCATTTTATCCGAGAATGACGCATACCCGTCAGACATTATAGAAGCCATGAAAAGAGCGGAATTGATAGTGGTGGAAGGCACACTCTATCCGCTGCTTATGCGATTGAAGAACGAGGGAGCATTGAGTTACGAATGGAAGGAATCGACATCAGGACCGCCAAGAAAATACTACAAGCTTACTCCGCAGGGCAAAGAATTCCTGAAAGGAGTGCATAAATCGTGGAAAGGACTTGTGGGTTCCGTGGATGAGATTATAGAGAAATACTCGCCTAACACCCTTTAAAAACATAGAATAAAGAATCAGAACAAAATATTGACCAAAATAAATCGGTATCCGGCTTAATATTCTTAAGTAATGTTTAACCCTAATATACTAAAAAATGAAAAAGACACAAACAGCAAGCATCGGCGGAGTGGTCTTCCAGTTGGAGGAGGACGCTCATCAAAAATTATCGGAATATCTTGCCGGCATTGCTACTTCCATAGCGGACTCCGAAGGGCATAAGGAGATAATGAATGACATAGAGTCGCGCATTGCCGAAATATTGTTACCCAAAATAAAGGATTTCAAGCAGGTTGTTACCATTGACGATGTGGATGATGTGATCGGAATAATGGGAAAACCGAATGAGTTCGGCTCCGGAGCGCGGCAAACTCAATCGCCCCAGGATCAGCGCGAATATGTTCGTAAAAGAATATTCCGCGACCCAGACGATAAGGTATTATTCGGAGTATGTTCAGGTTTGGGGCATTATTTCGGCATCGACCCTTTCTGGATACGGCTCGGCTGGGCGCTTTCTGTTTTTGTATTCGGTTTCGGTATATTGCTTTATTTGATACTTGCCGTAATTATGCCTAAAGCCGTTACTGCGGGCGAAAAACTGGAGATGATGGGTGAAACAGTAGATGTGAATAATATACGTAGAAGGGTAGAGGAGGAGTTAGAATACCTGAAAAAAAAAGTAAATAACTTAAAAGACGATTTGCAAAATAAACATGGGCAGCAAGGTGCAAATCTTGGCAGACGGTTTAAAGATTTATTCGTTTCGCTCGGTAGCGGTGCGGGTAATTCAGTTAATTCAGTTTTCAGGAGTTTATTCGTCTTTGTCGGATTTTTGCTCGTCTTTATCTGTTCTATTATCCTTATCGCCCTCCTGATAACGCTGTTCAGCGGCGTTAATGTTATTCATATTCACGCCGGGAATGGTCGCTGGCTCGATTACAGCGCTCAAAAACTGTTTTCTCTTTTTGCGCTGTCGGGCGCGGCAAGGAGCATGATTCTTGCCGGGATTATCCTCTTTATTTGCGTCCCATTGGTAGGCATTATCATACGAATTGGCAGAGCGGTATTAGGCATATATAAGCGTTCAAGAGCCGTAACGATTGTGCTTGGAATATTGTGGGTGGTTTCCTGGGCTTTGATAATAGGCGGTTCCGTGAGCATGTTTGGTCATTTTTCGGTTACAGGAAGAACAGTTGACATGATTAATTTTTCTAATCCTTCAAAAACGCTTTACATATCGATGCCCCAAACCGATGAGGAGGAGTTATCGGTACGCATAGATTCGCTGAATTTTTATATAACGGACGACAATATCTTCCGCGGTAATCCTTCCTTCTGCGTTGAAATTAGCCCCGATACCCTTTATCATCTAACAATTATAAAATACGGCAGGGGGATTACCTTGGCAGAAGCCCAAAAGGCAGCCAAAAGTATCGACTACAACTTCGCCCAGCACGACTCCGTACTAAAACTCGATTCCTACTTTGAACTGGAACAGGGCTCACCCTGGAGAAAGCAGAAAATGGAACTGGTACTTCAAGCCCCTGTAAATAAAAGCATCCTGTTGCCCGAAGGTATAGATAATATTATGTGCGGAACGGTACACCGTGCGCAAAGGCACACAGGCGGCAGAAAATGGACTATGGGTGCGAACGGCGAATTAAATAGTGCAGATTGAAAGAGAACGGACAGCTGTTTTCTATATTATAGGCGCAATATGGGAATTTATATGCTTAATATTAGAGGTTTAGCTATTTACATATTCCCATATTTCATATAAGTCAAGAATTGACAGAACCGTGTAATTTTAAACAATTCCTATTCTAAAAATGGAGGGAAGTTTACAATGCTGTTATTTTCCTTAATTTTACTTTTATTTTAAAAATAGGGAATGAGATACAGGATATTTTTAGTAGCCGGTTTCCTTACGCTGACAACGATATTGCGTGCCCAGCATTTTAGCACCGGCTTAAGTTTAGGTCCTTTGGTAAGTGATGTACAGGGTACCGATACACGTGATTACGACAACGACTATGCGAAAATAGGATATTGTGGTGGCATTTTTGTGAATAGGACGTTCGGAAGGAACGATATTTTGCAACTTGAGATTAACTATGTGCAGAAGGGCACCGAACAACTTCCCGATTCCACAAACAACGGATATTTTAAACTTGTTTTTAATTATGTAGAGGTGCCTCTTATCTGGCGTCACAGAATACGGGTTAATATGAACAGGAAGTTTTACAATAATTTTGAGTGGGAACTTGGTGCATCGGGCGGTTACCTGTTTAGTTACAGCTATAATTCGAGCGGCTACAATCTGCCATTGGACAAAAGCAATCTGAATTCTGTTGATATCTGCGTTCTTCTTGGTATCAACTATCTTATTTCTCATAATTGGTACTTCGGAGTACGCTTCTCAAATTCGGTAATACCGGTGATAAAGCGTAATGCCATACCTGCGCAAGCCCTGGCAACATATCCGCTCTCCTTCAATAACGGTAATAATACCATGTTTGAATTTTGCCTAAGGTTTGTATTCGGCAGCGGCAGGGAATACAGGGATTAGGAGTACATTCAATTGCGCTGAACTTTTAACTGACGAATGTTTATTCTTACAACTATTGCTAAAGAGGCAAGCCGCTTTTTTGCGCTACAAACTGTTCCACTTTTTTCTTAATAGCATCTCTGACTATCCTTATTTGCGCTATTTTTTCATCATGGCTGCCTGTAAACTTTGACGGGTCAGGGAACGACCAGTTTATTTTTTCTCTCTGGGAAGGGAAAAAGGGGCAATTTTCCGCGCTTGCCTCGTCGCAAACCGTTACTACAAAATGATAATTTTTACCCTGCTTAAAAAAGTCAAATACCTCTTTGGTCTTATTCCGGGAAATATCGATTCCGATTTCTTTCATTGCTTCTATGACAAGCGGATTCAGTAGTCCCTTCTCCAATCCGGCGCTTTCGGCTTCAAATCTGTCCCCGGCAAAAACGTTAAGAAATGCTTCTGCCATCTGGCTGCGCGCAGAATTATGGATGCACATGAACAATACCTTAATTTTACTCATGTTGGTTTTTTAATTAACTGCTTGAAAATATTTTTTTCTCAACCACAAGGCAAGATGCACTAACGATATTAAAGCCGGTACCTCTACCAAGGGACCTATTATCCCGGCAAACGCTTCGGGGCTGTTAATGCCAAAAACGCCTATAGCGACTGCTATCGCCAATTCAAAATTATTGCCTGTGGCTGTAAAGGCAATCGCAGCAGTTTCCGGATAGCCGGCGCCTGTAATTTTTCCTGCCAGAAAGCTTACCAGAAACATAATTATAAAATAAAACAGCAACGGAATGGCAATACGAATTACCTCAAAGGGAAGATGTACAATCAGTCTGCCTTTTAAACTGAACATTACTACAATAGTAAACAGAAGCGCAACTAAGGTAATAGGAGAGATAAACGGAATATATTTCTCCTGAAACCATTCTTGTCCCTTTAATTTTATTAAAACATAGCGGCTGACGATGCCGAGTGCAAAGGGGATGCCCAGATATACGCCAACGCCTTTTGCAATCTCGGAAAGAGTAATGTGCAGTGCCACACTCTTTATTCCGAATAACGGTGGTATAACGGTTATAAACAGAAAGGCATATACGCTAAAAAAAAGGATCTGAAAAATACTATTTAAGCCGACTAATCCGGCTGCGTATTCACTGCTGCCTTCGCCCAGTTCATTCCAAACTATCACCATCGCAATACACCGGGCGAGACCTATCATAATAAGTCCGATCATATAATCGGGATAGTTGTGTAAAAAGATAATGGCAAGAAAGAACATTATGACTGGTCCGATTACCCAATTCAAGAAAAGCGAAACCATTAATGTTCGCACAGAACTAAAGACCTCCTTTATTTTTTCATAACGCACCTTTGTCAAAGGCGGATACATCATTAGGATTAGCCCAAGGGCAATAGGGATATTGGTGGCGCCGCTTGAAAACGAATTAATAAATGAACTGCTTGATGGAAAAGCATTACCAAGCAGCACACCTGCTGCCATTGCAAGGAAAATCCATAATGTCAAGAAGCGGTCCAGGAATGTCAACCTCTTTTTATGCGGGACGGGTGAACTGTTCATAGGTGTTAATAATTGAGATTTTTGTCAGCTGCATCCGCAATTTACGCCGCATGTCTCTTTTGGCTTTTCGCCATAAACCGTTATACTGAATATACCCGTGCCCTTCTCTTTGTATGCCTTTAATTCAGTTTCATTCAGATACCTGCTAAGAATGTCTTCCGGAATAACGATCGGTTTCTCCTTTTGAATTTTTACATTGATAAAGCCCGTTTCATGAATTATATTGATGTAATCGGTCTTCTGCAATGCCCCCGCTACACAACCAGCATACATTTCACTTGCCTTTTTGATACTTTCCGGTAGTTGGTCTTTTAACACCACATCCGAAATACTGAAATGCCCGCCAGTTTTTAGTACGCGAAATATCTCCAAAAATGCCTTCTTCTTGTCGGGGACAAGGTTAAGTACGCAGTTACTAACAATCACATCTGCCTTATTAGCGGTTACAGGCAAGTTCTCAATATCTCCGAGCCGGAACTCTATGTTATTTAATCCTAATTTATCTCCGTTAACCCTTGCCTTGTTAATCATATCCTCGGTCAAGTCAATTCCTATTACCTTGCCTTTCGCTCCTGTTGCCGCTCTGGCTACGAAGCAATCATTGCCTGCCCCCGAACCTAAGTCAATTACCGTATCTCCTTCTTTTATATGGGCAAATTGGGTGGGTAATCCGCATCCTAGTCCTAAATCGGCATCCGGGTTATAGCCCGTGATTTTAGTATAGTCGTCACTCATAATATTATATATCTCGGTAGAACAAACGCCTGAACCGCAGCACGATGATGAGTTATGTGCTTTTGTTTGCACAGCTATTTCACTGTACTTTTCTTTTACTGTCTTTTTGATGTTTTTCTCTGTTTCCATTTTACATTTTTAAGTTTGATTTATAATATCGTATAAATTCGATTATATAGGGCAAATTTTTAACAGCATTCGCTTTTGTTGGTAACCGGACGGAAGATTGTATGAAAATAGTTTGATGCTCTGTTCCATTGCTCTGTATTGATACAGTAGCATATTTTTTTTCCTTCTATTTCACCTTTTATAAGTCCCGCTTTTTTCAGTTCTTTAAGATGCTGTGATACAGTAGATTGCGATAGTGGTAGCTCGTTTACAATATCGCCGCATATACATGCCTGTTCCTTAAGCAATAATTGTATAATTGCAACCCTTGCCGGATGAGCCAGCGCTTTAGCGTATTGGGCTATTCTATTATCTCTAAGGATGAATTCGTCTGTTTTAGCGATTGCCATAAATTAAATTTAATATCGCAAATATACGATATAATTTCAGATTTGGGTATTTTTTTAACAAATTATAGAAATTTATAGGATTTCCTACAGTATTGTAACAAAATGGACAGATTAAATGGCTCAAAATTTTAAACTATTTTCTCAATTGACATCCTCCGAGATTCTTTACAATTATTAATTTTGTTCATGATTGAAATATGAGTAATAGTGGGTAAATTAATGGATTATCAGAACCTTTAGTTGCAACACCGGGTTATGAAGGAAGTAAAGTTGGAGTATGTTATTATATCGTATAAAGCGCCTATTATATACCGGCGGTACACTAAATCTATTATCATGGGACCGAAGGAGATATTAGAGTGTACAGAGATTACCAATGATTTTACAAATTTAAAACCATATCTTGCCTTTGTTGATACCCGTATCCAAATAAATTTAACTTCGGAAGGGCATAGAATTTCTATAGAACTCCAGAAGAAAATTAAAGCTGTAGCGCAGGCGGTACTGGTTAATAGAGTAGGGGAGCGCCTGGTGGTAAAGGCATTCACAGAAGTAAGCAAGCCGCCTTACCCTATGGAGGTGTTTACCGAAGAGGACAAGGCTGTTGAATGGCTTATGAAACAGTGGGAAACACGTAATATTTATTAACCGGAATAGGTAAATTTCTCTCTCAAAATTAACCAAGATGAAGAGAATGATACCGCGAAGGTTCTATGGATTGTAAAAAAATCAAATATTTGAGATGCGAGATAATTGGATAATTTGCGATTAAAAGTGAAAGTAGTATTGAAAGAGCATTGGTCATGGCGCTGATCGGAGCGTCAACATTCGGTTCTATTTTCCGACAATTACTACATTTGCGCAAAAGCGGAAATAGCTCAGTTGGTAGAGCATCAGCTTCCCAAGCTGAGGGTCGCGGGTTCGAGCCCCGTTTTCCGCTCTGGTATTAAGATTTTTAGGGCATTTCAAATAAATGTCAGCTTCAGAAGTAGGTACTCCTGTTCCTGTAACTATACCGACCACAATTGAACCCGATAGCTATCGGGTTGTAAAGGTCCACAAATTCAAAGCTTCGGTATAACGGCTTGCACAAGTATTTCGCGTTGCACCACCGCTATAGCTAAGGCGGCACACGGTAGCAAAATCGTTTACGAGCAGTATATTTATTTTTCAATCAGAACCTCTTTGCCATAGCCCTCCGAGCGATAGCCGATAAGGTAAATCACCTTCTTGTCGCGCCGGTGATCGCATATCACTTTCTTGAAGCCGATACGGTGTTTGTGCATGTCGAGGGGTTTGCCGCCAAGCATCGTATAATTAAAAGCGATAGTGCCGTTATGGGGAGTTTCCATAATTAAAGTTCCTTTCCAGCGGTGGTCAACCTCGCTATACTCCGTTTCGTGTCTTGTCTGCCTGTAAAGTATCTCTAACTTGTTACCCCCTTTGTAAGTCAGTTCGGCATTTCCCATCGGTTTCGTAAAATCAATTTCATCGCCGCCTTCGCGCCAGTTTTTAATCCAGAATATTTCATATTTCCCGGCTAATCTGCTGTATCTGAAATAGGGAGCCACTATCTCGGTTATGCTGAAAACTACTATCGAAGCTGCCAGTGAAGCAAGTATGGCTATCAGAATTTCGGCATTGGAAATGCTCAAATAGATGAGGTTGAGATAGCACACAGGATTCATTACAGGGCAATTTATTCAACAATATTACAAAGAAACAAAAAAGGAGCCGATAATGAAATGATTTATGGCAGGCGGATAAAAATATTTAAACGGTAGGCGTTATGCCATTATATTTGCATACAAAGGAAATTACTACACATGCGAATAGACATTATTACGCTGCATCCGGGTTTACTCGAAAGCCCTTTCAGTCATTCCATTATAAAAAGGGCTATTGAGAAAAAACTTGCAGAAGTTAATTTCATAAATCTTCGCAGTTACGGCACAGGCAATTATAGGCAGGTAGACGATGCCCCTTTTGGCGGCGGTGCAGGTATGGTTATGTGCATAGAACCCATTGCCAGATGTATTGAAGAACTGAAATCGGCGAGGCAATATGACGAGATAATATACCTTACCCCCGACGGCGATTTGCTCAATCAGGCAACCGCCAATAATCTTTCGCTGCTCGATAATATAATATTGCTCTGCGGACATTATAAAGGGATAGATGAGCGCGTGAGGGAACTTTTCATCACAAAGGAAATTTCAATAGGTGATTATGTATTGAGCGGTGGAGAATTGCCCGCTGCAGTTTTATGCGATTCTGTAATACGGCTGCTCCCGGGTGTTATTTCCGACGAAACCTCGGCATTAACCGACTCCTTTCAGGATAACCTGCTAGCGCCGCCTGTTTACACACGCCCTGCCGAGTATAATGGTTTAAAAGTTCCCGATGTTCTTCTTTCGGGGAACGCCAAACAGATTGAAGAGTGGCGCCTTGCCAGAAGCATAGAAAAAACTAAAACAAAAAGGCCGGATTTACTGGCTTAATACATTAAAAAAAAGCCGCTCCATTAGCTAACCCTCTATGGCTCTAACGGCTTTATTTTATAGGGGCATTGGTACCAGATGTCCAAATATTATTATCCGGGTTCACATCGGGCAAAGCATGGTCGGGGTCTATTTCCACCGATTTTATCATGCTGGTGGAGTTGTAGTGAAAAGTCCATTTTCCGCCGCGCTGCCATATTTCTACAGGCAAATTAACCCGCCCTGTATTGCCGTTTTGCTCCTGCACCTCCACCACTGCCGGCATTACCATATCGCTATTATTGCTTATCGTGATGTCTGCGCCATTAGCAGGATCCGAATTTACATATTTAACGTCCTCTACCGCCTGGTCTAATGTCCAGTTGTTATAGAACCATTCCTTCCAGAACCAATTCAGGTCTTCGCCAGATGCATCGTTCATGCTCCTGAAAAAGTCGGTAGGGGTAGGATGTTTAAAAGCCCATCTATTTATGTAAGTGCGGAAGGCATAGTCAAATCTTTCCGGTCCGAGTATGCTTTCACGGAGCATATATAGCCCGAGTGCAGGTTTATAGTAGGCGAGTTGTCCCAAATCACGCGGCTGAATTACGTCCGGATATGTCATAATGGTCTGTATTTTCATGCGAAGCATAAAGGATACTATCTGTCTCGGGTCTTCTTTCTTATAGTATTCCCCATTGTTGAAATTTTTACCTGAATATTTATTGATAAATGTGTTGAATCCTTCATCCATCCATGCATATTTTCTTTCATTTGAGCCCACAATCATCGGGAACCATGTGTGCCCGAATTCATGCGTAGTGACAAAGAACAAGCCGCCTTTTTTTGCATTCATCCCGCAGAATACAATACCGGGATATTCCATACCGCGCACATCCCCGGCAACATTCGAGGCGACCGGATAAGGAAAGACATAGTAGTTCTGCGAATAGAACTCTATTGACCCTTTCACATACTCCGTTGCCCTTCCCCAGCCCGAATCGCTGGCTACTTCGGAGGGATAAAAAGACATGGCAAGGCATTTTTTGCCCGACGGCAGGTTAATACGCGCTGCGTCCCATATAAAAGCATTAGAACTTGCCCAACTTGCATCCCGGGTATTGGTTATCTTAAAATGCCATGTTTGAACTCCTGTGTTTTTGAGATGTGTTGATGATTTTCCGACATCCTGTTTGCCAATGATATATACCCTTTGGTCACTGTTGCGGGCGGCGTTCAATTTTGAGATTTCGTCGGCGGTAAGTACCTCTGAAGGGTTCTGTAATTCACCCGAACCTGCCACTATCTGATTGGCGGGCACTGTAACAGAATAGTCAATATCGCCATACTCAAGGTAGAATTCACCTGCGCCTAAATAAGGCAGGTTGTTCCACCCCTCCACATCGTCATATACCGCCATACGTGGATACCATTGGGCAATCTGATATATCTTCCCATTTTTTGTTGTTGTTATGCCCATCCTATCGCTGCCATAAATCGGTATTTTGAAACTGTAGTTTATCGTCATAGTTATTTTATCTCCCTTCGCCTTCAAAGTTTCAGGCAGAATTACCTGCATGCGGGTATCGGTAATTGTAAAATGGGGGGTGACTGACTTGCCGTGTTCGCTTACTGTAATGGAATGTATACTGTCGCCTCCTTCAAACTCAACATTGCCAAACCTGTAACCTCCTATCGGTGTTGTCTTATGCCCTCTCGAACGGTTGGTAAAGAGATTCTGGTCTAACTGGAGCCAAATGTACCCAAGCTCATCAGGGCTATTATTGGTATAGGTAATCACTACTGTTCCGATTATCTCATTCATAACCGTATCCAAAGTTGCGTTTATTTTATAGTCAGCTCTGTTTTGCCAATACATAGGTCCGGCAGCACCGCTCCCGCTGCGATAAGGGTTACCTGGCTGCGACATAAACGTTGGGTCGAACACTTGACCGGGATCATATCCCGGCTCTTGCGCGGGGGAGTTCAATACGTAAAGTTGGAGCATTAAAAGCATTGATGTATATCTGAAGAGCGTTTTCATAGGAATAGCTGATTTTGGGATGATGCAAAAATAACAAAATGGATTATCTTGACGTGTTGAAAACAGATGTACAGTTAATATGAAGATTATGAATAATTTAGACACTTATATCCTTCAGTATCGCGGTAAAGGATAAGCGAAGTGTCGAAAATGAAAAGTAATGTACTCATAGTTAAGCGCCTTTTGCTAGGAGCAATCTAAGGAAGATGGGTAAGGGTGATGTTTTAGAAAAAAAATTTCCGTATTAGCCAGTAAAATATACTTGCGGCAATACTGATGAGTATCATGCTTGCAATCGGAGCATAAAACTTGAAGTTATCCCGTTCAATGGCAATATCGCCCGGCAGATGGCCGAACCACCTAAAATATTTTCCACCGCCCCATATAAATAGTCCGAATATAAAAAGAAGGGCTCCCGTCATCATCATTAATTTGCCTGCGTGCTGCATTCTTTCAATTTTTGAAGTGCAAATATAAGCCCGAAAGGTTAACAATTTTTAACAGCCATCCGGATTATAAAACCGCAGCCGTATTGTAAATTTGCATTCTTAAAAACGAACGCTTTCAGAAAATTTATTAAATAATCCCTAATCACTACCGAATGCTATGATTGACATTAAAGAAATTAACGAAAAGATACAGAAGGAAAGTTCCTTCGTAGACCTGCTGAATCTCGAAATGGAGAAAGTAATAGTAGGGCAAAGATATATGGTGGAACGACTGCTTGTGGGCTTGCTTGCCAACGGACATATACTGCTCGAGGGGGTTCCTGGTCTTGCAAAAACGCTTGCTATTAAAACCCTTGCCTCTACCATAGACGCTTCGTTTGCGCGCATACAGTTTACTCCCGACCTTTTGCCTGCCGATCTTATAGGCACAATGATATATAATCAGAAAAAGGAAGAATTTACAGTTCGCAAAGGACCTATCTTCGCAAATTTTATTTTAGCAGACGAAATAAACCGCGCTCCTGCCAAAGTTCAAAGCGCGCTGCTCGAAGCTATGCAGGAAAGGCAGGTTACCATAAGCGAGGAAACTTACAAACTGCCTGAACCTTTTCTGGTGCTGGCAACTCAAAATCCCATTGAGCAGGAAGGAACTTACGTGTTGCCGGAGGCACAGGTTGACCGCTTTATGCTGAAAGTGGTGATTCATTATCCGCAAAAAAGCGACGAACAGAAAATAGTGCAACAAAATCTGGCCTCTGATTTTCCGAAACCGAACCACATTTTAAAGCCAACCGATATATTAAAGGCGCGCGATGCTGTTAAGGTAGTTTATATGGATGAGAAGATTGAAAAGTATATACTTGATATCGTGTTCGCCACACGCTTCCCCAAAGATTATAAAATGGAGAAATACGCCTCCATGATAAGCTACGGTGGATCGCCGAGGGCAAGCATTAGCATGGCATTCGCCTCTAAGGCGTATGCCTTTATCAAACGCCGTGGATATGTAATACCTGAAGATGTGCGGGCTATCTGCCACGACGTGCTGCGTCACCGCATCGGACTAACCTACGAAGCTGAAGCAGAAAATATCACAACCGAAAACATCATTACAGAGATACTGAACACCATAGAAGTTCCATAAGGAAATATCGAAAAAATGGAAGCTGGCGAACTATTAAAAAAAGTAAGGAAAATTGAGATAAAAACACGCAGATTATCCCAGGACTTATTCTCGGGGGAATATCATAGCGCGTTCAAAGGGCGAGGTATGTCTTTCAGCGAAGTGAGGGAATATTCTGTAGGCGACGATATTCGTAATATTGACTGGAACGTAACCGCTCGCTTTAATCACCCGTTTGTGAAAGTATTTGAGGAGGAACGAGAATTAACTGTTATGCTGCTTGTAGATGTAAGTTCATCAGAACATTTCGGAACGCGCAAACAGTTGAAACAGGATATGATTACGGAGTTATGCGCTGTGCTGGCATTTTCAGCCATACAGAACAACGATAAGATAAGCGTGATTTTTTTTACCGACCGTGTTGAAAAATTTATTCCGCCTAAAAAGGGTAAGTCACATATTCTTCACATTATCCGCGAGTTGCTCGAATTTAAGCCCGCAGGAAGGAAAACAAATATAGCTGGCGCTTTGAAATATTTCAACAATGCGATTAAGAAGAAAAGTATCGCCTTTGTAATCTCCGATTTTCTTGATTCCAATTTTACGGATGCACTGAAAATAGCGTCTGGAAGACACGACTTGATCGCCCTTAGGATTTATGATAAACGCGAAAAGGAGTTACCGTCTATCGGACTAGTACAATTCTTTGACACTGAAAGCGGGAAAAGTGTATGGATGGATACATCTAACCGAAAGGTAAGAGACCGTTACTTTGCAGCGGTGAGAACAAAGGAAGCCGAATTAAAAGAGGTATTTCTCCGTTCAGGCACAGATAGTGTAGCAATAGCTACCGATCAATCTTATATAGAACCTTTAACCACGCTGTTTGCGCGCCGGGGCAGGTAAATACTGTTATGTACAGAGAGAAAGAAATTAATCCATTTAAAACCAAGGCGAAAGCGGCATATCCCCTTATGCGTGCGCGCCATTTGCACCGCGGGTATCTTATACTTTGCATGGTATGTTATTTGTTTTGGGGTTTATTAGCATCTGCGCAGAACGTGCAGGTTGCAGCGCATCTCGACAGCAACACCATCTTGATTGGGGAGCAGGTACATCTGCATCTTACTGCCTTTTACAATCTTCATAAAGGGCTTATTAAAATTGAATGGCCCGCAATCGGCGATTCCGTAGCGAGCAAAATAAAGGTGGTAAGTAAATCAAAAATCGATACCGTGTTGGGCGATAGTTCGCACCCTGAACAACAGTTGCAAAAACAGGACATTCTCATCACATGTTTCGATTCGGGTTATTATGCAATTCCCCCGTTTCGATTTATTGTGAATGGCGACACAGCCCATCCTCTCATTACCGAGCCGATGATGCTTACAGTGCATACCGTAGTCGTAGATACCACTAAAGGCATTAAAGACATAAAAGGTCCGATAAGCGCGCCTTGGTCCATATTTGAGATATTGCCGTGGATAGGGATAGGAGTTGTAGTGCTTGCCATTATCCTGATAATAATCTACTACGTGCGCAAGAAAATGAAAAATAAGACAATTGCCCCTGTAATTATAAAAGCGCCGCCTATAGAGCCACATGTAAAGGCGCTGAAGGCATTGCAGGATCTTGCTGACCGTAAATTGTGGCAGGAAGGAAGAATTAAGGAATACCATACAGCCATTTCCGATATATTACGCACCTATATCGGTGAGCGATACAGCATTGCCGCCCCTGAAATGATTACTTCGGAGATTATGCAAGCGCTGCGCCGCACTGAAGTGGTCAATACTCCTTTTTATATGTCATTACAGCAAATTCTGATACTATCCGATTTGGTTAAATTTGCGAAAGAAAAGCCATTGGCGGCAGAGCATGAGAAGAGTTTATCCGATGCTATCGACTTTATAAAAGAAACCATCCCTAAACAGGAGCAGGTTCAGCCGGCAGCCAATGAAAGCGTGCAGAATGGCGGTAATAATAATCAACCATCAGTGAACAATACAAATGGAATATTTTAAATCCATAACATTTGCTCATCCGCAGTATTTATGGTTGCTGTTTACAGTACCATTGCTTGGTCTATTTTATTATTTCAGGCATAACTATTATACGGCTGCTGTGCAAATGCCACTCCCATTTCCAGTTACTGATGCACCGAAACGCGATTGGAAAAACTATATGCGCCATTCTCTGTTTATTTTCCGAGTCCTTGCCGTTGCTCTACTGATTGTAATCATTGCAAAGCCGCAATCATCAATGAGTTGGAAGAACATCAGCAGCGAGGGAATAGACATTATACTGGCGCAGGATATTTCAGGTTCAATGCTCTCTACCGATTTTCATCCTGACCGTATTGGCGCCGCCAAGAGAGTGGACTCGGCATTTATTGATAACCGCCCCGATGATAAAATAGGACTTGTAGTATTTAGCGGTCAGGCATTTACTCAATGCCCTCTCACTACCGACCATGCAGTATTGAAAAATCTGCTCCTACAAGTACATACAGGAATGATTGAAGACGGTACAGCAATAGGAGACGGGTTGGCAACAGCCGTGAGCCGGCTGAAAGACGACCGAACTGCAAAAAGCAAAGTAATAATCTTACTCACCGACGGGGTGAACAATATGGGCTCGGTTCCGCCTCTTACAGCCGCCGAAATTGCGAAAGTGTTCGGTATTAGAGTATACACCATCGGTGTAGGAACAATAGGTAAAGCCATGACGCCGGACGCAATATTGCCAAACGGCCAATATCATTATTCGTTGCAGGATGTAGAGATAGACGAAGACCTGCTAAGGCAAATAGCGCTAATGACAGGAGGAAAATATTTCAGAGCTACTGATAATAGGGGACTGGCAAAAATTTACAGTGAAATAGACAGGATGGAAAAATCAAAAATTACGGAGAAGGATTATACTGAAAAGAGCGAGGAGTTTTTGCCCTTCGCCATAGCAGCATCTATTCTTATTCTACTTGAATTAACATTGAAAAATACTATTCTGAAAACCGTGCCATAATGTTGCAGTTCGCTCATATAAAATATGTTTATGCCTTAGCTGTCATACCACTGTTTATTGGTATCTATTGGCTTGCTCTACGCAGCCGGAAACGTTCTATTCGGATGTTCGCCGAACTTCCATTATTCCATGTTTTGGCACCTGAAAGTTCACTGTCGAAGAAAAACCTGAAGTTTATTCTTGCAGTTTTTGCCCTTTTTCTGATGATTGGAGCGATTATAGACCCCGAAATCGGCTCACATGAAGAAACGGTGGAGCGGCGGGGATCTGATATTGTGATTGCCCTTGACGTGTCCAACAGCATGAATGCCAGAGATATTGAGCCGAGCCGTCTTGAAAGGGCTAAAGAAGCGATTGAAAAAATGATTGGTGAACTCCACGGAGACCGCATCGGGATTGTGGTATTTGCAGGTCAACCCTATATTCAGTTGCCCATTACCACTGATTATTCCGCCGCAAAGATGCTGCTCGACCCGATCAATACAAACATGATACCGATGCAAGGCACCGCTATCGGTGCCGCCATTGATATGTCGGCTAATATGCTGAATGACCAGCCGGATAATGCACAGGGCAGAAATAAAGCCATAGTGCTGATAACCGACGGGGAGAACTGGGAAGACGACGCCTTGCGCGCAGCCAAAGATGCAGCCGGACAGGGAATTACGATACATACCATAGGTATGGGCTCACCCGAAGGCGCTCCCATACCGGTAATGGTAGACGGACAGGCATCAGGTTACATGAAGGATAAAGACGGAAATACAATTGTTACGAAACTGAATATTGACCTGCTCCGTCAGATAGCCGATGCAGCAGGAGGTATATGTGTGAGAGCGACTAGTTCCGATGCAGGACTGGAGACCATTTTGGACCAGATACGCAAAATGGGCAAAAAGCTAATATCAAGTAAAGTTTACAGGGATTATGATGAACAATTTGAATTCTTTATAATACCTGCCTTTCTTATTCTTCTACTCGATGTGTTCGTTACCGAACGAAAAACAAAGTGGTATCATCAACTTAATTTGTTTGGCGAAAAAAATAAAAAGCAATGAAAGGAGTTTTAAAAATCAATTTTTTTCTAAAAAGGAAGCAAAGGTGTTTTTTATTTGAAATATACCGGTCAGCCGTTATGTCATTGCTGTTATTGGTTTTTATTCCGGTGATAATCCGTGCGCAACAACAAGGTAATTTATACCTTCGCAAAGGGAATAAAGCGTATGATGCTAAAAACTATAAGGATGCAGAAGCCGATTATGAGAAAGCGCTACACGATAAATCGGCGGCTGTCAAGGGTAAATTCAATCTTGGCGATGCGTACTTCCGACAAGGGCAGTATGACCAGGCAGTAGAGGCATACAAACAGGCATTGTCGCTCACCAAAGATAAGATACTAACGGCGCATGCTTATCACAACATAGGCAACTGCGAGATGGAGCAAAAAAAATATGAAGAAGGAATTAAACAATACGAAAACTCGCTTCTCAATAACCCTTCGGACGACGATACGCGCTATAATCTTGCGTATGCACAGGATAAACTTAAACAACAGCAACAGAAGCAGAATAATCAGCAGCAAAAGCAGCAAAATCAGCAGCAAAATCAGCAACAACAACAAAAGCAGGATAATGATAAGCAGCAGCAAAAACAACCACAGCAGCAACAGCAGCAGAATATCAGTCAGCAGGATGCACAACGTATTTTGGATGCTTTAAATAATGACGAGAAAAACCTTCAGGCGCAAATGCAAAAGAAAAAGGCAAATCCAAAACAGGATACAATCGTGAAGAATTGGTAAAGATGAAATGGAATTTAAAAATATCGTCGATTAAAAAACTGAAACGGGTTGCTCTTTTTCTTACATTTTTAACCTCCGTATCTTCACTTCTACATGCTCAAAGCTTCAGGGCAACCGCATCGCAAACAACAGTTGGGATAGGACAACAGTTTCAGGTGAATTATACCATCGATGCGCAGGCAGGCGGATTTCAACCGCCGTCATTTTCCGGATTCGATAGAT
>JAKAOA010000111.1 GCA_021823405.1 Bacteroidota bacterium | reverse complement strand
ATAGGGGGAGGTTAGGTACGTTTTTACGTCTGCTGTTTCACCTCTTATTATTTGCAGAAGTATTATTTGTCAATCACACTATATAGCGTGTTCTTAGCTATTTTACGTAGCTATCTATGGGTGCAAACTCGCCCTGTTCTTGCGCCTGTCTTTGCCGTTTGCGTGCCTCATGTAATAAATAACATGCACGCTTGCGCCGTTTGCCGTCTTTTGCGTGAGGGATAGAAGCGGAAAGCCCGCATCCGCCTTAAGGCGGAGAGGACTTGCAGCGGATAGCCCGACCCCTTGCGCAGCTTGGGGGCACGCCCTAAAATGGAATTGAATGAAGAAGTATGGCAGTCATACCGATGCTTTGAACCCTATAGTTATCGGGGGGTTAAGATTAGCAAACCCCGTTAAGTGCCGTTTAGTGAAGCGCGGGAGTTAGGCGCCCCGATAGCTATCCGGACACGGTTGTAAAGACACTTACGAGCCCTAAAAAAAAAATACCGGCTGTAGCATCTTATCCTTCTGTTTATTGAAATCACCTATATTTGCAATAGAAAAAAAACGGCTTTATCATGGCATTATCATTTTCAGACGAGGCGCTCGCCTTATCAAATAAAATTATAAAACGATACCCGGAAGGAAAACAGAAATCGGCGTTGCTTCCGTTGCTCCATATAGCGCAAGCGGAGTTCGGAGGGTGGCTAAGCCCGGAGGCGATGGATTATGTTGCCGGGCTGCTTAGCATTTTACCTGTTGAGGTATATGAAGTGGCTTCTTTTTACAGCATGTTCAATTTGAAACCGGTGGGGAACTGCGTTCTTGAGGTGTGCCGAACGGGTCCATGCTGGCTGCTGGGTGCAGAAGATATAGTTAAATACCTTGAGAAGAAACTCGGCATAAAGGCAGGTGAAACCACGCCGGACGGAATGTTCACCCTTAAAACGGTGGAATGCCTTGCCGCATGCGGTAACGCTCCTGTAATGCAGGTAGGAGAAACATATCACGAAAACCTGTCGAACAAGAAACTGGACAAGATACTGGACGACTACCGTTCCGCCGCTAAAGAACCCATTTCGCATTTTGCCAAGAAACATTATAAAAGTCCCAAGCTATGAGCAGGAAAATTTTGCTTGAAAAAATTAATGTTCCCGGAATACAGGGATACGACTCGTACAGAGCTAACGGCGGCTATGCGAGTGTAGAAAAAGCCCTTAAAATGAAACCCGACGACATTGTTGAGGAAGTAAAGAAATCGGGTTTGAGGGGCAGAGGCGGAGCAGGTTTTCCTACCGGAATGAAATGGAGTTTTATCGATAAAAAAACACCTAACCCTCACTATCTTGTTTGTAATGCCGACGAAAGCGAGCCGGGAACATTCAAAGACCGGTATCTGATGCAGCACATCCCCCATGCCTTGGTGGAAGGGATGATAGTTTCCAGCATTGCACTCGAAGCAAAAGTTTCTTACATTTACATACGCGGCGAACTGCTCTATGTCTATCACATCCTCGAAAAAGCCATCGCCGAAGCTTATGCCAACGGCTGGCTGGGGCAAAATATAAAAGGGAGCGGCATCAATCTGGAGGTGTATGTGCACCCGGGAGGCGGCGCATACATCTGCGGCGAAGAAACCGGTCTGATAGAGTCGCTTGAAGGCAAACGGGGCAACCCGCGCATGAAACCTCCATTCCCCGCCATACAGGGCTTGTGGATGTGTCCTACGGTGGTTAATAACGTGGAGACCATCGCCGCCGTACCGCATATCCTTAACATGGGCGGCGAGGAGTATGCCAAAATAGGAGTAGGGAAAAGCACGGGCACTAAACTTATTTCCGCCTGCGGACATATCAACAAACCGGGAGTGTATGAGATAGAACTCGGATTACCGGTGGAAGAATTTCTTAACTCCGATAACTACTGCGGCGGTGTTAAAGATGGCAAAAAGTTGAAAGCGGTGGTGGCAGGCGGCTCATCGGTCCCCATTTTACCGGCTGAACTTATTTTGAAAACCGCTAAAGGCGAACCTCGCCTGATGAGCTATGAATCGCTCGCCGACGGCGGATTTGTAACAGGCACAGCGCTTGGCTCCGGCGGATTTATTGTGATGGACGAGACCACGAACATCGTTAAAAACCTATGGAACTTCACCCGCTTTTATCACCATGAATCGTGCGGACAGTGCAGCCCTTGCCGCGAAGGTACCGGGTGGATGGAGAAAATATTACACCGTATTATTGAAGGCAAAGGAAAAATGAGCGATATTGACCTCTTGTGGGATGTACAATCGAAGATAGACGGGAGAACGATTTGCCCGCTTGGAGATGCTTCGGCTTGGCCCGTGGCTAGCGCCATACGCCACTTCCGAAAGGAATTTGAGGAACTGATACAGAGCCGTGTTAAAGTAAAGGAGGTGAGCTATCTTCGTGAAACTGTACCGGCGTAATGCCTGAAGTTATACGGCTCGTAAGTGATTTTGCGAGGGCAAAATACCTGTATGAGCAGTTATGCCGATGCTTTGAATTTGTGCATTTTAGCAACCCGATAGCTATCGGGTTCAATTGTGGTCGGTATATTTGTCTTTAAGTAATGGATAATCTTTTTTCAGTTTTTTTAAATCCTGATGTTCTTACCTGTTCGCAATCATTCCATACCAATTATAGGGATGCTTATTCATCGCTTAAAGGGATACTGTATTATTAAGCCGGTAGTCATCCTTTGTTGTGCGTTATCCGTTATGTTTCTGTTTGTATTGCACGGAGAAATTTCGGCGCAAAGCAAAAAGGAGTTGGATTCTGCCCTCGTTATTCTGAAGAAAAATAAGCAAGACACCAACAGGGTAGATGTCTTGAATTTTTTAAGCGAAAAATATTGTTTTCATGGCAATTATTCCAAAAGCGATTCTTTTGCCCGTAGCGCCATGCAATTGTCTCAAAAGCTTGGATATAAGCTGGGAATAGCATTGGCATACAGGAACTTTGGTTTTGTTTATAGACATCTCGGTAATTATACTGAAGCAATGAAAAGTCAGTTTCAGTGTTTAAAAATTGCTGAAGAAATTAATTATAAAGTTGGTATAAGCGATGCTTATGGAAACATCGGAAATATATACAATGAAGAGGGTAATTACAAGGAAGCGATTATTTACCTTCAGAAAGCGCTAAAAGCTGATGAAGGGATGAACAACAAGTCGGGAATGGGCATTACATTAGGCGATATGGGCAATAGCTACAACTATCTTGGAAATTACCCGGAAGCCCTGAACTGCTATTTTAAGAGTATGAAACTTTGTGATGAAAGCGGTAATAAAGGCGGTTTGAGTGCAGCTTATGGAAATATCGGAAACGCCTATCAAAATCTTGGTAATAATTCGGAAGCGCTGAAGTATCAGGAAAAGGCATTGGTGATAGATGAACAGATAGGCAATAAAGAAGGTTTGATAGCCGATTATATAAATATCGGGGATATTTATGAAAAACTGCACAACTTCGCCGAAGCATACAATTACTATATGCGATGTTTATCAGTAGCCAAAGAAACAAACGATAAATACGGTATGGCGGCGGGATACTTAAGCATAGCAACCATTGATATTTATCGCAAAAATTACCCCGAAGCATTTAAATGCAGTTTAACAAGTTTGAACCTTTTTAAAGAAATAGCGAATAAACAAGGCATCGGAACCGCTTATCACCATATTGGAGCTGTATTGATTTTATTGAAAGAATTTAAAAATGCAAAAGAATATCTCGATAGTGCATTAACTATAGGGAAAGACATCGGCGACAAGGAGATAATAAAGAGCGCTTATCAGAATATGGAGCAATACGACAGCGCCGTCTCCGCGTCCGGTAATGTTTCATTGCCTCAAAAAGCCAAGTATCTGGCGGAGGGATTGGATAATTATAAAGCATTTATTAATTACAGGGATAGTTTAAAAAGCGAGGAAAGCGAACGAAAACTGACAAACCTGCAAATGACCTATGATTTTACCAAAAGGGCGGATTCAATAAAACTGGCGCAGGATAAAAAGGACGCAATAGCCCAGGCGGATGAAAGAAGACAGAAACTTATCATCGGCGCCGTATCCATCGGGTTGGCGCTCGTGCTTGTTTTCTTTGTCGTTCTTCTTAATCGCTTCCGCATTATTCAGGGGCAAAAGAAACTTATAGAGGAACAGAAACAAACGGTTGAAAAACAGAAAGCCATTGTGGAGTCGCAAAAAGAACTTGTTGAAGAAAAAAATAAAGATATACTTGACTCCATTATTTATGCCAAACGCCTGCAGGACGCCATTTTACCGCCTGTCGGTCTCATCAAATCATACCTGCCCGATTCGTTTGTTTTATTCCTGCCCAAAGATATTGTCGCCGGTGATTTTTATTGGGTAGCCCCGATCCCTTCCGGTGCCGGAGGCGGCGGTTTGCTTATCGCCGCATGCGACTGCACCGGGCATGGAGTTCCGGGTGCGCTGGTTAGCGTGGTTTGCAGCAACGCCTTAAACAGGGCAGTTAAGGAATTTCATATTACAGAGCCGGGTAAAATTCTCGATAAGGTAAGGGAACTTGTACTCGAAACATTTGCTCAAAAGGAGCTGCCGGGTATTGAAACGTACTCCAATATTCAGGATGGGATGGATGTTTCGTTAGCAGCACTGACTCCCGTCGAAGGGGGCGTTAATGTTCAGTGGAGCGGTGCTTTCAACTCGTTATGGTATATGCAGGACGGGATAATGAAGGAAATAATCGGCGATAAACAGGCGGTAGGCAAAACTGATAACCCAAAACCGTTCACCACCCACCGTTTAACCCTCTCCCACCCGTCAGACGGGCGCATGGATACAGGAATTTTGTATCTTCTTACCGATGGTTTCGCCGACCAGTTTGGCGGCTCCAAAGGAAAGAAATTTAAATATAGGCGATTGGAAGAAATGCTCATGTCGTTAGCAACTAAACCAATGGCAGAACAAAAAGCGCAGCTGGAAACGGAATTTCGTAACTGGAAAGGAGAAATGGAACAGACCGACGATGTGTGCATCATCGGGATACGCGTATGAACGCCGGTAAATCTGCCATAAAAGTCGTTATACCTATAGTTATCTGTGCAATCGTGTTTATCTGTTTCAGGTATTCGCTGCACAATAGTTTTACAAACTGGGACGATGATGTGTATGTAAGCAACGACCGCTATATCAAAGCGCTTACCCCTGAAAACCTTAAAATCATTTTCACCGAAGACATCACAAAGAATAATTTTCATCCTCTTTGTATGCTCTCTCTCGCACTGAATTATTATTTTTCGCAACTTCATCCGCAGGCATACTACCTCACCAATATTCTTATCCATATTGCCAATGTGCTTCTGGTTTTGCTGTTTTGCCGGATGCTTTGCCGCCGACTGGGCATAGATGCCGGAGGAACTCTTTTCATCTCCTCATTCGTTGCATTGTGGTTTGGCATTCATCCCATGCGGGTAGAATCTGTATCATGGATAGCAGAGCGAAAGGACGTGCTATACGCTTTCTTTTATTTCGCCGGACTAATAGCTTATCTCAAAAATACCTCAACCGGGCAAAGGAAATGGTATATTATCACATTTTTGCTCTTTGTATGTTCTTGTTTAAGCAAGCCAATGGCGGTTGTATTTCCTTTATCACTGCTCTGCCTCGATTTCCTTTTCAACGGCAAACTGGAAAAGAAGCAGATTACCGGTAAAATGCCTTTTTTTATAGGAGCGCTATTTTTTGGCGGTCTGGCGCTTTATACTCAAAACAAAACCGGCGCGATAGCCCCGTTCGGAACTCTATCATTCGCCGAAAGAATAATGTTCGGCTCTTACGGCTTCATGATGTATATAGTAAAATTCTTCTATCCCTCTTTTCTTTCTACATTCTATCCGTATCCATATCGCTACATATCCGGCTGGCTGCCGTGGGAATACTATGCAGCGCCCGTTATATCCCTCGCCCTTATTATTGCGCCGATATACGCAACCTGCAAAATGAACCGGCTTTACTTCAGAATAGTAGCATTCGGTATAGGGTTCTTTATCGTCAACATTCTTTTCGTTCTTCAGTTCATTTCCTGCGGGGCGGCTATTATGGCTGACCGTTATACTTATGTGGCTTATGCTGGATTATTCTTTATAATTGCCTTTTTCAGTTGGGAATTAGTCAGGAGATTTTCTGCCTACAAGATAACCATCATAACAGTACTTATAGCTGTTTCCGGATGGATGGGCTATCTCTGCTCACAGCGAACCCATGTATGGAGCAACTCCGAAACCCTGCTTAAAGATGCAATTGTCAAATTCCCTTATAGGGCGCTCCTTTCGTATAAATGGCTCGGCAATTATTATTTTGATAAGGGCGAATTGGACAGCGCATTGACATGTTACAAGGTGCTTGCCGAACTTCGTTCCGCCGATGCACGGGTATATGATAATATCGGCAACATTTACCGCCTTGAAAACGACTATGGAGCCGCCCTCGATGCCTTTAAGAACTCCCTAAAAGTACAGAGCAATGTGTATATAACATATATGGATATGTCGGTATCATACTGCCTCTCCGGCGACTCAGTGAATGCTTTCAACTGTTTTGCGAGGGCGTTCAAAATATATCCCGGTTCGGAAAAAATATACGCCGATACCGGCTTCCATCTGGTGCAGCGCATGCAATATAACGGGGCGACTGTCTTATATTCTAATCTTATTAAAATAAATCGCAGCAACCCGCTATACTATTTTTACCGCGGCGTTTCCTATTTCGGAACAAACCGCTTACCGGAAGCGGTCTCCGATTGGACCATAGCCGTTAACTTCAAAGCTGCCGACGCATCGCCCGCCGCAGCATATAACCTTTCTGTCGCCTACGACTCCCTGGGTAATGAGCCCAAAGCGCTTTTTTATGCAAATTTGTCGAATGAAATGGGCTATAAAGTGGATTCTGCATATCTTGCCAAACTGAAATCGAAACTTGTAAAACAGAACGAATAAAGAGCCATTAGAAAAATGAGGGTGCTGAAATACATAAAACTCATAACTGATTTTTACGAAAGTTTACTTCCCGCAGGCGGTTGGGCAATGGATTTTAAATTTGTGAATTTTAACAACCCGATAGCTACCGGGTTCAATTTTGGTCGGCATACCATCTGTACTATCGGAGTGCTGTTTTTGATTACGGCGCTATCGCCACTTAACGCCCGAAATGGCGGGACCGATACCTTGCAGCAGGAATTAGATTCTCTGTCGCAGGCGAAGACAAAGGGAAGGATAGCCACAATACTCGCCTGTGAAAAGGAAATAAGCAATTACTATATGGCAAAGAGTGAGTGGCAGAAAGCGACTCTTACCCTAAAGGAGTATAACTCATATCTCGACACCCTGACCAACGCAACTAAAGCAAAACAGTTGCAGATAATCGAAGAAAGGGATAGTATTGAAAACGCTTTAGCCCTGAAGAACGCCGAAGCGGATAAAGCGGCAGCGATAATTGCCGCTCAATCTAAATTCAAATTCACTTTTTTTGCACTTTTGCTACTGGTTCTTTTTGCAACAGGAATTCTTACGGTTCAAATATACCGCTACCGGCGTGCCGGCAGAATTAATAACGGGATGGGTAAATTATGATTCAATACGGATTTTGTAATTTGAGCGTTGCACCTTGCCGTAAAGAGGCATCCGATAAAAGCGAGATGGTTACCCAGCTTTTATTCGGGGAATATTTCGAAATACTTGAAAGTTATAAGTCATGGATACTTGTACGCTCCGGAATTGATAAATATGAGGGCTGGATGGATACAAAGCAATATTTGCCAATCCGTCAAGACACATATCAGATTCTTAAAAAGGGAAAATTACGCTGTACGGCTGATATTATAGGAGTGATGCGGGACGAAACGGCGGGTATATCTTACCCGGTTCCCATAGGGTGTTTGTTACACGATAACACCGACAACGGTGATTTTTCAATAGGAAAAAGCACTTTCCGTTATCAGGGAAACATTGTTGAGCCATCCGGTAAAATAGAGCGCAAGGGCTTGGTGGAGGACGCCTATACCTTTTTAAACACCCCTTATCTTTGGGGCGGGCGTACGCCGTTAGGTATAGATTGCTCCGGTTTTACACAGATGGTTTTCCGCCTGAACGGGTTTAACCTGCCCCGCGATGCATGGCAACAGGCGCAGATAGGCGATACGCTTACTTTTCCTGAAGAAGCGCAGCCGGGCGACCTCGCTTTTTTCGATAATAAGGAAGGCAGAATTACCCACACAGGCATAGTACTGGATAAAGCCCGGATAATACATGCATCAGGAAAGGTCAGGATTGATAAACTGGACCATATCGGCATCTTCAACACCGAAATGAACGGATATTCTCATAACCTTCGCGTTCTGAAAAAGGTTTTCTGATACCGCTTTCATTACAAATTGCTAATCTCTAAGTTTTATGAAGGACGAAAAAGATACAAAAACATATTGAATATCAATAGTAACCATTTTGTTAATAAATAATTTAATAAATTATACATAATATATATTAATTAACTAATAATGTATTATCTTTGCGTTGTCAATAAAATATTTATTCTTCAATTTTAGTAGATCGGA
>JAKAOA010000011.1 GCA_021823405.1 Bacteroidota bacterium | reverse complement strand
GATCTGTCATGAAGACAAAGGTGCAAGAATGGTGCCTATCATTTTTGCACATCTTAAGCTGCCCCTCAACGAAAAAATGAAATACGTTCAGAAATTGGTATTGTTACACCTGCGCCCAATTGTACTGGCGCAGGAAAAGGTAACCGATTCTGCGGTGCGCCGCCTGCTTATGGAAGCCGGAGACGATATAGACGACTTGATGATGCTCTGCGAGGCGGATATTACAACCAAGGACTCGAGAAAACAGAAGAAGTATCTGCAAAACTTTGAGTTGGTAAGACAAAAACTGCTGGAAGTGGAGGAGAAGGACCATCTTCGTAATTGGCAACCCCCTGTCACGGGAGAAGACATTATGAGATATTTTAATATTTCGCCCTCGCTGCAGGTGGGGATATTAAAGGAGGCGATCCGCCAAGCCATATTGTCGGGCATAATACCCAATCAACGTGAAGCGGCGTTAAAGTTCATGCGTGAAAAGGGAAAAGAGATGGAACTGGAACCTCGAATGGACGGCTAAATACCTCTCTCCTCATATCCGATAAAGAATTAAAATGGTCATTACGCAAAAGAAACAGAGCGGATATGGTCGTTTTTCCGCAGGGCGGTAAGCTGGCTAATCATCCGTATTATTCCACCTTCGACACCATTTTATTGCTGTTACCAGGTATAACTAATTCACCTAATAGGATGGATAGGGATTATTGATAACGGGCAATACCTAATATGGAGTATGATCCTTGATTAACTGTTTCTTCTATTTTCCCTTTACAAGCCCAATATTGCTTAAATTTGCAATATAATTTTGCTTGTTTACAACATGGTATGACCATTGCAGAAACAGAACAGGAGATAGTGGAGGAATTTGAAATATTCCAGGACTGGATGGAGAAATATGAACACATCATCGGGATAGGAAACTCCATACCTGAAATAGACAAACGGTTCAAAGATGAAGCCCATGAGATAAAGGGATGTCAAAGCAAAGTATGGCTGCATGCCGAAGTAAAAGACGGCAGGATTTATTTTACAGCCGACAGCGATGCCATAATTACCAAGGGGCTTATCGGTCTTGTAATAAGGGTATTTACGGGGCATACGCCCGAAGAAATAGTGAACGCCAATTTGGACTTTATTGATAAAATTGGGCTTCATGAACATCTTTCACCCACTCGTTCCAACGGACTAAATGCCATGATAAAACAGATAAAAATGGATGCCCTTGCCCATAAGTTAATAAATAATTAGAAGAAATGCCGACCGTAATAAATACCAAAAACGAGGAACTTAGCACCAAAGTAATTGATATGCTAAAGACCTGCTTCGACCCCGAAATACCGGTTGATATATGGGAACTTGGGCTTATTTACGAGGTGAATGTAAACGAGAATAGCGAAGTGAAGGTATTGATGACGCTCACATCGCCATCTTGTCCGGTGGCGGAATCGCTACCCGCCGAAGTGGAGCAGAAGATAAAAGAAGTGGGGGGGGTATCGGCGGCAAAAATTGAACTCACATTCGACCCGCCTTGGACAAAGGAGATGATGAGCGAAGTGGCGCAGCTGGAACTGGGCTTTATGTGAAAAATGGCGATAAGTTATCGCCTTCCTCAAGCTTTTTCTTCCCACACCTTACAGATATTGACAATTACCTCCGCCGCTTTCTGCATATCCTGAACGCTCACCCATTCCTGTTTGCCGTGAAAGGCGTGTTCACCGGCAAATATATTGGGGCAGGGCAATCCCATGAATGAGAGGCGGGCGCCGTCGGTGCCGCCGCGTATTGCCTCGTAGCGGACCTTTATGTCCGCGCGTTTCATCGCTTCGGCGGCATATTGCACAACCCGTGGGTGTTTTTCAATCACCTGTCTCATATTGCGGTACTGTTCCGTTACAGCAAAATCGAATGTTGAGTTTGGATAATTCTTCATCACCTGAATGGTTATCCGGCGAAGTGTATCCTCCGCCGCTTTTAGCCCTGACTCTTCAAAATCGCGTACTATGAAGTTCATCGCGGCTTTTTCAAGCGTGCCGCTGATGGATGTGGGATGTATAAATCCCTCCATGCCCGATGTAGATTCGGGCGAGAGCTTATCTTTCGGCAGGAGGGCGGCTATCTCCGACACAATCTTGATGGCGTTTTCCATTTTCCCTCTGGCGAATCCGGGATGCACGCTTACGCCGGTAACGGTTATTTTAACGGAGTCGGCGGAAAAATTTTCCGCTTCAATATGTCCCAGCGTTTCGCCATCCATGGTGTATCCGAAATCGGCGGCGAGTTTATTCATGTTCACCTTATCAACGCCTCTGCCTATTTCTTCATCGGGTGTGAAGAGTATGCGAATCCTGCCGTGTTTTACTTCCGGATGGCGCATAAGATATTCGGCTGCAGCCATTATTTCCGCTAGCCCCGCCTTATTGTCGGCGCCGAGCAGGGTTGTTCCGTCGGCGGTAACAATATCGTTTCCAATCTGGTTGAGCAAGTCGGGATGGGCGGCAGGGGTGAGTATCTGGGTTTTATCATTCGGCAACCGGATATCTTCGCCGTTGTATTTTTTATGCACCACCGGGTTTACGTTCGCTCCGGTGCAGTCGGGCGATGTGTCCATGTGAGAACAGAAGCAAAGTGTGGCTACTTTTTTATCGCTTGTAGCCGGAATAGTGCCATACACATATCCGAATTCATCGAGCTCGGCATCCGCTACACCCAGCGCTTTCAGTTCTTCCGCCAAAAGCTTTCCGAGTATCTTTTGCTTTGCGGTTGAGGGGCAGGAAGACGATTCGGGGTCTGACTGGGTGTCGATTTTCACATAGTTTAAAAAGCGCTTTAAAACAGATTCGCCGGCTATCATATTCCTGAATTTAATGGTGATGAGTTTAACGTTGAGACAAAAATAGGAAAGATGAATAAGGTAGTGATTGGATAAATGTTATTATTTTTAGCATAATTTAAAAACGATTTGCATTCATGGACAAAATACGTTGCGCATGGTGCCTTAAAGAGCCGCTCTATATAGATTATCACGATAGGGAATGGGGGACGCCAGTTCACGACGACCGGAAGTTGTTTGAGTTTTTGATACTCGAAAGTTTTCAGGCGGGGTTAAGCTGGCTGACCGTATTGAAGAAGCGGGAGAACTTCCGGAAGGCGTTTGCCGGATTTGACCCAAAAAAAATAGCCCTCTTTGACCGGAGAAAAATAGAGCGGCTGATGGCTGACGAAGGCATTATACGTAACCGTTTGAAGATAGAAGCCGCCGTGAACAACGCCCGTTGCTTTCTTGCCATACAGAAGGAATTCGGTACGTTCGACAGCTATGTGTGGGGGTTTGTGAAGGGTAAAACCAAGGTGAACAGCCGTAAATCGTTAAGCAAAATACCGGCGTTTACACCGGAGAGCGATGCTATGAGTAAAGACATGGGCAAACGCGGATTCAAATTCAGGGGTTCTACCATCTGCTATGCATTTATGCAGGCCACCGGAATGGTGGATGACCATATTGACGACTGCTGGAGGAAGAGGAAGAAATAACGAGTAGAGTTGGAATAGTGGTTGGTTAATTATAATCTGTTACCAATCCTATGCTCATATATTGCGAGAATACTGCCAATTGTTGATAGCTCCCATTGCAAAATGTTGGAAATGAGCCGGTTTTAACATTATTTTGTCTCCTCATTAAAATATACTGTCTTATAAAGGTAACTTTTAACCCGGTAATGTCCTGTAATAACTGCTTCTTGTTTTTCATGGTAATTTTGGTTTTATGTCCCGAGACATTCGGGACGGTTATCCGCAAAGCAGAAAGGCAGGACGGTTCTGTCACCGAATTTCAGGGCTGTTATGAGGGCAACCGGACTGTGGAATAAATTTATGCAGCAAAAGCCGGTTGACAGGTTCGGCTGTTTGCCCTGCCTTTAACTTTGTGGAGAAGCGAAGTAATTGAATGTAATTCTAAAAAATCAATGCAAAATCAATAAGATAACTATACATTTGTATTATAGTATGGGAGAGATTTATTTACCAAAGGAAACCAAACGTAAAGGGCCTTGGCTACTTGGAGTTGAAGAACTTGAGGTTCTAGATTTAGTATTCGAAAATGTCTGCGAAAAATTAACTACTTCTTACAGTAAGGAAATAGCAATAATTGAAAAAGAAGGTGAAAAGAGTAAATCTTACATTGAAACATTAAAGGAGGCTAAACCTTATAAGGTTTGTTATTTTATTTCAAATGATGAAATAAGGTTAGTGGATAAATCAATTAAAGGATTGCTCAAAGACCCTAAATTGAAAGGCTTTAAACCAAAAGAAATGGGTCTCAGTTTTAAGATCGGAAATAATAATTCTTTTGTACTTGAATTAAGTGAAAACGGGGACCTTCAATATAATTTGGATTCTTTTGATACTGAGATAAAGGAGGAATTAAATTATGAGATAGAAAAATGGATCAGAAAAAATAAACCCTGGAAAGTATACGAATTATGGAAATCGACTGCAACTTTATTGTTTTTGATTTCTTTAGTTACGTTTTTTTTCTCTCTCGAAAATCTATACAAAACTCCAGAAGAAATTTATAAAAATGATCTTAAAAAACAAGCACATACTTTGGTTGCTAACGGTATTACACAAGATAATGAAAAACAAGCAGAAGAATTGATTCTTAAAATTGAATCAGATTATACGCCTTCAAATTTATCAAGTCAACTGGTATTCAATAATAAAGCGCGAACAATAATATATTATTCCTTGATTGCAATGGCAATATCTATTTTTTGCCCAACGAATGTTCTGGGTTTTGGAAAATATGAATCAAAGTTGCACTTCTATAAATTTTGGTTGAAATTCGTTACGATTATTTTTCCAGCAGCATTTGTATATCCTGCAATTATCAATTTGGTAAAGATCGTTTTAAAAATATAAATATAAATTTATGCTGCAAAAGCCGGTTGACAGGTTCGGCTGTTTGCCCTGCCTTTAACTTTGTGGATATTCGAAGGAATGCTTATTAGTAGTAGAGTCCTTTTCCATTCCTACTTTGGTATTAAAAATAGCTCTCGCTTTTCTGCAAATTTTGTGCAAATGATAAAAATTAAAAGGAGCTGAATTTCTTCAATCCTTTGTCTGCTTTGGTGGTCCCGGAGGGAGTCGAACCCCCAACCTTCTGATCCGTAGTCAGATGCTCTATCCAGTTAAGCTACGGGACCCTTTTTAGGTTACTATGAATTATAAGTAATCTATCTTTCGTCTTCTCTCTATATTATTTAATAGCGCCTTCTTTGCCTATCAGTTTTCGCATAATAGCCACTTGTCCCACGTGGTAGCCCTCATGAAATCCATATTGGATAAGTTTTTCAGTTATATCAGTCGGGTAGGTTTTAGCTGCGCCTTCCATTATTTTTAGTTGCGATTCGTCAAAGAATTTCAAAAGTGTTGTAAGGTCTTCGGCTCCTTCTGCATCGGTCATCATTTTGCTGCCCCTTTCGTACAGGGTTTTAATTCTTTCGGGTGTAACGGGCTGCATTCCCATCAAATTAAGTACTACATTCCTGTAAACTACAATATGCCCCACAATCCAGTTTATTGAATTGCAGTTTTCAATATACCGAATGCTGTCTGCATGGGTTATGCCCTGTAGGTTCATCTTTAATGCCCTATCTACCGACGAGTAAAGTTTTATCAGTTCCGCCGACATATTTATGCTTCAATCGTTACCGATAAACCTCTCTCGCACAATGCCTCGAACATAGGGGTAATAGAGTTTAATGCGCCTCTTTTTACATCGCATTTACCCTTATAATGCACAATCCAGGCGCACTGTTCCGCCTGTTCTGGCGTATGCCTGCATACTTTAACCAGCGACTTAATCACCATATTAAACGTATGAACATCGTCGTTGTGCAATATAAGGGTGTAAACCTCTTCCGCCAACGTTTTCCCTTTTATTTTTTTCTCTGTAACTGTGTTGCTCATTGCTCAAAAAATTGGGTGCAAAGATAAAATAATAACCTTAAAACAAGAACACCGGACAAGTTACGAACGTAAAACGCCATCTACCGGCTATTCGAGAATAAGGCGCTTTATGCAAACAGTTAAAACACCTATCTTTGGAGCCATGAAGAAAAAACGCTTAACGCTTATCATTGTTATAGCACTTATCCTTGCCTCCTTATATTATCTGTTCTTCGGCGGTGGTTTCAGCACTCTCGGCGAGCAGGATAACGACTTTGCCGTAGCCGACACCGGCTCCATTACAAAAATCTTTATTGCCGACAAGAGAAACAACTCTGTAACATTAACGCGGGTAAATGGAGGCGAATGGATGGTGAACGGGCATTATATCGCTCGTCAGGATTGTATAAATAACCTTTTGGTTACTATTAAAATGTTAGCGGTTAAAAACCTGATTGACCCGCGCGGTTTCCCTACAGTGGTGAAGAACCTGGCAAGCAACGCCACAAAAGTGGAAATTTATATGGGCGACAAACGGGTAAAAATGTATTACGTAGGCGGACCTACCCAAGACCAGACAGGCACGTTTATGCTGCTTGCCAACCATCGCACCGGTGTAAATTATTCCCAGCCCTATATTATGTACATACCGGGTTTCGACGGATACCTGACCAGCCGTTATTTTATTTCTGAAACCGACTGGCGCGACCGTACCATTCTTCGATGCTACCCCTACCAACTAAAATCGGTGCAGGTTGATTATCCGCAATCCGATTCGGGATTTGCAATAACCATACTTGGCAGAAACCGCTTTGCCATGAGCGATCCCATGACAAAACGGAACATTCCAGCGTTCGATACAGTTGCAGTAAAGCAGTACCTTACATACTATCAAACCTTGTCGTGGGAAGCCGAAGCGGGCACATCAAAAAAAGATTCCATAATAAATTCCGGTCCCTTCGCCATTATTACCGTACTTGATACAGCCGGTAAAAGGGATGAGATAAAACTGTTCCACCGCAATACGCCCGAAAAGGATAAAGACAAATACGGCATCGCTTACAAATACGATCCCGACCGCATGTATGCGCTGGTGAACGGAAAAGATTTCGTCATAATTCAATATTACGTTTTCGGAAAATTGCTTCAGAGTTCCACCTACTTTACTCATGAACGGGAATAGATTGTTGATAAAAAGTGATAAAATTTAATCCTCCCTTATTAAGGAGTGATTTATAACTTTTTACCTTTGTCCGCTTCGTTCAAACACAAACAAAAACTATGATAAAATTCATCGTATCGAGCAATACGCTGCTCAAAGAGCTGCAAACCATCAGCGGGGTAATGAACGCCAGTAACCCGTTGCCTATATTGGACGACTTTCTGTTTAAACTTAACAAAAGCGAACTGAACATTTATGCCTCCGACCTCGAAACAACCATCAGAACAACCATAACAGTTGATTCAAAGGACAAAGGCGAAATCACCATTCCGCGGTTACTCATAGAAATGCTCAAAAATTTTGCCGACCAGCCGCTTACTTTTATTATTGATACCACCAAATACGGTATTGAAATAAATTCCGATTCGGGAAAATATAAGATAACAGGGCATAACCCGGAAGATTTTCCCAGAATGGTTGATGTGGAAAAACCATCTTCGCTGGAAATGGATTCGGAAGTGCTGCTCTCTGCCATAAACAAGACCATATTCGCCGTAGCCAACGACGACCTGCGCCCGGTAATGTCGGGTATCTACAGCATCTTCGGCGAAAAAGAAGTAACCTTTGTAGCTACCGACGCTCATAAACTAGTTAGGTATAGGAGGCCCATACAGGGCGGCGATAGAGAAAATGCCGTAATAATAGCCCGCAAGCCCATGAATCTCCTTAAAAATATTTTAGCCAGTAAGGATACCAAGGTGAAAATAGAGTACAATAAGACCAATGCCTCATTCATAGCCAACAATGTGCAGCTTACCTGCCGCCTGATAGATGGTAAGTACCCGAATTACGACGCTGTAATACCAAAAGATAACCCTAACCAGCTTACCCTCGAACGGGAAGCGTTTCTTAGCTCGCTGAAAAGAGTATCCATCCTGTCCAACAAAACTACGCATCAGGTACGGTTAAAAATTTCGGATAATGCACTTACCCTTACCAGCGAAGACCCCGATTTTTCAAGCGAAGCAAACGAACGCATGGCATGCCAGTACAAGGGCGACAACATGGAGATAGGATTTAATTCAAGGTTTCTTCTTGAAATGCTCGGCAACCTCGATTCCGATGAAATACGGTTGCAGATGAGTACGCCCAACCGCGCCGGAGTTATAACCCCAAGTCCGCAAAAGGATGGCGAAGACATACTAATGCTGGTAATGCCGGTAATGCTGAATAATTAAGCTACAGGAGGCGTAAATAATAATTTACGTATGATACGGCAGCGGTTCCGCAACGCATGCGTTTCTCTTTATCCCCACCATCTGACCTTTCTCATGGTCCCACACTTTTAACTTAAGGCAGGAAATTATATCCCTCGGATTCAGGGTAGTGGTTTTCGGATGCTGAAGTTCAGGAATCCTGCGCATTACTTCGGGCAGACGATAAAAAGGTATCCTGGCATTAAGGTGGTGGATGTGATGGTATCCGATATTGCCGGTGAACCAATGCATCAGAGGGTTCAGGTTCATAAAACTGGATGATTCGAGCGCTGCCTTTTCGTAGCACCATTCGCCGTTGTCGCTGAAAACAACACCCGGAAAATTATGTTGGGCATAAAACAGATAAGCGCCTAAAGCTCCGTTGAACATAAAAGGTATAAATACGGCGAGCAGGTATGAAAGCCATCCGAAATACCAGAACACCGCGAAAGAGAATACCAGATGTGCGAGCAGCGCCAAGAGTGAGTCGAAGTGCTTGCGCGGGTTGCTACGGAACGATTCCCAGCACATGCCTACTATAAAAATAGTGAAATACCCGAATAAAATGGTAAGCGGGTGGCGTGATGCAAGATAGGCGCGCTGCTCCTTTTTGGAAAGCGTCAGGAACTTGCTTTTGGTAAGCACGCGATATGAACCTATGCTTGTAGTAAAGAGTTTTGAATTGTGCTTATGGTGGTGGTCGTGCGATCGCTTCCAGATACTTGGAGGAGCCAGCACCATCGCACCGTAAAATGGCATAAATATTTTTGCGGGCAATGACCTGTTCAGGATAGCATGATGCTCATAGTCGTGGTAAATAATGAACATACGCGCCATTAACAATCCCATAAGAACACTGCAAACAATGCGTATCGCCAGGTATGGCACTATAAGAATAGCGACGAAACTAAGGCAAATGAGAAAGAAGGTAGAAAGAGAATAAAACCAACTCTTCATCCTGTTTTCCCTTGCATAAGGACGCGTTGCCAATATTAATTCTTTACCGGTCAGCACCTAATTTCTGATAACTATTATAATTATTTGGCAAAGGTAATAAAAAAACATGATTTAAATCATAAATCAATTTATACGGCAATTTTAAATTTTTTTATTTTCAGTTCTTTTGTGCTTCCATCTTCTGTGCGACCAGAGCCATATTTCCGGCTTGGCAATAATATCTTTTTCTAATTCGCGCGTGTGTTTTTCCGTTATTTCTCCGTCGGCGGTATTGGCGGGATCATCGCTTATCACCGTTGCCGAAATAAGATATTGCCCCCGTTTGATGCGATCTACTCGTGAATAGATTACGGGGAAGTTCAGTTTTCGGGCAATTTTCTCCGTTCCGTAAAATACCGGCGTATCCTGATTCAGAAAGGTAGTCCAATAGGCGCCTTCGGGAGGCGGGGTTTGGTCGCCGAGAAAGGCGGTTGCAGTGAATTCCGTTTTGCGGTTAGCCATTTCGCGCCAGGTGCTCTTCATAGTCATTGCTCTAACGCCGAAACGCCTGCGTAAATTACAGGTAAGACGGTCGAAATAAATATTATGCAAGGGATGGTAGATAACATACAACTGCTGCATACCAAGCAGCCCGAAACTTTTGCCGCTCCACTCCCAGTTGCCCCAATGACCCAATACCAGGATAATAGACCTGCGTTCACGGGCGTATTTTAAGAAAAGCGTATATGCTTCCGGGCTGAATTTGCACCGTTTCATCACCGATTGCCTGCCGATGGTAAGCGTCTTTGTTATTTCCAATATCAGGTCGCAGAAATAGCGATAGAATGCTTTGGAAATCCGCTTTAACTCCTCCTCATTCTTTTCGGGAAACGAATTGCGGAGATTGGCGAGTACAATTTTCTTCCGGTAACCTGTAATATAATATAAGACAAAGTAAACTCCATCGGATAGCAGGTAAAGAACCGTGAAAGGTAAAACGGATATAAGATATATAAAAGGAAGTATCAGATAAAATATAATCGCCGGCACAATGTTACAATTTAAGTTAGAATTTTAAGGTTCAGTCAAGGCATATCCTAAATAAATAATGAAAGATTCAAAGATAAGTAATAAGGGATAAGATGAGGGCTAGTCGAATAGCGGATAATTCCAGTATTTTTTAGCGGCGATTGGGCTATAAAACCCTAAATATCAATTAAACAGCTAGATACTGCACAAATTTGTTCTAAATAAAATAGTTCCATATCTTGTTAATTACGCCGATTTTTTTAGTATCTTTGCAAACCAATTCTTTTTAAAAGGGCGAAATATAGCGGGAAAATATGTTAAAGAATATGCTCAATACTTCTTACGGTCTAATCCTTCTAAAATCCAATAAATTCTAACTCGAGTATGAAAAAAGCTAAGGTGCTTTATGTATCACAGGAAATTTACCCGTTCATGGGAGAAAATACGATGAGTAATATTGCGCGTTTCCTGCCACAGGGTATTCAGGAAAGAGGTAAGGAAATACGAACTTTCATGCCCCGTTATGGCAGTATAAACGAAATACGCCACGGGCTGCACGAGGTAATACGCCTTTCCGGCATCAATTTAATTATCAGCAACGACGATCATCCGCTTATAATAAAAGTGGCATCCATTCAACGTGCAAGGATGCAGGTCTATTTTATAGATAATGAGGATTATTTTTACAGAAAATCCGCTTTCAATGACGAACAGGGAAAATTTTTCGAAGACAACGATGAAAGAGCGATATTCTTTTGCCGGGGCGTAATAGAAACCGTGCGCAAATTGAGCTGGGTTCCGGATATTATTCATTGCAGCGGTTGGATAACCGGACTTTTCCCGTTTTACATTAAAAAGGCATGTAAGGACGACCCTCTGTTTGAAAATTCTAAAATAATTTATTCTATCTACGGCGATAAGTTCGATGGTTCACTGAACAAAAACTTTGCTAAAAAGGCAGTTTGGGAAAACGCCGTTGAAGATGACCTCGCCATTGTTAAAGCAGCTCCTACATTCAATAATCTTACCAAACTTGCTGTTACCTGGAGCGATGCGGTTGTTAAAGTAGATCCGGCTATTGACCCCGATGTATCAAAATTTATCAAGAAATCGGGCAAACCCGTGCTTGAACATTCGGAGGAAAATTACATGGATGCCTACTCCGATTTCTACGATGAGGTTTTGAAGGAAAGCGAAGTACTGGTAGATGAATAGGACCACCATAGCCGCCGGTGTATGTATCGCCTTTGTCTCTATTGCCTTAACTGCCTGCAATGAAAATACAGGTATTGGAACTAATGTTCTGCCTGCTGATAAATTGCTTAACCCATACTTTGTAGATACCACTACGGTACTCTCGTCAATAAAGTTGAAGGACTCCATTCCTTCTAACGCTACAAACTGGAATTTGCTCGGCAGCTACAACGACCCTGTCTTCGGACTTACCACCGCTACATTATATACAGAGGTAGGGCTGCCTGGAAATATGGGTTCTCTTTTCTTTGGTCCACACGAGGCGGCAACCCTCGATTCAGTTGTATTGCAGTTGCCTTATAACTACGGCAGCACCACCTATTATGGTACCCTCGGTGCTCAAACCTTCGTGGTAGACACGTTGAGTTACAACAATAATTCTACCGCACTTTTAGCGTCAAAACTATATTATTCCGATACAAGTATTTACCATAGTTCCAGACATATCGGAATGGCGACTCTTATTCCGAATGTAACCCAGCCCGTTACCTGGTATTATCCCAATAAAAATGTTTCCTACACCTACACCCCGCTATTACGGATACGGCTGAACAATTCTTTCGGTCAGTATATAATGACCTGCGCAAACCACCCTACTGCAACAGACAGCGCCTATTATTTTAACAGCGTTATAACATCCAATTTTCTGGGACTGCTGAAAGGGCTATGTATTTCGGTATCAGATCCATCCCTTTTACCTGGACAAGGAGGCATTTTTTATATTAACCAGAATATAAACGGAGCCGGACTTTTCTTCTATTACAGATATTACAACCAACCCTCCTCCTCATGGGATACCGTTCTTGCCGCTTTCCCAATTGGCAACAACGCAACCTTCTGCCATTTCGACCACAATTATTCCACCACAAGGTTTTATGCCCTGGGCAAGGACTCCATATACTCCCCAAACGTGGCTTATGTACAAGGAATGGCCGGGGTAAAAACCCAAATAACATTCCCCTATCTTAAGAACTGGATAAGCAAAATAAACCCTAATTTCCTGAATAAAGCTGAACTGGATGTTCCGGTCAATATGTCGGCAACAGGAAGTGATTTGCCTGCAAGTCAATTATATGTAGTGCGCGATTCAGTTGGAGTAGAGTCAAATATTCCGGATTTTAATATGGGATTAAGTTGGTATGGCGGTACATGGGATGCTACTAACCACCAGTATGTATTTAACATTACAAGATATATACAGGCAATACTTGACGGAAAAGAAACCGATTTTGGCCTATATCTTATTGATGGCGCTGAAGCATTGGATCCGAATGGAGCTGTATTATACGGAGCTGCGAAGAATCCGTTAAATCCTACTCAAAGGATTCGGCTGAAGATGTACTATACGCCGCTAAAATATTAAAGACCTTACGGCTTCACCTTATTTTAATACTTTCTTTCCAAGCAGCAGGACATTCAAAGGTATTGTGTAAATTTGCTAACATCTGAAATTCGTCAAGACGGAAACCAACATTACAGAAAAACCACCGGGAAGAGGCACAATACTAAAAGATTGAAATTATGTGTGGAATAATGGCATACATCGGCAACAGGGAGGCGTATCCCATACTCATAAAAGGGCTTCACCGTCTTGAGTATCGGGGATACGACAGCGCAGGAGTAGCCCTTTTGGATGGTAAATTGAAGGTTTATAAGTGTAAAGGAAAAGTTGATGACCTTGAAAACCTTACCAGAAATAAAAACATAGCCGGAAACATAGGTATAGCGCATACACGCTGGGCTACACACGGTGAACCGAGCGATGAAAATGCACACCCGCATTATTCGCAGTCGGGCAAAATAGTAGTAATTCACAATGGCATTATTGAAAATTACGCTTCCATAAAGGAAGAACTCCTGAAAAGAAACCACACCTTCAGGAGCGAAACCGACACCGAAGTGCTGGCTCATCTTATCGAAGATATTAGTGAAAACGAGGGTTGCGGACTTGCCGAAGCAGTACGACTTGCCCTTAATCAGGTAATAGGCGCTTATGCCATAGTAGTACTGTCGCGCGATAACCCCGATGAACTTATAGCGGCAAAAAAAGGCAGCCCGCTGGTAATAGGGGTGGGAAATAAAGAATTCTTCGCCGCCTCCGATGCCACTCCGATAATCGAATACACCAAAAACGTGGTTTATCTCGGTGAAGAAGAAGTCGCGGCGCTCCGGCGAGACGGCGAATTAAAGATAAAGACCATAAAAAATAAAAATAAAACGCCCTATATCGAAGAACTTGAAATGCACCTCGAAGCCCTCGAAAAAGGCGGCTTTCCGCATTTCATGCTGAAGGAGATTTATGAACAGCCACGTTCCATAAAGGATAGTATGAGGGGGCGATTGAACGCCCAAAAAGGTTTCGTACGTCTTGGTGGTATAGCTGACTACCAGCAAACCCTTATTAATGCAAAAAGAATAATAATAATCGGCTGCGGCACCTCTTGGCATGCCGGTCTGGTTGGTGAATACCTTATAGAAAATCTTGCGAGAATACCCGTTGAGGTGGAATACGCTTCGGAATTCCGTTACCGGAATCCGGTAATCGGCGCCGACGATGTGGTTATTGCAATTTCCCAGTCCGGTGAAACCGCCGATACCCTTGCCGCTATTGAACTGGCTAAATCAAAAGGCGCAACCATATTCGGTATATGCAATGTAGTAGGTTCGTCAATCCCGAGGGTTACTCATGCCGGGTCTTATACCCACGCCGGTCCGGAAATTGGCGTGGCATCTACCAAAGCATTTACAGCCCAGATAACCATACTTGCGCTCATGGCTCTTGAAATGGCGAAAGCCAAAGGTGCGCTCCCTAAGAACAAATTGATTCAACTGCTGAACGAGCTTGACGCTATCCCGGCAAAAGTGGAAGAGGTATTGACTACAAATAAACGTGTGGCCGTGATCGCCAGAAAATTCAAGAAAGTCCGTAATTTTCTCTACCTCGGACGCGGATATACCTTTCCGGTTGCCCTCGAAGGAGCTCTTAAACTGAAAGAAATATCATATATACACGCCGAGGGATATCCTGCCGCCGAAATGAAACACGGACCCATAGCGCTTATTGACGAGAATATGCCTGTAGTGGTGATTGCAACGCAGGGAGCATCTTACGAAAAAGTAGTAAGCAATATTCAGGAGATAAAAGCTCGTAAAGGCAAGGTTATCGCTGTAGTTACCAAGGGCGATTCGCAGGTTGAGGAACTCGCTGATTATTTTATCGAAGTACCTGAAACCGATGAACGGTTTGCACCACTGATAGCGGTAGTTCCCCTGCAACTTCTGTCGTATCATATTGCAGTTATGCGCGGCTGTAATGTTGACCAACCGAGGAATCTTGCAAAATCGGTAACCGTAGAATAAAGATTTTCCGTACTCTTTATTGCGGATAGAATAAAAGCATAAATTCAAGAATTTATCGAGAAGAATTGTTCAACTTCTGCGGCTTTCTTTCCCTGCTCCACATGAACATCGACGGATTATCTGAATATACATTTACATCTTTGCATACCAATATCAATACGAAATCGATAAAAGGCAGCACGCCAACTATACCGCCAAATGTTGCAATGTATGCCAGAGGGATAAATCCGTTTGTTCCCAGATAAATTCTATGCAGACCAAATATACCGCATGGGAAAGGGAATGCGAGAAGGGCGGCAAAAAGCCGGTGTCTGCGATGCAGACCTGAATCGGTAACGGTTAATATCGTCGCCGGTTTATCAGTTTGAATGGCTACACTCCCGTTTCCATAGACCGCCTGTCGCTTTGAACTTGCCGACGCCCCATAAACCAAAAACACAAGCAGTACAACTAATATTTTCCGCACTGGCAAGTCAATACCAATAACCTTAATTTGCTCTGTCGAACCTTTTCGCAACTTCTTCCCAGTTAATAAGGTTCCAGAAATTGGCAATATATTCCGGACGCCTGTTTTGATATTTCAGATAATAAGCATGCTCCCACACATCTAAACCCAGAATAGGTAAACCTTTGCAATCGGACACATCCATAAGCGGGTTATCCTGATTTGGGGTTGAGCAAACAGCCAGTTTACCTCCGCTTACGCAGAGCCATGCCCATCCTGAACCAAAGCGGGTAGCTGCGGCATCGGAAAATTTGGTTTTAAAGTCGGCGAAGGCGCCGAACGCCGATTTAATTGCATCTGCAAGTTTGCCCGTCGGCTCGCCGCCTCCGTTGGGCTTCATTATGTTCCAGAATAAATTATGGTTGTATGTTCCGCCTGAATTATTGCGTACAACAGGAGGTTGCTTGGAAACATTCTTCATTATTTCTTCAAGTGTCATATTTTCCTCCGGTTTGCCTTTTATGGCATTGTTCAGGTTGTTGATGTATGCCTGGTGATGCTTGGTTAAATGTATTTCCATTGTTGCGGCATCGATGTATGGTTCCAGTGCATTATAGGCGTATGGTAGTGAGGGAAGGTTGAACATAAAATTTATTTTAGGGGTTAAAAATTTAAATTAAGATGAAGCAAAATTATAGATTTTTTGATTCAGAAAACCGGTTATTCTTTAGGGTGCATTATCTGTCAGTTCACAAGGTTTACAATCGACATTGTATAATTTAATTTTTTCTGATGATACGCGCCGGAACCCCTACGGCGGTAACGCCGGGCGGAATTTTATTTATGACAACTGCTCCAGCCCCGATTATTGAACCATCGCCCACTTCTCCATCGGGTATTACTACTGCACCCGTACCAAGAAATGCATCGCGACCTATAGAAACCCTGCCGGCCGTGTGCACACCGGGACCCAGATTAGCGCCGTCTTTGATGATGTTATCATGGTCGATGGTGGTCCCGGTATGAATATTGACACAGTCCCCGACTTTTGTTCCGGTGACTATGATTACCCCCTGCCCCAGATAACATCCCCTTCCTATAATTACATCAGGGTCAAGGCAAACAGTTGGGTGAATCGCATTAACCAGTTCTAAGCCGGAAGCGATAATCCTTTCAGACAATTCCCTTCTTAACTGATTATTACCTATTGCTACTATAGCGCACTCTACGCCAAGTTTCTCTTTATAATAGGCAAGCCGGGATGTACCGCCCAGCACTTTTACTCCTTTAATTGTCTCTCCTGTCTTAGAATTGTCATCGTCTGCGAATCCTACAACCTCATATTTTGCACCAGCTTTCAGTATTTCCAGAACCACTTTACCATGCCCGTCTGCTCTCGCTCCTATTATTATTGTAGGTTTCATTCCTTTACAGTTACTAATATTGATTTCAAAAATAGCGATTTTCAGTAAATTAAGTCGCACCTATCCCTAAAGTAACAGGGTTTTGAAAGTACGGAATTTTGATGATTGCAAAAATACGGAATTATTCGCCAAAAAATGGTTTAACATTTATGTAAAAAAGTTATTAACAATTCAGCGTTTATAGGTGTTTATAAATGATGGAGGGAGGGTAGGATAAGAGTAAGGAATATTATTCTTACCTTTGTAAAATAATAATGGAAGCAGTTGGCGCTGCTTCCATTATGTAATGAAAATGAGGGTTATAATTTCTTTTATACCATTGTACCTTGATTAGAATTAAGGCAAAGATAATACTTTTTCTTAATCTAAGTAGTTTACAATGAAAGATTTTCAAATTAGAAAGATTCTTCGTAAAACCGAACTATCACAGTTTCTTAATGATGGTGTTTCCAAAGTAGTGGAAGAAATGAAAATCCCTGTTGCACAAGCAAGGATTGACATGGCTGTTATTAATGGTGCTTTTCATGGATATGAAATAAAGAGTGCAAGCGACACATTACAAAGACTACCAAATCAGTTAATAGCTTATTCTTACATCTTTGATTACTTAACGATAATAACAGAAAAAAAATATCATCAAAAGATAATTGATGCGGTTCCTTCATGGGTAGGTGTGGCAGTATGTTCAAATAAAGTTAAGGAGAAGAAATTCGTGATGATACAAGAGGCTAAACCCAATATCAATAAGAATAAATTTTATATCGCCAAATTATTATGGCATGATGAATTAGTAGAAGTATTGACGGAACAAGAAATTGCATTTAAAAAGAAATCAAGAAACTGGATATTGTGTGAGATTTTATCAGACAATTTACAGCTTGATAAGCTTTCTGAAATAGTAAGGGAGAAACTTAAAAAAAGAAATAACTGGAAACTAAAGGATACTATGTAACAGCGTTACATGGTGATTCTGGCTATATTCAACCCATGTTTGTGGACTCCCTGGATTTTTCTTTTCAGCATTTACATCTTGTCGACTTATTTCATCTATTTTTGAATCACCCCAACTGAAGGCCGAACCAGAATAATCAGTACTCCTAACTAAGCTTTTAGCATGGGTAATATATTGACCATGTCCATGTATATGGTCTCCAGATAATTTACCTCGATAAATAACATAATTATCATCGGTAGTGTACTTTACGCTTATTGAACCGGCAAAATTTGCTTCTTCATAAATAGCATTCTTCGTTCCATAGTCTCCGTATTTTATTTTAGTTAATGCTGGCGAGGTTATTAGTTCTTGGAATACATCCTTTTCATATCTCCTTAACTTATGCGGTTTATCAGATACAGCAAAATCCGTTAAGTCTTTTGGGAATGAACCAGAAGAAACAACTACTGCGCTCCATTCATTTACAGGAGTTGTAAGTTTCTCTATGGCAAATCCCGCTATGGCTGCTTTATCATTATAATCTTCCTTTGTAACCTGTCCTATATCTACCAATAATATGGTATTATTGGTAGATATATTTAATCTCTTTAGCATTTCAGTAACAGGTTTATTCATATTCAAGTATCCTCCACTACTATTGGAGGTTCTTATGCAAATTTTACATTCATATTTTCTAATTAATTCTTCAACCAAATCTAAATATATTCTTTCGCTATTCTTTTGCACGGCAGGAATAACGTTTACTCCCGCCTTCAAAAGATTATTGAATATTCTCTTTATTAATGCAATATTTGAGGATGTTACATCAAATAGTGAAACATCTAAGATTATGTCATTTTTAGAAAAAGACCAATGCTCCGTTAAAGTTTTCTCAAAAAAATCGTCATATTTATATTCTCCAGTTGGCTCTTTTTTAACTTTAACTGCTTTATAAATAGTGTTTTCCAACATCTCAATCACCGGGCAAATATCTTGTTTGACTTTTTGAGCCAAATAATGCAAAGCAATTAATTCGCCTGTCTTTGACAATAAAATAGGATAATATTTTTTCATAGATGAATTATTTGTAACAAATATAATAAATAAAAATACTATCTTTGTATCAATATAGCGTGTTGGGCGTATGCCTCGCCGTTGGGAAGCCTTGAACTTTAATTAGTTTAGGGCTTCACCGTTTTATGGAAAATGTTTTAATCCCCATCCCTCTTTTTTGCCATAAGAATTACAGAATATTTTATTCTCAAACAAATTATAGGTTAATTGTTCCTTATCGGGTGACAAGAATTTTCTTGCGATAGGATAAGCGCATAAATCTGCAAATTGTAACCCATTTACGTTTTGCTCTTTTCCCCGAAACAATAATTTAGGGTGACATTTTTGAAAATCACTTGTATTAACAAAAGCTGTTCCATACTTTACAAAATTTGTATAATACTTTTTTAACTGCGAATCCTTCTTATTGCCTCTTTTTTCCAAACAGAAATGTAGGATATTTTGTTTATTCGTTTTACCTATAACTGATATGGCTCTTTCGCACATAAACATAAGCGCATTTTCGTAAGCATGGTTTCTGAAAGGATAATGCTCCCTATACTTGTCCTTATCTACAATACATGCCAATACAGTATATGAATGTTTTTTAAATATTGCACCAATGTCATGATAAAATGAAGATTGAATAATAGTATCTTGAAATAATTTAAACACTCCTTCCTTTTTTCTCATTTTAATAGAATGAAAAACAACCTGTTCGTGAGAAAAATATTTCTTTTTTAACTGCTTAAAATCATTATCAAATGAATCATAAGCATCTTCCCGAAACACAATACCACATAGAACAAAAATATTGAATCTTGGGTCGGGGTTTGTAATATTTGCTTCCCCACTTTCATCAATAAATACAAAGTGCCTCATTTAAAAAGGCACAAAATTGATAAAAGTATTTAACTAATTGAAAAGCAAACGAAAATGTTTTACGTGGTCGGACAGGTATATAGTTTCCTGTAAAAGCAATGTCATAAACAGCCGTGCCTTTTTTGTGCCTGATGGTGAAATTCACTATATCTTTGTGAAAATTACAAAGTATATATTGCCATGTCTGATACTGATGTTTATTTGCATCTTAAGATTAAAGAAAAGGATTTTGATAGGTTCTGGAATTGCGGTGAAAAGATAGAGGCATACCTTAAAGAACATAGCCCGGCAGCAGTTAAGGAATTTGAAAAGTTTATCCAGTATCTTTCTTTAAAGGAATTTGAGGAAGGGGCAAAAAAATATAAGGAGCAAGTAGGTACTTATGTTAAAATTATTGACAAAATTGATGCCTTTGCCAAAAAGGATAAAAGGGCGAAGCTGCCGGATATAGAATACAAGAGGCGAAATTTAAGAATGGTAATTTCTGATACAGTCCGGGACGCCCTCAAGTATATTGACAAAAATAAATTGACGGCGAAGGATAAAAAAATGATTCTGATAGAAATCTACAAAATTCTAAATGAACACCTTGAAAAGAAGCTTCAAATCAAAACATTAAAGCAGTTCTCTTTGTATAAGAGGCGTATCATAGTTGGGCATATTGCCATAGGACTGAACATACTTAAAAGTGCCACCTTATCCTATGACACAAATCAAGCAATCGCTAATTCCGTAGCGAGTTCCATCCACAATTAAAAAAGCCCCTGATTTTATTCAGGGGCTTTCGTGTTAGCTTATCTCCTGATTTATCAGGAGTTTCAGAATTCGGATATGCAAAGATAAGCATAATTTCATATACATTCTACATGTACATAAATTTATGCACATGGGAGATGTACATAAATTTTCGTCTTTTTTTATGCACATCTCTATTTTTAAGCTGCCTAATTTTGTGAAAACAAAGGTTGGGCGGTTAGCTTAATGGATAAAGTTTCAGAATTCGGAATCTGAAGGATGAGGGTTCGATTCCCTTACCGCCCTCAAAAATTAAGAAACTATGAATCTATTTGAATTACAGGAAAAGTATAACACCCATATTAAGTGCATACGGCATCTGGAAGAGGTACGTTGGGGCGAAAAGCCGGTATGTACTTATTGCGGAGCGGATACCACATCAAAGAGAGGTACGGTAAGGCGTTTTAAGAAGCCCCGCCAACCGCATGACTATAAGACACCCCGCTATCATTGCAACCATTGTAACAGGGATTTCAGCGTATTAACAGGCACAATCTTTGAAGCGAGCAAATTACCCCTGCAAAAGTGGTTCGGGCTTATTGCTCTTATGCTCAATGCACGGAAAGGCATATCGGCGATGAACATCATGCGGGATTTAGGGATAACTTACAAAACGGCATGGTTTAGTGCAATGAGGGTGCGGTGCGCCATGCTTGACCAGGCACAGATGCTTGAGGGTATCGTGGAAATGGACGAAGCATATTTCGGGGGCAAGCCCCGCCATAGGAATACTCCTGACAACGTGGCTAACTTAGGGTATAGGGGCATGAAAACGGATGTATGGAAGAAAGGCAAGCGATTTGATAAGCGGAAATTCAATAAAGGCAGAGGTTCGGAAAATAAGGTTAAGGTAGTGGGTATTGTGGAGCGTGGCGTTGAAAAGGGCAGGGTAGCATTAAAGGTACAGGATAGTTTAAGTGGGCAAGACCTGTTACGGATACTCCGGCGGTACGTTAAAATGAAAAAAGGCGACACTACCGTTATGACGGATGATTTTAAGAGCTACAAAGCATTTGACAAGGTAATACAGCACTATACCGTAAATCATAGCAAAAAGGAGTATGTAAAGCACCTGAAAGGCATAAAGGATTCCATCCATACGAACACGATTGAAGGGGTGTGGAGCATCATTAAGAACGGCATACGGGGGCAATATCACGTACTAAGCAAAAAATACCTGCCTTTCTATTTAGCGGAGGCGGCGTATAAGTATAATCGTAGGGATAAATACGGCAAGGCAGGTGCATTTAGCGAAACCATTGAGAACGCCGTAACAGATGAGAAATGCGAAGTAAATTACAAGCCGAAAAAATATCCTAAATTCCTTGCGTACCGAAATAAAAAGAAAAAAGTACGGTGCAAACGAAAGGATGCTGACTGTGTTCCCACAATTCCTGTAAAACCTAAAAAGTTTAAGAGAAAGAAAGCTGCTTAAAATGACAAAGCACCTATTGACGTAGGTGCTTTTCGTGTTTAGTTAAAAGGTGATTAACTTTTGCGAGGCAAAGGTACGAATAATCTTTTAAACTAAATCAAAAAAATGGGGAAAAAAGAAGCAGCAGAAATTAGAGTGCAATGTAAAAAAATAAAATGTTAAATTTGTTGCGAAAAATAAAAAGACTTATTCCCGACCCTTCACAAATATTATCATATCTTGCCAGAACGGTAGGTAAAAGCGGAGGTAAAACTCACGCTTTAGCCCCTTTTTTATGGCTGATTGGAATATGGTTGATACTCTTTATTTTATTATTATTGTGGGGACTTCCGAAAATTGATGATGTTTCTTTGAAATATCTAATAATATGTATTTTTGTAGGTGTTTTTATTATAGGAGTAATAATATACCTTATTATTTATTTTAGGACTCCTGAAAGATTACAATCAGAATGGTATAGGCTTGAAGATAAAAAACTGAATATGTTTGCGCAGAAGGGCGGTAAAATATCATTTGAACCTGTTGATTTATCTGAACCACCAACCCAAATTACTGGAGAGCAAAAATGAATAAATTATATATTGTAATATTTAACTCTGCAATTAATAGGGATTCATTAATTCAGATTCTTAACCGAAACCAAAACATTTCCAATTGGTTTTATAGTTTGCCTAATTCAATTTTTATAGTTACGCCATTAACATCACAACAGTTATATAACATTATTAAAAGCGAACCAAATATGATGCTAATATCCGAAATTACAGGTAATCATTGGGGATTCCTTATGAAAAGCGATTGGAGTAAATTCCCACCAACAAATATATGGTAATGGAAACAAAATTAAAAAGAGGGCGGAAGATTCCGTATTTTTGTAACCATTAAAATCACGGAATTTCAAAACCCTGTTACTTTAGGGATAGGTGCGAATAATTTTATATACATTTGCATCCTGAATAAAACAAAATATTATGAAAAAAGCATCTACTCTATTGCTGGGCGCCGCCTTAATCTTCTGCTTCAGCGCAGCCCAATCACAAATTATCAATCAATGCTTCGACAGCTGGACGCATCAGGCAGCAGGCGGATTCTATCCCGTTGCCTATGATGACCCTAACCTTGGTCCCGGTAATAACGGCTGGCTTACGCTGAATATCACCTCTTCCAGCATATTGGGTTCAAGCCCGGTTTCAGTTTTCAAGGACTCTACAACCCCTTCACCCTTTTCGCCATGCCATTATAGTGCGCGTATCCTTACTGTGCCGCTTACCCATACTACTAACGGCTATGTAGGTAAGTACCTGCCCGACACCATTATCGGTTTACTTGCCGCCGGACAAGGAGTGCTGACGCCTACGCCCAAACTCATATTCGGTTATCCTTTCGGTTCGCGAATTACCCAACTCAATTTCTATTACCAATATACCCCTGTAGGTACTGATACCGCTCTGGCGGAGGTTGTAATGAAATCACATTACGGTCATAGTTTGGGTGGCGGGATTAAAACAATACTAACCGCCGCTAATTCATGGACACAGGGAGTTGTTAATATAAATTACGACAGCGCTACAGGAGCGGTCGATACGATTGATGTTATTTTCAGTTCAAGCGGCTGGCACAAACCCCAAGCCGGCAGCCAGTTGTGGATAGATAATGTATCTACCACTCCGACATCGGTAAGCGACTTGTTTGTAACACCTAATTCAGTTGACGTTTACCCAAATCCTGCTTCTTCGGAAATTAATTTCAGCATTGCAGGCAACCCGGGCAAGCAATATTTGTTGGAAATATATGATATAACAGGTAAGAAGATTAACAGCTACCCTGTAAATAACAACTTTGCAACCATTAATACTTCCACTTATGCTCCCTCGCTCTATATTTACCGGTTGTGCGACCAGAACGGAGAACAACTGAACATAGGCAAGTTCAGCGTGATGAAATAAGGATTTTTCCAAGCATTATATTTTTAATTCACTACTGTCCGGGAAAAATTATTTCAGCAATCAAACTATACCGATAGGGGCAGTATATTGAGTTTATTCTGACTTGTTCTACATTCAATTCCATTTTTGGGCGTGCCCCCAAGCTGCGCAAGGGGTCGGGCTATCCGCTGCAAGTCCTCTCCGCCATGGCGCGGATGCGGGCTTTCCGCTTCTATCCCTCACGCTAAATACAATAAACATTTGCAAAATCGCTTACGTGCTGTATAAATAAAATTAAAGCATTCAAGGATTCATTCATTATTTTGCCGGTCAGTAGTGTTTTTAATTTATTGTATCAAAACCTCCTTCACAACGCACCTTCTTTACAGGTATTCCAGCGCCCGCTCCATTTGCATACCCCGCGAACCCTTCAGAAGAATATACTTCTCCTTAATAGGGTTGGTCTTAATCCACCTGATAAATTCGTCGAGCGTTTTAAATTTATTAGCGGAAGTTTGCACTTTTTCAAATTCGGTTCCAACCAGATGAACATCATCAAAAACTTTTTGATTATCAATGAATATAGCCAGTTCCTGATGCTCTTTGACGCTCTCCGCCCCAAGTTCAAACATATCGCCGAGAATTAATACTTTTCCTTTACCCGGCGACTGTGCAAAGTTTTCCGTGGCGAGTTTCATACTGGTCGGATTGGCATTATAAGTATCTATCCATACTTTATTTTTGCCTGTATCTACCAGTTGCGAGCGGTTGTTCAACGGTTCGTATTCTTCTATTGCCGCTTTTATCTGTCGTAAGGATAGCCCGAAATGAAAGCCGATACAGGCGGCAGCCAGCATATTACAAAAATTAAATTGTCCTGCAAGGCGGCTCTTTATTTCCATCTCTATGCCATCATCTATTATAGCGCCTTTTGCCAGAAAGCTCTCTTTGTCAGATATGCCCCTGCATTCCGCATCCGGACTGCTTCCATATCTTATCCTTTTTATTCCTTCAGATAAACCCATCAGTAATCGGTCGTCGGCGTTAACGAAGAGTGTCCCATCCGCCGATTTGATAAAATGATATAATTCGCTTTTAGCTTTTATAACGCCTTCCGGTCCTCCGAAACCCTCAAGATGCGCCTTTCCTATATTGGTAATTATTCCGTAACCCGGTTCGGCAATTTTGCATAACTCCGCAATTTCACCCTGATGATTCGCGCCCATTTCAATAACTGCTATTTGGTGTTTGCCGGTAAGTTTAAGAAGTGTAAGCGGCACGCCGATATGGTTATTCAGATTTCCTTGCGTGAAAAGGGTTCTGTATTTCTTTGCAAGAACCGCAGCCGTTAATTCCTTTGTGGTTGTTTTACCGTTGCTTCCGGTGATGGCGATAATTGGGATTTTCATCATCCTCCGGTGATGGGTTGCAAGTAGCTGCATCGTTTTCAGCACATCGTGAACAAGGATACAGCCGCCTGCATAGTACTTCTCTTCGTCGATAACTGCGAAACTTGCTCCCTTTTCAAATGAATCTGCCGCAAATTGGTTCGCGTTGAAATTAGCCCCCTTCAGGGCGAAAAAAATACTATCCTTAGTGATATTGCGGGTATCGGTTGATATAAACGGATGTTTTAAAAACAATCCGTATAATTCCTCCACAGACGGGTACTTCATCTCCTCAATTATTATGTCCGGACTAAACTAAGTCCGCACAATGTTATTCCATTTCTTTAAAATAGTTCAGCACTGCCTTCATAACCAACTCCTTTTGTTCTCCGGGTTTAAGCGGCGGTATCATGGAAACCGAATCCCAATGGGGCCATCCATCGGTATCTCTTCCTTTGAATTTATAGTAACCAAGCGGTTCCAACAGCTTGCAGAATGCAATATGCAGCATATCCATCTTTTCGCTCTTATTCAGTTTCTTATAGCCCTTGCCTAATTCCTGGGCGCCGATAAAAAGCAAGACGCCTTCAAGTTCAATTCCTTCGCCGAATTGCAGTTCCATTTTTTTTATCAGCTCTATCCATTGTGTTTTCAGTGAATCATCCATGCACTAAAAATAGTAAAAAATATGTAACCGAAATATTTTATGAACGTACAAAAATTAAATTAGGAAAGCATGGAGACGATTACAGCAATCGAAAAAGAGTTGATTGAAAAAACGCACTTCCCAACCGGAGAAGTGTTGAACAGCCCGGAACAGATAAAGCAACGCTTATCGCAGGCAAAAAATGCAAGCACGCTGGGGAATTCATTTAAACATAAGGTGAAGATAATATTTGAAGACGAGGAGGGTAAGAAGATGGTGGAGACAACCATCTGGGGTGTAACGGAGAAGTATCTGTTGCTGAAAAGGGGTATGTCGCTGCCGCTGTGCCGCGTCCATCAAATATTAATAAATTAATCGGTTACGCAGTCGGGCGGCTAATTCGGCTGCCCGTGCCAAAACGGTTTCCGTCGCCAAGTTCGGTGTACGCTCCGAAATAATTGAGCGCTTTTACGGAGATAAAATAACAGGCGAACGCAAAAAAAGGAGCGCTTACAACATCAATGGTGTAATGAACATGCTGTATAAGCACCATTATTCCAATGGTAATGGTTGTGAAAAGCATATAATACCTGTCGTATTTTTTTCTGGCGCACAGGTAAAAAATGAACTGCGATGATGTGTGACCGGAATAGAAGAGATCGCGCGTGATGTACCTTGAATGAAATGCCATACTTCCGAAAGGGTCCTTTAGCTCCACAAGACCGGGAGGAGGCAAAAACCTTGTAAGGTCTATGGTTACCAGCCGGAAGCTGAACTGCAGCGCGAGCGCGAATAATATAGTAATGGCAAGATTCGGATTGGTTACAGAGCGCAGGATGCACAAAATAAACACGCTCGCTTCGAGTATTGCTATGGGCATAGAAACATCAAGGGCGGGAATAAAACGCAGAAAAACGTCATCAAGAATCACTCCCTCCTTCTGAACCTCCAGCCAACGGTAGAATGTTACAGTACTGAAGAGCAACAATATTAAAGCCAGACACTCTAAAATGATGGTAGTTCTGAACGATTTATTGTTCCATGCCGAACCCCAGTTGCTTTTCGATAAGGTAAAAAAACTTCCCATTTGGCGGTGATATAATCGTGGCAAAAATATATAAAATAGTTGCCGTTCGGTCGGACTGCCGTCCGGAAATACTCATCCACAAAATTGATACCTGCCTGATGGACGAATATCGCTTTTATTCTATTATTGTTATTTCCGCTCTGCGGTTCAGGTAGTTATGCGTACCGTCGTTAGGCGCAACCGGATCAGCTATCCCCTTGCCTTCAGCTTTTATCTGTGCTGCTTTTGCTCCTTTCGATTTCAGATAACGCGCCACAGCCCTGGCTCTCTGTAAAGTTAGCACCATATTGTATGTTATTGGTCCGGTGGCATCGGCATATCCCGATACTTCTATTTTGAGTTTTCTGTTGCTGTGCAGTAATTTAGCTATCGAGTCGAGCGCCGGATAATATTCTTTGGCTATTGCGTACTTGTTCAATTCAAATTGCACCACCGGTAATTTAGAAGGCGTTACGGGTTTCACTTCCTTATTTGGATTATTGGCAATAGCTATGGCAGCCGGGCGAATGCTCATGCTATCCGACTCTGATTGGTTATAATTCATAGTCAGCGTAGTGTCCTTAAACCAAACATCGCTCTGGTCGTTATGCGCGCTAAGAAGGTCTGCTATCGGATGACCTACCCTATTATCGCTTAAACCGGGCTCGCTGTTGCGGTAGAATCCGTTTTCCAGCGCTAACTGCTGACCGGTGCGGGTGGAGTCGCTTCCCAAGTGGCTTAAACTTAATACCTGATAGAGGTTATACACATCGCACTGATGAGGGGTTGTTGTAACAAATTTCGATTTAAGATAACCGGGAGCTTGAATGGTTGCCATATATCTTGTATCCGGTTTCAAATCCAACGAAAAGTTTCCCGCGCTATCTGTGGTAGTTTTTAAAATGGTCTGATTTGCAGCATCGGTTAAGGAAACGGCGGCTGATGAAACCGGTTTACCGGAGGAAAGTAACCTGGCGTACAAGGTGGTTTTGGCAACATTATCGCAGGTAAAGCTGAAGGAATAAATGTCCATATCGCCATACCCGCCATCAATGCGCGAGGATGCAAGATAGCCCTTTTTCAATGCTGTATCGTATGTAAAATAAATATCGTCGGCGGTAGAGTTGATTGGCGCACCCACATTCTGCGGCTTGCTCCATTTACCATTCTCAAACACAGTTTTATAGATATCATAGCCGCCAAGTCCGCCATGTCCTTTAGATGAGAAGAAGAGAGTTTTGTTATCGGGCATCATAAAAGGTGCATCTTCGTCGAAGGGAGTATTAACCACGGGACCGAGATTAGCCGGCTCCGACCATATACCTTTATCATCAAGCGTGCTTACATAAATATCAAGCCCGCCGTAACCGCCTGTCTTATCGCTCACCAGAAAAAGGAATTTGCCATTGGGTGATATGGTAATGGAAGGTATATATCTGTGAATCTGTTTAATATTTTTAGCAAGTCGCACAGGTAATGCCCAACCTGTAGCGGTTTTAGAACTTTGATATACTTCACCTTTATGGAAGATTAGAAGCGTTTTACCATCGGGTGTCATGGTTACGCTTGCCAGATTAAATCGTTCCGGACCGAAATGAAGTTGGTTGGAAAAAAGCGAAGGCAGCCCCCATTGTCCATTTGCATCTTTGTTACTGTAGAATATATCTTCATAATAGCTTCCTGAAAAATAATCTCGTTTACCATGTTGGCTGGTCGGACAGCGCGATGTGTAAATAATCGTTGAATCGTGGTTTGTAATAACTTCTGCATACTCCGGATTAGGTGAATTAACCAAAGGTCCGAGGTTTTTTACATATACCGGTTGATACAATCCCATTATATAATAGCTTGCCGAATCGGGGGAACGGTTGCTTAATGTATGTGCGCTCTGCGCTATTCCGATGCAATTTTCTACCTCCTGTATCAGTGATTTATCGGTTTTATCATTCACAAGGTGTGAGAGAAATATTTTGAAAGCGGCTACCGCTTTGTCATAATCCTTTTTCAGGATATAGCAATTGCCAAGATAGTAATAGGCATCTATTATGGTATCCTCCTTAGCAGGGGTATATTTTATTGCATTTTCAAAATAGGATAACCCTTTAATCCGCGATGAATCTGTAAGATAATAAATGGCTCCTATTTGGAAGTTAGTATAGCAATTCGTAGGGTTTACTGCCAATGCCTTTTGGTAATACTGCAATGCCTGACCCAGATCGGCTTTCCGGAATGCATTATCCGCTTTCTTAATTAACCCCTTGTCGTCGTTACCGGCAGAGGCGGTTAATATCCCGGATACCAGTAATAACAAGGGAATCAAAGCGATACGTTTTCTCATAATGGAGATGCAATTATAGAATTTGCGCGCAAATATAACTGATTTCCATATTGAACAAAGTGATATTCATCAATTTTCACATCAAGTACCTTATGATATTAAACAGGAAATCCCGAAGTTTCCTTCAGGATTTCCTTAATTTTATGCGACAGAGAGTAGTGCCCTCTGTGGACTTAAATTACTATTGAATAGCAGCTTTAAAATCTGCGTCATCTTTAAATTTCACGAACTCGCAATCGGTGGTTGCCATTTGCTTTAAGGAAGCATCCTTGTTTATCGCGGTTTTAAGGTTGCTTATCATACCGTTTTTATCACCGGAGCGTGCATCTATTACAGCGTGCAGGTACGAAGCCAGGGCGCTTTGGTCGTTAGAGGCATCAAGAGTTGATTTTGCACCTGTTGCATCATTGTTCAGCACTTTTGCAAGAGCGGCATTAAAGGTATTATTGTTACCAATATTTGATACTGCATCTGCATAGTCGCCGGTTTGTACGTCCACCAATCCCATGTTGTAGCTAACATCAGGACCTGCACCGGTAGCTTTTTTGAAATAATCCATAGCACCTGTACGGTCGCCTTTCCAGCGTGCAACAACACCCAGGTTGTTCTCTATAATAGGATTGTTTGCGGAAAGTCCTTCTGCCTTTTTAAATTCTCCTTCAGCATCAGAGAGTTTGTTTTGCATCATTTCGGCATATCCTACATTGTTTGCCGCTCTCCAGTCATTAGGGTTTTGTTTTTCAGCTGCCTGATATACTGCCAGTTTCTGGTTCATATCGCTGAACAGGGTGGCGGTATATAACAGTTCTTCTATTGAAAGGCTGTCGGGGTGAGTTGTAGCCAGTTGTTTTAGTTGGTCATCGCTGCGGCTCTTCTTCTCGGCGTTCAACAGTATAATCGCCCTTCTCAATTTTGGGAGTATCTTATCAGCAAGAACGGTATAGGTAGCGCTCATGTTCTTTATTTCCTTCATTCTTTGGTCGTGGTCGGTGTACATGCTCAACACGCGAAGAATAAGGTCTTTGTCCTTTATATCCGATGCCTGAACTGCTTTTTGAAAGCCGTCCCAGTCCAGCCCGGTTTGGTCAACCTTATAGCTTGACTCGTCATAGAGTTTTGGGTCAACGGGTATTTTTACGTCCTTCTTTATCTTTTTATTTCCCTTTTCATCGGTTTCTTCCACATCCATTTTAAAATCTTTCAGCATAACCGTCATCGCCTTAATGGCTGTTTTAGCACGGTCTTGGGCAAGGTTCTGGTTCATGGCTGTTTCGCCGTCTGGCGATGCCCATCCATCTATATCAAAGCCCTCCCATGTATATCCCTGCTCTGTTCCCATTTTGATAAACTTCTTGAAATTCTTCATCTCTTCGCTGTTCATCTCTGCCGGGCGGACTACGGACTGACTGATTACATAATAAATATGGGTTGTGTCATGCTCGGGAATTGTTTTTTGAAAATTGTCTTTCCCTATCAGCACCCTGTCGTCATTTTGCAATAATTTGGCGGTGGCAATAGTTCCATCTGCAAGTTTTACAACAGGAAAATCCTTCTTGTTATTTACTAAAGTGGCGTTCAAATCAAGTTCGTCCATTCTCATGGCGTCTGTAAATGCTACTTTATCAGTATACGATAAACTGCCGCCGGCATCGTATGCAATTTTAGTTCCGTTGCCTTGCGCTTTCTCGCCAACAAGAGTAACCTGCTTCAGGGGCTGGGTTTTGCCGTCGGTGAATTTAAGAGTGGGAGTTACGGTTACTACTGCTTTTTTATTGAAAAATTGCGCCGGATATTTAACGGAAATATTCACCGCTACGCTGTCTCCGTTATCCTGTAATGGATTCGGATTTACCGTGTAGCTTACTTTGTTGGCGTCTTTGAACATTTTACCGAAACCGCCGCAGCCGGAAAAGCCGATTGCCGCAATGCCTATTGCAGTGAGGGCTTGTAATTTTTGATTTTTCATGGAATGGATAGATGTTTAATTGTAATTTCGCCGCAATATTAACAATAATTTGATTAAAGAAATATTAAAATTTCTGTTTTTCACTCAAAAATCTCTTTTTACATATATTAAATACTGATAAACAGGTATTTACATAGTTATCTAAAGAATTAGGCGCTCCCTTGACACTATAACCTCTTATTTATCACCATTCTTCATATAAAATTATGAAACTACTGACAGCCGCACAACTGCGCGCCGCCGATAATTATACAATAAGTAATGAGCCGATTCCATCTGTTGACCTAATGGAGCGCGCGGCGACTGTATGCTTTAAATGGATTGCCGAACGCTTTAGCCCTGATATAAGATTTATGGTTATCTGCGGAATGGGCAATAATGGAGGCGATGGTCTGGCAATTGCACGAATGCTTCATGAAAAGGGTTACGATACGGAGGTATTTATTCTTCCTTATTTTTCCAAACAATCAACCGATTTTGAAATAAACAGAAAACGGTTGACGGGAATAAAGGTAACCGATTCAGCACGATTGCCTTTATGGGGAGAATCGTCTGTTAATAAGTGCAATGAATCACCGAGAACGGTAATCATAGACGCCATCTTCGGTTCGGGTTTATCAAGACCGATTGAGGGAAAATTAGCAGAAGTAATTGACCTGATTAACAGTTTGAACTTCCCGGTTATAGCCATTGATATGCCTTCCGGGCTGATGATGGATTATCAAAACTCATCCGAAAAGGGTGGAAGCCGGCATAGCAGCCCTAACTTAAAAACGGAACATGTTATTCGGGCAACCTATACCCTCGCCTTCGAAACTCCTAAACTACCTTTTTTCTTTTCAGAAAACGATATTTATGTCGGGGAGTTTGTCATTCTCGATATTGGATTAGACAAAAAATTTTTGTCGGAACAGAAAACGACCGATTACTACATTACGCGACAGGATATAAGAAAAATTCTGAAGCCGCGGCCAAGATTCTCACATAAAGGAACTTTTGGACACGCCCTGATAATAGCTGGCAGTATTGGCAAAATAGGCGCTGCTGTATTAGCTTCCAAAGCGTGCCTGCGGGCGGGAGCAGGGCTGCTTACCGTTCATATTCCCCAATGCGGTTATTCTGTTTTACAAACCGCCATACCCGAAGCGATGGTTTCAATTGACGAACAGGATAATGAATTTTCGGGGATTAAGAATCTCGACAAATTCAATGTCATTGGGGTTGGTCCGGGCATCGGGCAAGCCGATAAGACAGTAAGGGCTTTGAAATTACTCATACAGAATAGTTCCGTTCCAATGGTTCTCGATGCCGATGCGTTAAACATACTTGCCGAAAACAAAACCTGGCTCTCATTTCTTCCGAAGGACAGCATTCTTACTCCCCATCCCGGCGAATTCGCCCGCCTTGCAAGGAATACATCCTCCGGTTATGATGCATATATCACGCAAAAAGAGTTCGCCATAAAACATTCTGTTTACGTTGTATTAAAAGGCGCATTTACATCAATCGCCGCACCATCGGGAGATGTTTTCTTTAACTCCACCGGCAATCCGGGCATGGCAACCGCCGGTAGCGGTGATACGCTTACCGGTATTATAACCGGTCTGCTTGCGCACGGATATTCATCGGCTGAAGCGGCAATACTCGGGGTTTACCTGCACGGGCTTGCAGGAGATATTGCAGCAGAAGAACGGGGGCGGGAAGGTATGATTGCAGGAGACATTATTAATCGACTTGGGAAAGCATTCAGAGAAATAAGTGATAACGGCATACCTCCATTATCAGAAAATGGATAACATAGCTTAAGCCCGATAGCGCTTATTCAAGTTTGCTTTACTTCAATACCTGCAACCTGTCTGCATCCAATCGCAGGAAGATGAAAAGCAATATGGTGAATGCCCACAGGGATGAACCACCGTAACTGAAAAAGGGCAAAGGAATGCCTATAACCGGCATAAGTCCGAGCGTCATCCCTGCATTAATTGCAATATGTATGAAAAGAATGGACGCTACGCCATAGCCATATATCCGGCTAAATGCCGACCGTTGTCTTTCGGCAAGAATGACAAGCCGTATCAATAAAACGACAAAAAGGAACAATACAACCGAAGCTCCTGCAAATCCCCATTCTTCACAGAGGGTGCAAAAAATAAAGTCAGTCGCCTGTTCGGGAACAAAATGGAACTTTGTTTGCGTTCCTTCCAAATATCCCTTCCCCCAAAAGCTTCCGGAGCCGATTGCTATTTTCGCCTGATTCAGATTATAGCCCTGTTTGCTTTTGTTCAGATTGGGGTGAAGAAACACTTCAATCCTGTCGCGCTGGTGGGGTTCCAACTTTTTCAACCCGTAACCCGCTCCCCAAAGTATTGTTACACTTAAAATTAATATAGCCGCCGTTCTGAAAAGGTCTTTGGTTTTGCGCATTGTGAACATAAAGAAAAATATGAGTGCAATACCGACCAGAATACCGGTTAAAATTATTTTACTTACCACCAGAGCCATTATAAACAACAATGCCGTAAATAAAATGGAAAGTAAAATATTACCGGACAGACCTTCTCGGTATAATACAATAACGAATGCGGTGTAGGTTACCGCTACTCCGGTTTCGTTCTGTAATACTATAGCAAGCATCGGTATAAAAATCAGTGCAAGAGCGCGCATAAATACGCCTGCACGCTTTATGGTTATTCCGTCTCCGCTAAGATATTTGGCAAGTCCTAAATTGATTGCAAAAATACCTAATTCTGCCGGTTGAATGCTTATAGATCCTATATGAAACCATGAATGGCTGCCTTTCACATTTCTGCCAATGAAGATTACTGCTACCAGCGAAAGCAACACCATGCCATACAGAATATATGAGAACACCGAAAAAAAACTCGCTTCGGTAAGCATGATAAGGAATGCCATCAGAAATGCTGTGAATATCCAGATGATTTGTTTTCCATACCGTTGCGATGTGTCGAAAATATGAGGGTGGGCGGGATTATAGACAGCCGAATAAATGTTCAGCCACCCGATAAAGACAAGAAAGACATACAAGCTTATTGTAAACCAGTCGATGTTTGGCACAATATTTTTACGGCGGTCTGGCATTCTTATTTAGTTATTACTCTTGTTCGGGAATTAGCTTCTGTATCAACTTTCCTGAAGCGGAATGGGCTATCCTGTGCGTTTCTTCTTGTGCTTTAACGCTGCGCTTGTCGATTTCTTATCAACTTTAGGTTTCGTTTTTTCGTCAATCAGGTATTGAATGGTATTACCCGCCATCATGCGCTGTTCAAGATCGGTTCTTTTAACCGTGTCGGTTAAGTATTTTTCAATCATCAAACTGGCAATAGGAGCTGCCCAGTCGGCACCCCAGCCCCCTCTTTCAACCACTACGCTTATCGCAATTTTCGGAGTATCTTTCGGAGCAAAGGCGATAAAAAGCGAATTATCGCGACCGTCTGGGTTTTGCGCAGTACCTGTTTTACCGCACATTATTATACCGGGTATCTGGCTTGCGGCTGCAGTTCCTCCGCTTACCGCGTCGCTCATGCCATCTACCACTATTCCAAAATATTTTTCATCCACAGGCGCATAATGGCGGATGGTATATTTCTTTCCAGGACCTTTATTATCGCCAATAGATTTAACTACATGCGGCGTGATAAAGTAACCCCGGTTAGCTATAATGGCGGCTTCGTTAGCAAGTTGGAGCGGCGTTACTTCCAGTTCACCCTGACCTATGCCAAGCCATGCGATGGTTCCCGGCTTCCAGCGTCCTTCGCCGAAGGTCTTATCGTAATGTTCCGAAGTAGGAACATTGCCTCGCAATGCGCTTGGCAGGTCAATATCAAGCCGTGTGCCAAACCCGAAACTGACTACATATTTTCTCCAGGAGTCGAACGCCTCTTCGGTGCTGGCGTAAGCCCGGTTGTTCATCATGGCTACAAATACATTACAGAAATAAGTGTTGCACGATTTGGCAATTGCGTCTTCCAACTGTAGTGATCCATGCCGCGAATCGCAAGCGATATGTACATTACTGCCCATTATAAATGCTCCGGGGCAAAAATATGTTGTATTCGGAGTAAGCGTACCCTCCTGCTGCCCTATCAGGGCTTCTATGGGCTTAAATGTTGAACCCGGCGGGTAATGCGCCATGAGCGCTCTGTTGAACAGAGGAATGGTTATGCTGTCTTCCGCCAGGTCGGCGTAATTTCTGGCGCGTACGCTGCCTACAAGCAGGTTCGGGTCATATTCCGGACTTGACACCAGGGCTAAAATTTCGCCGGTGGACGGCTCTATAGCAACTATACTTCCCGCTTTGTTCGCCATTAGTTTTTCGCCATATGCCTGCAGGCGCGCATCGAGCGTACAGGTTAAGTTATCGCCGGGGTCGGGCGGTTTGGAGTACTTGCCGTTCTTATACTCTCCCACCACGCGATTCATGGCATCCATCATCATTATTTTCTCACCTTTTGTACCGCCCAATTCACCCTCGTATGACTCTTCCATGCCGCTTATGCCGATGTAGTCGCCCTCCTTGTACTTCGGATTTCGGGCGCATAACTCTTTGCTTACCTCTCCTATATATCCGAGCAGGTGCGGGGCTATCTTCATCGGGTATCTCCTAATGGTTCTGACCTCCGCGCTAAAGCCATGGTATTTATACATTTTTTCCTCGAACGAGGCGTAAATTTCGGGCGTTACTTCTTTCAGGAATACCGAAGGATGGGTAGCAGTATTGAGCGCGATGGCTTTTTTAATTCCTGCTATGAAATCATCGCGCGTGATGTTCAGGTCTTTGCAGAATGAAACGGTGTCAATACCTGTAACCTGCGATGGCACTACCATTATATCATAAGCCGCTTCGTTGGTAACGAGCAGTTTTCTGTTACGGTCGAATATGCATCCTCGCGGCGGATACTGTGTGATGTGCCGGAATGCCTCATTGCTGGCATCAAGTTTATAGCTATCGTCTATTATCTGCATATAATATAGCCGCAAAATATATGCCAGTCCCATTGCGATAAATATCACGTATACAATTATTCTCCTTTCTGAATAGGCGCCGTTCATTTAAGAGGGTTTTTTTGCATCAATAGGAGAGCTAAAATTATAAGAAGCAGTGTAGCCGCGCTGCTTACAATCGCCTTCGCCAGAGTTTGGAAGAAGTAAGAAAAGGTAAGCGCTTCGAGGAAAAACAGCATCAGATGATGTAACAGTACAAGCGTGCCGTAATAACTTATTACCCAGTTCAATCCTAAAGATTGAATGGTAGCACTTGCGGTTGGTTCATATTCGCCCTTTGGCGAATAAAGCTGGAGCACCCGCGGGCGGCAATATGCCATAAAAACGCAGGCGGAAGCATTCATGCCCATGGTATTGTAAAACATATCTATTACCAGCCCCACTGCAAATGCAATAAGCATAACCCATCCTTTATTCATTTCAATCGGTAAAATAAGTATGCATATAACGTAGAGGAACGGATTTAAATAAGCTCCTAAATCAAGCTGCTTGATTATGGTAACCTGCAGCAGGATGAAGATAATAATCCTGAATATAATTACTAACACATTTCCAATCATTCCTCCTCCTCTTTATACGTGTTCTGCTCGAGTCCGGTTTTTTCCTGCTTCATAATGTTTTTTACAACATATACATATCGTAAGTTTTTAAAATTAGTGGAAAGACGTACCGTTACGGAATAAAAATATTGTTCGGGTATCGGCTTGAAATTATCGACAGCGCCAATCATGATACCTTTAGGAAAAATAGTTGAATACCCGCTGGTAACAATAGTATCGCCTTGCTTTATCTGTTCATTCATAGGTATCTGCAATAGCAGAGCATGACGTATATCGTTTTCGCCTGGTTTCCAAGTAAGCGTTCCGAACGCCCCTGATTTTTTAAGCATGGCGCTCACTTTGCAGTTTTTGTTCAGTAAACTCATCACAACTGAAAAGTGCTGCGAGGCGTTAACCACAATACCTACGATACCTGCCGGCGATACCACTCCCATACCTTCTCCTATGCCGTTCGCTGCACCAATATCAAGGGTCATAAAATTATCGGGACGGTTTGTACTGTTATCAAGCACCTCCGCCAGGGTATAATCGTACTGCTGACCGAATGAATTGGTATGACGGGCTGTATAATCTGTTCCTGTAGCTACGGAGCCGTTATTTGAATGAATTAGTGCATTATGCAGGCGTGCGTTTTCAGCTGCTAATTCGCGGTTCACATCTGCAAGCCCAAAGTATTCTGTTATTCCGCTATAGGTATGGTAAACATCGG
>JAKAOA010000110.1 GCA_021823405.1 Bacteroidota bacterium | reverse complement strand
CCGCCGTATGTTGATTAACAAAATACAACTCCCCGAAATACTTGATATTGGAGGCAAAAAACCGTGGGAAGTTGCTTTGCTTGATACTCTCGAATTATGGAAGTTCGGCGATTACAAAGCATTTACCTCACTCAACCTCCTTGCCTATATCTTCGGGCTGCCAAGTCCGAAGCAAGATATGGACGGCAGTAAGGTAGGAACAACCTACTGGGAAGAAGGCAACCTCGATAAAATAGTACAATACTGTTGCAGGGATGTTGTTACTCTTGCCAACGTTTATCTGTGCTTACAGGGTAAGGAGCCGTTTAGTGACGATATTGTGGAGTATAAGTTGTAGTGAAGATGCGGATATTGAAGTCCACGATAATAATTAAACCGCATGGCAGCATTTTTTTTTACCCGAATTGGCAATTAGGGATCTCTTAATTCACAGCATGTCCGTCGCTTTCATGCGTATATAAGTTGTAAACCAACAAATGTTCGGTTAATTTATAGTGAGCGGGAGGTGGGCAATGCTGCTTTACATTATCTAAATAAAAGGAATGTAAATCACGCGGATCAATGCTGATATTGAAGTATCTCATGAGGTAACATTGCAAATCCCACTCATTCCACATATCGCCATTATTTGGGATGGAAATCACGGAGTACTTTGGAACTATTTTTCCGATAATATAGATGTCATGCAGCATATCCTTATTTCTTCCTGTCTTTCCAATCTGCGACAGTGTAAATATTAAGGCAGTTGCTATAGTAATCATTCCTAAGGTCAGTCCTATGGTATAGCCGTTTTTTCTTTCAAGTAAATTTGCAATATACTTGTTCACCGCCGGGCATACCGCCATGCTCAAACCGATGGCGAAGAAAGGAAATGAAGGCAGTAAATAAAATCCTCTCTGAATCCGCGTTGCAATCATGGGCAGAGAACCCGCCAAGCCGGCTAAAATAAAAAACAGCGCGAGGTTAAATCCCGGAATTTTTCTTAAATGTCCTTTAAATTTAGAGAAATAAAGAAGGATGAAGGATAATAAAAAAGAGGGAATCAAATTTACCAGCAGCATTCCGACTATGGCTAATCGGTTAGAAACTACAGGTTCGGTATTTATTCGTCCGATAACTCTCTTCAATACATAGATGCTTAAACTTTCTTTACTTTCAGGATAGAACATAAGCGCGCCATACATCAGCGCAGGCACAGCCAATAATATAAGGGTTGAGAAAAGCGTTTTTCGCCATGAAATATTTTTTACGGTAAGCCGGTAAATCAGCGGAAAAGTAACAGGAAATAATCCGGGAAGCCCTTTGGTAAGCGTAGCGCAGAATAAGAACAACCCAGATAATAAGAGGTAAATGTAGTTCTTTCTGTCGCCACTCAAACTTTTAAAAGAAAACAAAGTGGAAAGCAGTACGAAAATGACCATAGTATTTTCGAGCATATTATTAGAATAGTTCCAGAAACACTGCGGTATTATTATAAAGAGAATCAATGGCAGCCAGCTGTTTCTCCGCGATTCCCGGTCACCTTTATAAATCTCACACCACAATAGAACAATCAATAATGCTGCAATACCAAGCGTAAGGGCTGTATAGAGCCGTTCGGTGTACATTCCGTCTCCGAAAATTTTGAAGAAACATGCCTGTATTCCAAAACCCAACGGGGGCTGCTCGTGAAAAGATGTTAACCCCGACATATTACGGTAACTGAACTGGGGGAACCAGAAAGTGCCTATCCCTTCACTTAAATTATGAGAGACGCTCGTATAAAGCACAGCATCCATAAACATGCCATCCTTGATAAGCGTAGGAAGAGTTAGTATAATCAACATGCCTGCGGTGAAAAACCAAAATGGCAAAGTTCCCTTCTTTACTTTAAGGTGTAGCATAGGATACCTTTAGTTTTTACTCTCTGAAAATCGGTATATGTAGGCGTTTTGATTTTTATTCACAGGGTTCAGCCATTCCATCAGTTTATCCATGAATCCCGAAGAAATTTCGCAGCAGAACGTTGTTTGCGGAAATATTTTTCTGAATGAATCAACCCGTTCCGGCAGATGGTCTTTACCTAAGAAGATGACATAATTAGGATGTATTAGAGTATCGGGATTCTCTTTGTAGCTATCGTAAACCGATTGCAGCGTATGTTCTTTGTTCACATTTTCTATTACTATTTTCCAGTTGTTGATATAGTAGAGCGGCATCTGTATTGTATTATAAGTATTTCCTGTTTCTATTATAATCCCGTGAACATCGCGTTGCTTCGATAGCCAGGTCATTGATTCAACTCTGCTTCGTTTGCTGTACATGGTTGATACTACAGGCAGGGCGATACCGTTCAGAACCCAGAAGAATATCCAGCATCCTTTTAACAGTTTGGCATGACTTCTCCAGAATGCGGATGAAGAGACGTAGTCGTTCCAGCCGATTGAGCCGAGAATAATAATAAAAGGTATTACCGGAAGGATAAAACGCTCCTGCTTATTGGAAATAAAACTATGGACAAGAAGAAAGATGAATGCAGGTAGGAATAACATTGGGAATTTTTTCCACGAACGCATATAGCCGAAAAACAGAAATATACTAACAGGGGGTATCAATATTCCGCCAATCAATAAAAAGTATGCATACCAGCCACCCTGCGGATAATTATGTATGTTAATCACATTGTACATGATATATTGTTCAAACTCGGCGAAAGGTCTTTTCCATACAACCATATCGGCTGCCAGTTGTATGGAAAGAATAGGGATAAGCGATGCGAGCGAGAAAGTAAAAAGTTTCTTCCATTCTCTTTGAAAGAGAAGAACAAGACCTGCGCCGCCAATGAATAGAATTGACTGAAACCTAATATCAAACGAGATGCCAAACAGAAGTCCGCTCCATACATAAGCCGTCAGCCGGTCTTTATGAGCAGGGTCAATCATCAGCCAGGTACCTATCACCAGCGGTGGAATACATGCCATTTCTACAAGATTGCGCACCGAAAACATAGGGAAAAAAAAGAGCAGTGCGAGTATCAGACCTGCTTGATTGGCGGCTTTCCTGCCTCCGAACCGCTCCGCTATTTTGTAGCCATAATATATGGTCAGCATAGACCACAAGGCATGTATAGCCCGGACTATGTACATCTTGCTTTGCGGATCGGTCATTCCAATCCATTTCAGGAATAGAAACAGAAAACCATGCACTCCCCAATAAAATAAGCTGTGTCCTTCCGGACCTTGCGCCCCGCCGGATGGCAGCCAGTCGCACTGACCGTCAGCCCACTTTTGCGCCGGCTCGATTACAAGGAAGTGGTCGTCGTGCATGCCGTATCCCTTCGAGAAAATAATTGCAAGAAGGCGGAAAAGGAATCCTGCCGCCATAATCACTGCGAGCGGGTGTTTTTCCCACGTCGATTTTATCGCCTCTTTCATTTTGTTTTTCGTAATTTTCTTATTCCACTGCCGCTGCCTTTGCGGAACATACCACTTACTGCTGTTCGCCGAACTTTTCTTTCCCGCTATTTAAAAATTGCAGGTATTGCTGAACATCCGGAGTGTAGCCGATGGGTTGGGCAAGTTCTTCGCCCTGCGGCGTAACAAGTACGTAAAGGGGCTGGGTGCTGTAATGATACAGCGATGCTTCCATATCGCTCCATTTGTTGCCGTAGGTTTCTACTTTTTCACCTGTGGTTTTAGATACATATCGAAGCGAGTCGGGTAGGGGCGTGGGGTCGTCAACAAAAAGGGAGGTAAGTACATAATCGTTTTTTATGACAGATAAAACGCGGGGGTCTGACCAAACGCTTTCTTCCATTTTGCGGCAGTTTCCGCAGGAAAGTCCCGTAAAGTCGATCATAATCGGCTTGTTAATTTGCCGGGCATAAGCCGTCGCCGCCTGATAATCGTTAAAGCAGTCGAGGTTGAGCGGGCAGCCGATTTTAGCTTTATTATGCGGCGGAGCAATTACCTTGCCATCGGGTGATACGGCAGGTGCGGGCGCCGATGCCGAATTGCCGTTTGACCCAAGGTTCCAGCCCTCGCTGTAAAAAGACGGAGGCGGAAAGCCGCTTATCATTTTAAGCGGGGCGCCGAACAAGCCGGGAATTAGATAGACGGAGAATGCAAAGACCACTATGGCGAGCACAAGACGTAATACCCCTATATGTTCCGGCAGAGTATCATGTTTCAGTTTTATTTTTCCGAGAAGATAAAAACCAAGCAGAGCGAAAATCACTATCCACAGGGATAGAAATACTTCACGGCGCATTAATCCGAGCGGTCCGTTCAGGTGGAAGTGAAGGAACCTGATATGCAGCCCGCCAAGATCGGTGATGGAGAGGAATTTAAGAGCGAAAGCCAGTTCCAGAAAACCGAAAAATACTTTAACGGTGTTCAGCCATCCGCCCGACTGCGGCATGCTTTTGAGCCACGACGGGAATACGGCGAACAGCGCGAAGGGCAGCGACAACGACAGGGAGAAGCCGAACACCCCGAACACCAAACTCCAGTAATGCCCGTGGTTTGCTGCGGCAGGTAGCAAAGACCCAAGAAAAGGACCTGTACACGAAAATGAGATGATGCATAATGTAAGCGCCATAAAGAATACTCCGAGAGGACCTCCGCGCTCCGAAGCCCTGTCAATGGTATTCGCCCAGCTGGCGGGCAGTACCAGTTCGAAGGCGCCGAGGAACGAGGCGCCGAAGATGACGAAGATGAGGAAATATATCAGGTTGAGCCAACCGTTGCTCGCTACGGCATTCAGTCCGTCCGGTCCATATATGGCTGTAATAATAACGGCAAGCAACACGTATATTGCAACAATTGAGGCGCTGTAAGTGAAGGCATCTTGTATCCCTTTCCTGCGACGGGAAGCGCGTTTAAGAAAAAAACTTACAGTAAGCGGTATCATAGGAAATACACAAGGTGTCCAGATAGCACCCAGCCCGGCAGCAAGCCCAAGCAGGAAAATCCCCCAATAAGATTCATGCGGCTCCGTGCGGGCGGGAATGGTGAACGTAAATTCAGCTTTCCTCGGTGGCAGGCAGGCACCCTGATTGCATACCTGAAAAAAAACATTTCCTTTTATCGTAAGTCCGCCCGGGTTATGCACCGTAACGGTTTGGACAAATGTTACCGAATCCTCGTAAAATGATTCTATCTCTTTGGGCTGGGTATCCTTTACCGTTATCATTTTGCCCGACTCGCCCGTTGCGCCGGTTAACTTATAATCGGGCGAGGTAATAAAGCTGACGGTTGTGGGATTCTGAATGGCGCTTGTATCGAGGTGTTGAGAATAGATATGCCATCCTTTATCAATGACCGCCTGCATTTTAAGTGAGTATTCCGAATCGTTTACAGCTGACTGCGTGAACTTCCATGTTAACGGAAAGTGCATCTGCCCTTGGGCGGAAACATAACCCAATGCCTGATAAATTATGTAAACAAGTATGATGAATTTCTTCATGAAATAACAGGGTGGCTATTTTTTGTAAGTTGCAAATGTACGTTTTATACAAATATACGCTCATTCCCATTTAATTAATTGTAAAATATCATCCTATAGTATTTAGGAGACGTAGGTTTCTGTAAACTGTCAAATTCAATAAATTAACTTGTAAACCTGACTTTGGGTTACCTGTAGTAGCTAAAAAAAGATATAAGATATAAACGTTGAGCTATAAGCTATAAAAGAAAATTATAAGTTAGAAAGTAAAGAGTGGAAACATAATTTCGGGAATAGAAAATATACTGCTCATAAGTGATATTGCATGAGCAAAATACCTGTACGAGGAGTTATACCGATGCTTTGAATTTGTGCATTTTAACAAATTCAATTGTAGTCGGTATATGACAAAAAGATGGGTAGCGGGTTATCCGGCAGGCGGAAAAACTTTACCTATAAATTAAAGGAACGATGAACAACAAAGCAGGCGTAAAAAATAGTGACCAAGACAACCATTCTGAACAAAACAGATTCTCTTAATTAATTCAACGGATTGACACGGGTTAACAGATTTTGGGTTGTTTTAAATTGAATAAACTTGCTAATCAACATATTATGATTTTTAGAAGGCAAAAAAGTGTAAACTCATTCAGTTTAATATCTGCAGGAGGTAATCTATACAGGTTCACTTCATACAGCATGCCCCTGCCTGGAACAACCAGAACAATAAATTTGGACACTTTTTACCCCGAATCTGTGCAAAACTGTCCAAAATTTATCTACACACTATATATGGAAACGGATATGAAAATAAGTAATGGACACTTTTTATACCGAAGTTTCTGCAGTCAGCTTTATCCCAACTCGTGTTAATTTACTAACTTTGCAAGGTAATAAACTTACGATGAGCGATGAGATACATGAGGAATGCGGTATAGCGCTATTGAGAATGCGCAAGCCGCTGGACTATTACAGCGAAAAATACGGTACTCCATATTACGGTTTGAACAAACTATACCTGCTGATGGAAAAACAGCATAACCGCGGACAAGACGGTGCAGGGGTAGTAACAGTAAAAATGAGAATGCCGCCAGGCAAGCAGGTAATGCACAGAATACGCTCCATCGCATCAAATGCCATAGAAGATATTTTTGCGAAGATAAATCTGCCTATCGCAGAGGCGCATAAAGCAAAAAACGGAAACGACGGGAACGCTGAATCGCTCAAAATGCAGATCCCCTTTATGGGCGAACTGCTCCTCGGTCATCTCCGTTACGGCACTTTTGGTAAGAACCGGCTGGAAAATTGCCACCCTTTTAAACGTCAGAGTAACTGGCTGACCAGAACGCTTGCCATGGCAGGCAACTTCAATCTAACCAACGTAGATGAACTGTTTAAGCTGCTGATAGAGCTGGGTCAGCACCCATCGGAAAAAGCCGATACGCTAACTTTACTCGAAAAGATCGCCCATTTTCTCGACAAGGAGAATGAACGACTTTTTAGAAAATACAAAGAAAATGGCAGCGACAACATTGAAATATCGGAACTTATAGCAGATAACCTTAACCTGACTAATGTATTGCAAAACTCATGCAAACACCTCGATGGGGGATATGTTCTGGCAGGTCTCGTTGGGCATGGTGATGCCTTTGTAGTGCGCGACCCTAACGGGATACGCCCCGCATTTTATTATTTCGATGACGAGATTGCCGCAGCCGCTTCCGAACGCCCCGCACTGCAAACGGCATTTAACATACCTATTGATAAAATAAAGGAACTTCAGCCCGGAAACGCCTTTATAATAAAGCGAAACGGCGATTGTTCAGAAGAAAAGGTGTTACCGCCGGGAGAAAAAAAAGCGTGCTCTTTTGAAAGGATATATTTTTCACGAGGAAACGACCGCGATATTTATCTTGAGCGGAAGACACTTGGTAAGCTACTTGCAAAGCCCATACTAAAAGCACTTCATAACGACATAGAGAATACTGTCTTTTCGTATATTCCAAATACCGCCGAAGTGGCTTTTGAAGGCATGTGCGCCGAAATAGAGGACTGGTTAGACGGGGAAAAGTTAAAGGAATTGCATAAGATGTCAACCGCAGCCAATGGCAGTCATGCATCACCCGGAGCGCTGAAGAAACTTCTTGCCCTCCATCCCCGTATCGAAAAAATAGCCCTGAAAGACACTAAATTGCGCACTTTTATAACCAACGATGCAAACCGTGATGATAAAACCGCACATGTGTATGACACAACCTATGGTATTGTGCGCCCGGGTAAGGATACTCTCGTTATCCTCGACGACTCCATAGTGCGTGGCACAACCTTAAAGCAAAGCATACTGAAAATACTCGACCGGCTCGGACCCAGAAAAATAATCGTAGTATCGTCCGCCCCGCAGATAAGATACCCCGACTGTTATGGTATTGATATGGCAAAACTCGGTGATTTGATCGCATTTCAAGCCGCTATGACGCTTGTCAGGGAATCCTTCCGCGATAATTTACCCTTCGAGTTGAAAGGTAAAGCCAAAGCTATGGACAAACTGCCTAAAGAAGAAATAATAAACCTTGTGAAGGAAATTTATGCACCATTTACACCTGTACAAATTTCTAATAAAATAGGCGAACTGCTTAAACCAAAAGGGATTCAAGCCGAAGTGGAAATTATTTTCCAGACCATAGAGGGCTTGCACCAGGCGTGTCCGAACCACCGCGGCGATTGGTATTTTACCGGCGATTACCCAACCCCCGGCGGCAATAAGGTTTGCAACCGTTCTTTTATAAATTACATGGAAGGCAAAAACGTTAGGGCATATTCTTAATAAAAAACTAAACTATCAGGCATATAATTGCTAACCCGAATAACCGGATTTTTCCATATTTGATAAAGAAATAGTACTTTTGTATCAGTTAATAATTGAAAATATTAAAAAAGGATAAATTTTAAAACCTAAATAATTACATCATGAAAACTTTAGTAACTCTATTTCTTACTGCCGTTTTAGCAACATACGGTATTAACTCCTTAGCCCAATCGAGTTCCACTACCGACCCTTCGCAGCAGCTTGCCGCAAAAAAAACACAGCAGATTCAGGATAAGGTAACCGGCGTTTCGCAGGACCAACTTACCAAAATTCTTGTAGCAGAGCAGGAATGGGCTAAGGCGAGGCAAACAGCGAAAAGCAACGGAGCCAGCGACGCAACTGTAAAGAGTCAGTTGAAAACACTTCGGGAAGACCGCGATGCGAAAATAAAAGGAATATTAACCGCCGATCAATATGCCCAGTACCAATCAATGGAAAAATGGGACCATACTGGTTACAAGCAGAATGAAAATAATAAGTAATCTGCATAGTTAACTTTAGAGTCGGGAGAT
>JAKAOA010000109.1 GCA_021823405.1 Bacteroidota bacterium | reverse complement strand
CTTGACAAGGCACTCACTGCTTTTGCGAAAATTGGCAAGGAACTAGGAATTATAAAGTAATAAACCGTTTGATTCGTCTTATATTCGGTTCCCCGATAACATATACCTACCGATGCCACTAATATTGAAGAGAAATCTCATAGGGTTTTTCTTTATCCTTCTTCCCGCCCTGCTCTTCAGCCAGAACAGATATACTATAAGCGGTACGATTAAAGATTCTGCCACGGGCGAAACCTCAATTGGCGCCATTGTTGCAGTAAAAGAACTTCCCGGAACGGGGGTAAGCGCAAATGAATACGGATTCTACTCAATTACGTTGCCGGAAGGGAAATACACAATTATTTATAGTTTGTTGGGGTATAAACCGGATTCCGTTAAAATGTCGCTTAACCGCAATATAAAGCAGAACATACGGCTCGCTACAGAAGGTAACTCCCTGCAGGAAGTTAAAATTGGCGCCGAGAAAGCGAACGAAAACGTAACGAGTACGCAAACGGGAATGGTGCAGTTGGATATAAAACAGATTAACGATATACCGGTAATATTCGGGGAGCGGGATGTGCTTAAAACCATGCAGTTGTTACCCGGCGTTCTTTCGGCAGGCGACGGCAACAGTGGGTTTTATGTGCGCGGGGGCGCGGCAGACCAGAATCTTATCCTGCTAGATGACGCTACTGTTTACAACGCCACCCATCTGCTCGGATTCTTTTCCATTTTCAATTCCGATGCTATAAATAATGTTACTCTTTATAAAAGCGGAATGCCTGCACAATTCGGCGGGCGGCTTGCCTCGGTGGAAGATGTGAGAATGAATGAGGGCAACGACCAGGAATATCATGTTTCAGGAGGTATAGGGCTTATTGCATCACGGCTTAACTTTGAAGGTCCGATAAAAAAAGGTAAAGGGTCATTTTTGATAGCCGCAAGAAGAACTTATGCCGATGCATTCCTTAAACTTTCAAGCAACCAGTCGCTGCGCAACAGTTCTCTCTACTTCTACGACCTTAACCTGAAGGCAAATTATACCCTTGGCGATAAGGACAGGATATATCTCTCGGGTTATTTCGGAAAGGATGTTCTTGGCGCCGATAACATATTTGGCATAAACTGGGGAAATGCCACAGGCACGTTTCGTTGGAACCACATTTTCAATCCAAAACTTTTCTGCAACACCTCGGTCATATTCAGTAATTACGATTACAACATCAACCTGAACGCCGCCGGCTATAATTTCGGCATTCAGTCCACCATAAGGGACTGGGGGCTAAAAGAAGAATTTGAGTATTTTCCGAATACCAAAAATAAAGTGCTTTTCGGATTTAACTCTACATATCATACCATTCTACCCGGCAACCTAACATCGTCCGACTCCACTTTTAACAACACCACCATTCAAACCCGATACGCACTGGAAAATGCGGTATATGCATCGGATGAGATTAAAATAAGCGAACGGATAAGCGCCATGGCGGGCATTCGGCTTACCACCTTCAGCGAACTCGGACCAGGCACGTTTTATACATATAATCCCGATGGAAGTACAGCCGATTCAGCCAAATATACAGTAGGTCAAATTGTAAAAACATATATCAACCCGGAGCCGAGAGCCGATATAACCTACCTGTTGAACGAAGAGTCCTCTTTTAAAGCGTCTTACGACCGCAATGTTCAGAATATGCACCTGCTTTCCAATTCAACATCCGAAACGCCAACCGACCTCTGGATACCAAGCAGCAATAACGTTCAGCCGGAAATAGCCGACCAGTTTTCGGTAGGTTACTACCACAATTTTGATAACAACAGTTACGAGTTTTCAGTGGAAACCTATTACAAGTTATTGCAAAACCAGATTGACTACAAGAATGGAGCGCAACTGCTTTTGAACCAAAGCGTGGAGAGCGAACTGTTATTCGGTTCGGGCAGAGCGTACGGCGTTGAATTTTACCTGAAAAAGAAATTCGGAAAATTAACCGGCTGGATATCTTATACCTACTCCCAAGTATTTCTGCAAATTCCCGGTATCAATAACGGTTCTCCATACCCCGCAAGGCAGGATATACCAAACGATTTAGACCTTGTTGCCATGTATAAACTGAACAACAAATGGACATTCTCTGCAACATTTGTATATAACACGGGCTACCCTGTAACCTTTCCCAGCGGTAAATATGAGGTGGACGGTAACGTAGAATACTATTACACTTCGCGCAACGGATACCGTATGCCTGCTTACGACAGAATGGATGTGGGCGCTACTTATGAGTGCAAAAAACGCAAGCATTTTCAGGGCGAATGGGCATTTTCAATTTATAATGTGTACGACAGGTGGAACGCATATACCATAACCTTTCAGACAAACCCGAATAATCCGCAGGAAACACAGGCGGTACTTACGGCTCTTTTTGGCATAATACCCTCTGTCTCATATAACTTTAAATTTTAATTCAGTGAAACGACTTTATCCATATCTCATTTCAGGCGGACTGCTAATTTGGGTTACATCTTGCCAGAAAGTAATAAATATTGACCTTAACTCTGTTTCACCTGCCATTGTTATAGTAGGCAATATAAACAACCTACCCGGTCCATATACTGTTACTCTGAATCAAACGGTAAACTTCAGCACCCCGAACACCTTCCCTCCAGTAAACGGAGCATTTATAACCATTGCGGATAACGCCGGCAATACCGATACACTTGTTGAAACTGCCTCACCGGGTGTATATAATACAAAAAAAATTCAAGGGGTTCCCGGCAGAACGTATAATTTGACTGTGAAAGCGAACGGACAGACCTATAGCTCTACCAGCACTATGCCGCAGATGGTTACTTTCGATACCCTGCTTGTATTTGCATATACGCCGCCCAACGGCGGCGGCGGTGATACAACCTACCTGCCCGATGCCATCTTTTTAGATCCGCCCGGCGGAACTCATTACTATCGACTGATAGAAACGGTAAACGATACCGTTTTACCTGATATTTTCGCCTTCACTGACAAATATTTCGGTGCAACATATATCAATTATAAGATATATCCGTATTCGTCTAAGAAGGACCTCGTATTGGGCGATAGTGTAAAGGTAGAAATGCAGTGCATAGATGAAGGAACGTACAACTATCTTAATACATTAGGCGAGGCATCGGGCTCCACCAATGTTACGCCGGCTAATCCGGCATCTAATATCTCAAACAACGCTCTCGGATACTTCAGCGCCCACACCTCCAGTTTTAGGACTGTGAAGGTAAAGTAGCATCAAATGATAAATTAATACCGTAGCTTCCGGATGTATGTGACTTGAGGGATAAATAAACAAAGTTTGTTATTTTACTAACGATATTTGGCAGCTATAAGCTGCATAAATATATTTTTGACGATTTTTCAATTATATTTGTCTCCTTGCTTTCATTGTATTGAATCTATTATTCGGAATCCAAGGATAAATTAAAACCACGTATAGCTTATGAAAAGGACAATTCTTCCGCTTATTGCATTGGTATTTGCAAGTTTAAATGCTTTTAGTCAGGCGCCACCGCCTGATGGCGGAACGGATGCGAACGGAGCAGACAAGAATTTCCATTTCGGACTGAACTTTACACCGGGCATCTATTTTGCCGGTACCAATGCACCGGCGGCAGGAAACGGCGCCGCTTTCGGCTATGGATATGGCGTAAATCTTGAATTCTACTTCACTCAAAATTACGGATTTTGTACCGGCATTGAGATAGCGACTTTGGGTTCAAATTGGACAAATACAACCCAATGGACGCCCAAAAATGGGAGCAGCGCAGATTCTCTTACCGCCCACCAATATTCGTTGGAATACCTCGAAATACCATTAGAATTCAAGTTCAGGACTCTTCCAATCGGGTTATTGAGATACTTTGGCATTGTAGGTTTCGATCCCGGAATAAGGATTAGTTCGAGCGATAATTATTCCGTTACCGGTTCAGCTGAAAACCCTGCAGGCAATTCTTACCAAGCGAACTATTCGGAGTCGAATGTTTCGTTATCAGGTCACACGAGCATTGTGCGCATGGCTTATGTGATTGGAGGCGGTGTGGAATATAATATTGCGGGAACCACCTCTATTCAGGGGGCGCTGGCTTATGATTCAGGTTTTCTGAATACCAATACCGATTCCAAGGGCGCCTTCTCGGGTAGCGTGCTTACCAGAGGCGTTACTCTTACCATAGGAATTTTGTTTTAGAATGAAAATTGCCCTTGCACAGTTAAATTACCGGGTTGGTGATTTTTCGGGAAACAGTGCAAAAATAATAGCTGCAATTGGCGATGCCAAGACGGCAGGTGCCGATTTGGCAGTATTTTCCGAATTATCGGTATGCGGATATCCTCCTAAAGACCTGCTTTTTCAAAGCGCATTTATAGAAGCATGCGCCGATTCTGTTAAAAAAATAGCGAAGGAGTGTAGTGGAATAGCTGCTATTGTGGGCAGTCCTGTGGTGAATAAGGCACAAAACGGAAAGCCATTTTTTAACGCTGCGCTGTTATTATCCGATGGAAATATAATAGCGGAAAGGCATAAAACGCTAATACCTAACTACGATATTTTTGACGAATGCAGGTATTTTGAACCTGCCGGCGAGAATACTGCTATTGATTATATGGGCTATAAGATAGGACTGACGATATGCGAAGACATCTGGAATCAAATACCCGACGCGCGAGGCAGATACCTTTATCATATTCACCCATTAATGGAGTTCGCCCGTTCCAGTCCCCATTGTATAATAAATATTTCCGCTTCGCCGTTTTCTTATAATCACATAGCAGACAGGGAAAATACCTGTAAGGCAGGCGCCGCCGAATGTAATGTCCCGCTATTTTATCTGAATACGCTTGGTTGCAACACCGACCTGATATTTGACGGCGGTTCAATGGTTGTGGATAAGGATTCGCACATTGCCAGTCAGATGGAATATTTTAAAGAAGAACTTTCAATATATGAATTGCTGCAGGATAGGACAGTCAACGTTCTGAACGAAAAACGGAAACAGAATAAGAACACGGATAGAAACGAGGAACAACTTATAAAAAAGGCGTTGGTAATGGGTGTTAGAGATTACTTCGTGAAAAGTAACCTGAAAAGAGCTGTTGTCGGTCTTTCAGGCGGAATTGATTCGGCTGTGGTTCTTGCTCTTGCAGCGGAAGCCCTTGGCGCCGATAATGTACTCGCTCTTATGCTCCCTTCGAGATACACATCGCGCGAGTCGGTGAAAGATGCCGCTGATTTGACGAAAAATATAGGGTGTGACAGTCAATCAATATCTATAGAGCCGGCGTATGAGTCAATCACCGGCAGTTTATCGGAAATATTTGAAAACAAGCCGGCGGACATTACCGAAGAGAATATACAGAGCAGGATACGCGGAATGATAATTATGGCGGTATGCAATAAAAATGGCGCGGTGATGCTCAATACCTCGAACAAGAGCGAACTTGCAACCGGCTATGGAACGCTTTATGGCGACATGAGCGGTGCACTCTCTGTTCTCGGCGACATATATAAAACACAGATTTATCGACTGGCAAAATATATGAATAAACAGCGCCCCGGACTGATACCGGAAGACATAATAACAAGGGCTCCGACCGCCGAACTAAAGGATAATCAAAAGGACACAGATAGTTTACCGGAATATGACGTACTTGACAAGATTCTCTTTCAATATATTGACGAACAACTTTCACCCGGAGCGATCCATGTTGCAGGAGCCGATAACGCTTTGATAAAAAAGATAGTGGCAATGGTAGACCGCAATGAATTCAAACGCCGTCAGTTTTGCCCTATATTAAGAGTAACGGGTAAAGCATTTGGCGACGGGAGAAGAATACCTGTAGTGGCTAAACATTCATAAAACCGGAAATCCCTGCGGTTTGATTACAAACGGGCATTTATTTACGGGTATATCTTGCTTGCAGTAAGCCGGCAACCTTCTTGTCGATAGGAAATGTAAATATCTCATTGCTCGTATCGGCAAGAGATACCCGGCGAAAACTGATTGATCCTTCTTTTTTGTCTTTAAAGTCAAAAGGTTTACAGGTGACCTCCACCTTGAGCGGTTCTATCGGTTTAATCAGGTAATAGATGCTAATAACTTGTGATTCAGGATCAAAGGCGGAAACCTGAAAAAAATCGGTTGTGTAAAAATGTTCTATTACGTTAAATTTTGTACCCGTCTCCTCCATCATTTCCCTTTTCAATGCATCAATGGTACCCTCTCCGAATTCAATGCCTCCGCCCGGGAATTTGGTTATCTGCCTCGATTTTATAAACTCATCGCAGATAAGCAACTGCATCTGTGCATTGATGTATATTCCATAAACGCGTACGTTAAACTTCATTCCAGTCATTAAAACCTGCTTTAGAGCGAAAGTAGTTATTATTCCGTTAGTATAATCAACAGAACTTTGTTAAAAAAACGTTTGAATATTTCTCATTTAGGAAGGCAATTCATATTATTTTCGCATATTATAGCATATTTATCAGCAGCATGAAAAGAATTGCAATAGTTCTTTTGTACCTCTTATTTATTGGCGGTTCATTTGTTGATTCGTTTGCAATGACAACCGCCCAGTATATTGAAAAGTATAAGGGCTGCGCTATTGAGCAAATGTTGATTTACAATATACCGGCGAGCATCACTCTTGCGCAAGGTATTCTTGAAAGCAAGTGCGGAAACAGCCCGCTTGCTATCTATGCGAACAACCATTTCGGCATAAAATGTCATGATGACTGGACGGGCGACTATTACGTATACGACGACGATAAAAAGGGCGAGCATTTTAGAAAATACCAGAATGTTGACGATTCCTATCGCGACCACGCTCTTTTCCTTAAATCACGTCCATGGTACACATTCCTTTTTAATTATTCCAGAATCGACTATAAGGACTGGGCTAACGGACTTGAAAGAGCAGGATATGCAACAGATAAGGACTATGCAAGGCAATTATTGGAAATAATCAGGGAGAACCGATTATATATTTATGATACGGTTCTTCAGAACTTGCATGGGTATTCAATACTTTTCAATATTAAAATGGCTTCGAGCGTTAGTAATGTCACCTTGCCAGATTATGTAATTGTAAAACATGGAGATTGTATATATAAAATTGCAAGAGAATATAATGTTGAAGTAAGTACTATTTGCCGGGATAATCACATTTCTATCAGCGATATTCTGATGCCGGGGAGAAAGTTATATCTTACCGATAAACATGTCGTGATGCGAGATAATTCGCCCGATATAAGCCGTGAAGGGGCTGATGTTTCATCTCCATTTCGCAATCCGAACTATCAGACAGGTAAGACAGATTAACCGTTTCGTTCAATCCACCCCAAATTATTAATTGCATTTTTTGCCCGAATAAAGATAGCGGGAAAAAGTTTATTTTTGAAATACTCATGTTTTATGAACTTTTAAAGAATAATGATAATCAACTTTCAAGGAGGAGCCGACTTAGCGTCTTAAAAGCTCTTTTGCTTGTGTCGGTGAGTTTTTGCTTGCCATCATGTCTCACCACGTCCGCAATTCGTTCCGCTACCAATGTAGATTATTTCAGCGGCAGCGACTATGATAAGTTTGAACGTATTGATTCCATTTATTTCATCAGGGATTCATTGTTAATTGTAAAAATAAAGGGGGAGAATTTTTACGACAGAAGTAACCAAACAGCGGGAGACAGTATTTATTATTCCATACCAACAAAAACGAACAGGAAAATAAGAAAGAAACTTGGGATTAGGTTCGGCACTGACAGGGTGATAAAGAATAACGACAGGGAATACAAAGTAAGTGCAGTATTTACTTATCGTATGATTACAGTATTCGAGAAAATTCTTTCAGCCATTTACATCTATAACAGGAACAGCGATTCTGTAGAGGGCTGGAACGGAGATTTTTATGTTTATAACCTGAAACGCAAACATGAAAGCACGTCGTTTCCTAAGGTTAACTTAAGTAAGGGTTGTATCAGAAGCGGTGGGCTCCCGATGGAATATACTTCCAGAAAGAGGATGTTATATTCAGGCGCTTTTATTGGTAAACGTGGACATAGAAAACAAATAGACAGGGACACAGTACTGGAGGAGATATCCGGGGGATACTATTTCCCTCTAAATCGCGATTCCATATTCTTCTTTGACAAATCAATGTATAATGAAACCCCAAACGGGTATAAATTCAGAATAATACCAAAAGAAGAACGCAGTTTCGGGTACTGCTTTGTTAACAGGAATAATAAGAGTTATAGGGTAGTCTATATTAATATTCCGCGCAGTTACAATAGAATCTGTAAACCCGCAAAATTATTATTGCTACCGCTTACTATTATCGCCGACATTCCCTTACAAGCGTTATGGCTGCCGGTAGGTCTTGTAATAGAAATAGAAACCGGATATGGTTGTATTCCGGAAGTAGAAACATTCAGAAAGTAAGAAGGTTATCTGTTCGGATTATCATGATATAGTTATTAATCTTAATTTTATCAATTAAATAAATAAAGTATGAAATTTATTGCCGAAATAGACGTGATGCCGTTAAAAGCGCTTTTAGACCCGCAAGGCAGGGCGGTAGGGGGTGTATTAAAGAACATCGGGCTTGCTGAACTGGAGAATGTACGTGTAGGAAAACACATTTCTTTAGAGGTGGAATCCACGGATGAAAGTTCCGCAAGACAAAAGGTGGATGAAGCATGTAAAAAGCTTCTTGCAAATCCTATAATGGAGAGTTATCATTTTGTTTTGAAACCGGAAAAATTAAATTGAAAATCACTACTGTCCGACAAAAATATAGATTTATTTTTCATGCGGACTAAGTATTTGATTTACAGGCATATTTTTTTGAGGGCTTAAAAGTAAGCCCCC
>JAKAOA010000108.1 GCA_021823405.1 Bacteroidota bacterium | reverse complement strand
GCCGAAAAATGATTTATTGCTTTATAAACTTCTGATAAAATTGCGACTGACCTGATAATACTCTTATAAAATATACTCCATTGGCTAAACCTGAAATATCAATTGTGAACGTACTGTTCACCGATGCGCCCGGAGCCCACGCACCGACTAATCTTCCTGTCATGTCGGTAATGGAGATTCTGGCGTCGGCGGCTAACTGTTCACCGAATACTATGCTGATACTCTGGTTGGCGGGATTGGGATATATCTCCATTCCTCCGCCAGCCGCTATATTCTGAACCGAAGCGGTGGAGTTGGTAAGGTCAATACTGTCGCACACCTCGCAGCCGGCGGCATCTGTAACGCACACTTTATATACGCCTGCTGTTAAGCCCTTCGCAGTGTCCTTGGTCTGACCGCCTGGCGTCCATAAATAGGTATAGGGCGGAACGCCTCCCGACACCGAAGCGCTAATAGAGCCATTGTTATATGAAGGGTGCGTGGGTTGCTGAACGATGTGGTCTGATACGGTGAGCATGGTAGCCGGTTGAGTGATGGTAACGGCGGCAGTTCCTGTACAGCCGGCGCCATCTACAATGGTAACCGTGTATGTACCCGCGGTTAAACCGGAGACGGTGGATCCGGTGGCGCCATTGGGACTCCAGGCGTATGTATATCCGGGCGTTCCGTTGGTTACCGATACCGTGACGCTGCCGTTATTACCATCGAAACAGGAGACGTTATGTATGGTAATTGAGTCGTGGAACACAGGGCAGACATTGGTAAGTACAATGCTGTCCACCGCAAATGATACCAGTGGGGCGGAATTGCTGATGAGATAATTATCCGCGTAAGCCATGGTATCGTTATGCCAGTTGAAACCAATCCGCACATTGGCGTTATTATCGGCGCTTGGCGGCAAGGTAACCGAATCGTAAGTCCACAATCCTTGCGTACTCGGACAGGTGTTGGTAGGCGGAGGACTTGCGAGAAGCGACCACGAAGCGCCGTTAAAATACCAGACGGTAGCATAGTCGTCACCGGGTGCGTTGCCCATAATATAGTTGAAGGAGAGGCGGATATGCGATTTACCAGTGCAATTAATAACGGGCGACTCAAGGCGCAGGTTGGTTTGCGTGGATGGCGAACCGCTGTAATCATCAATGGTAGCACCTTGGTCAGGGGTACAGGAGCATAAAGGATAGATGAATGGAGAATTAGCGGTAAAGCCCACATGAGCCGATGCGGGAGCGGATCCGCCGGCGCCGCAGACGCCTCTTCCTTCTCCGGTCTCCTTCTCGCTGAAGTACCAGGCATTGGAGTCAGGACCGTTATAGCCCGATGTTACCACGCTCCACGTGCCGTTGGGTCCGGTATAGGTCAGGCAGCCCTGTGCGCAGTTCGACGCAGTCCAGTTTTCTATCCAGAACTGCTGCGCTCCTGCAAGCAGGGTGGAACATAATAAACTGATAAGTATGAATGTCTTTTTCATGGTGTATGATTAATTTTAATGTAAAGTTATACTATTTTACTAATGCAGCTAATAAAGTATTGCCAATTTTGTTTCCTGAAATGAATTATTCCCTAATTTTGGTCAATAATTTTATGCTGAAAAACGGGATTACCTTCCTCCTGTGGCTTGCTTTCTTGTTGCCTCTATCGTCATTTGGAACCGGTTTCACTGCCGATTCTCTGATGAGGATATTCAAAGACCGGTCGTTGCATGATACGTCACGAGCGCGGGCGATTACCTTATTCATCAATCAGAACACTGATTTTCAGTTCCCGGATCGTATTGCAATGCTCGACACCGCGGAGGCAATGGCTGAAAAGTACAATGACGAAGGGCTTGCCGCTTTCATACTAAAGTCGCTTACTGATGCCTTCAATGCCGAAGGCGGTTCCTATACAATCGCCTGCTTCAGGGCAGCCACCAGATACCTCTTTTACAGTGTTGAACATAAAGACACGCTCAATGAGGCAAGGGCATATACCTACAGGGGCGATTGCTATGCAAACCTCGACATGCTCGATGAAGCAATAAAAGAGCAGCTAAACGCCATCACCTTATTCAAAAGAACTTCTGCAAAACATGAATTGGATTATGGCAATTACCTTGCCGGATACTACCTCTTTAATGACCGGCATTACCGCAGAGCGCTTACCCATTTTACTGCCGCCTATAAGGGTTACCTTGAAGAGAAAACCGGTTATGAGGACCTTGTAGAGGATGCCGGCTGGTTAGGAAATACATACAATGCGCTTAAAAAGTTCGATAGCGCTCTCTATTACAGGAATTTGGCTCTATCTATGTCGCTTGCACATAAAAACCTACCTCTCGTGGCCGACTGTTATCGCTATCTGGGCAATCTTTATCAAAATATGAAGCTTCCCGACAGCGCATTGACAGCTTATTCAAAAAGTATGGAGCTGTTTAAGAAGACCAATGAAACCGGACGTTACTGGCTGGTGAAATACTTTATTGCGGGTATCTATTATATAAAGAAGGATTATCGCAGTTCGGCGGCTATACTAGATGAAATACTTGACACGACGCATGGGAGCAGAGACATTCTTGCCATATATCTTTCAAGCCAGCTTGGGGGTAAGGTTTATTATGCCGACGGACAGAAAGACAAATCGGTATCGGCGTACAGACGGTTTATTAAGCTAAGCGACAGTATCCAAAACGCCAAAGATTCAAGTTCAATCAACGAGGTGAATACAAAATTACAGCTCGGCGAACAAGAGTTGCAGATACGGATGGAGCAAGCCCAGCAAGTCATGGCTATAAAAAAAGACAGGCAAAGGGAGGCAATCATCAGAGATGCGCTTATAGCCGGCATAGTACTTGCGCTCATCTTTACCGGAATGCTATACAGGTTATTCATGCAAACTAAAAAAGCGAACGAAAATCTTGCGGTGCAAAATGATAAAATTACCGCCCAGAAGAAGGAGATTGAAGACAGCATCAATTATGCCCGGAATATTCAGGAAGCCATCTTGCCCGAAGTGGGCGACTTGCAAAAATACATCCCTCAACTTTTCGTGTTGTACAAACCCAAGGATGTTGTCAGCGGCGATTTTTATTGGTTTACGGAACAGAAAGGGAATCTCTATATCGCTGCCGCCGACTGCACCGGACATGGCGTTCCGGGCGCCTTCATGAGTTTGATAGGAATGGATATGCTCACCAACATTATACAGGTGGAGGGCATTACACAACCCGGAAAGATACTCTCGACATTAAACGCAAAGGTAAAGGAAGTGTTCAGACAGAAGAATATCGGAAAGGGAACATTAGTAAGGGACGGCATGGATATTTCACTGGTTTGCATGCCTGCATTAAACGACAGGAATGAACTCAAGTTCTCGGGCTCCAACAGACCGCTTTTCATATATACCAACCATAAGATTGAGGAGTTAAAGCCCACAAAGGCAGCAATAGGCGGTCACACAGAAGATGATAAGACATTCGACGAACAACTGGTAAAACTTAATAAGGGCGATATGCTTTACCTTACCAGCGATGGATTTGCAGACCAATTCGGCGGTCCGCAGGGAAAAAAGTTCACCAAACAGCGATTCAAGGAATTGCTTGCGACTGCTGCCCTCGAACCTATCTGTAAACAAAAGGAATTGCTTGAAAAGGCGCTCTCTGCATGGCAGGGTTCGCTTGAACAACTGGACGATATTCTTGTTGTCGGTTTGCAGATATAGCCGGAAAACAAACCGGAAAATTTTGGGGAACAGCCCTAAATAGCGCCAGTCAATTGCTTTGTCAGTAACCAAGTACTTTTAACATGCTCTTGTAGCTTTGCTCTTTGGCAAAAAGGCGCGTGGTAATTTCGCCGTCATCGGTTTTATCAATTATTACATGTTTAGGCGCTGGAATAAGACAGTGTTGAATTCCGCCGTAACCCCCGAGCGACTCCTGATATGCTCCTGTATGAAAGAAACCAATATATAAAGGGTCATCCTCTTTGTAGTTGAATTTAGGCAGGTACACTTCATTGGAATGCAGTTCGGAGTTATAGTAGTCAAGGCTGTCGCAGGTAAGTCCGCCTAAACTCACGCGCTGATATTCGCGGTCCCAGTGATTTATTGCCAACATAATAAAGCGCTGATTGATACCCCATGTATCGGGCAGGGTGGTTATAAAGGAACTGTCTATCATATACCATAACTCTCGGTCGTTCTGCCATTTTTTATCGAGAACTGAATAAATGGCGGCACCGCTTTCTCCGACTGTAAAGGAGCCAAATTCGGTGAAGATATTTGGTTCCGGTATTTCATTCTGGGTGCAAAAACTTTTTATTTGGGAAATAATTTCTTCAATCATGTATTCATAGTCGAATTCGAAGCCGAGGGAGTTCTTTATAGGTAATCCACCTCCTATGTTCAGCGAATCGAGGGTGGGGCATATTTTCTTAAGGTTATAATAAACTTTAAGGCATTTGGAAAGTTCTGTCCAATAATAGATAGCATCTTTTATTCCGGTGTTAATAAAGAAATGAAGCATTTTAAGCTGTACTTTCGGATTTTTGTGTAAACTCTCTTTATAGAAATCTACTATATCACGGTATCTGATGCCGAGACGCGAGGTATAGAACTCAAATGTGGGTTCCTCTTCAGCCGCAATCCGGATACCGATGTTGAATTTTTTTTTCGCATAACGCTGGTAGTGGGCAAGTTCTTCCTTATTGTCCAGAACCGGTATTACATTGGAAAATCCGTTATTAATCAGTTCTGTGATATATTGCCTGTACACCGGTCGTTTAAAACCGTTGCATATAATAAAGGTATCCTTAGATATCTTACCTGTTTTATACAGGTCCTTTATGATAGGTATATCAAATGCCGAAGAGGTTTCAAGGTTCACATCTTCGTTTTTCAGGACTTCATCAATAACGAAAGAGAAGTGCGAACTTTTTGTACAATAACAATACGTATATTTGCCTTTGTATCCGGCTTTTGCCATTGCTACATTAAAAAGTTTTTTGGCTTTCTGGATCTGGGAACTTATTTTGGGGAGATAGGTAAGTTTAAGCGGAGTTTTGTATTGCTTGATTACCGACATCAGCGGGATGTCATGGAAGTAGAGTTCGCTGTCTTCCACGCGGAACCCTTCCTGCGGAAAATTAAAGGTTTGCTGGATAAGTTCTTTATAGGTGTTCTGCATACTGTTCATGATAGATTGGTAAGAAAATGCAAATGTAAGTAAACTACTTTGATAAATCTATGGTTAAGTAAGTGAAACGGAATTATGAAAACGATAAAGATTATAGAAGTTAAATCGGAGATAGGAGCCGGCACTCGGGGTTCGAGTATCGGTATTGACGCCATAAAGATAGCCGCTCTCGATTTCGGAAGTAAGTTCTTCAATACCCACGAGGTTGTAGAAGTACCTGCAGGCAACAAATCCTTGTTCGACCTGATACATAATGAATATGCAAAACACATACCTGAAATATATGATGTCGCCGTTAAGGTAGCATCCGAAGTTAAAAAAGCGGCAGAAACACCTGATATGATACCTTTTATACTTGAGGGCGACCACAGCACTGCTATAGGAACAGTAGCCGGCATTAAAATGGCTTATCCCGACAAGCGTCTCGGATTGATATGGATAGACGCCCATGCCGATATTCATTCACCCTATACAACTCCTTCGGGTAATGTACATGGCATGGCAATGGCTGCGATAACAGATAATGATAACCTTGAAAATAAGATAAACGAACCGGTGGCGGAGACGAAAGAATATTGGGAAAAGCTCAAGTCGCTGGGAGGCATAAGACCTAAGGCGCTTCCATCGGATGTAGTATATGTAACATTAAGGGATACGGAAGTACAGGAGGAATATTTAATCAGAAAACTCGGGATGAAAGTGTATACCGTAGCCGAAATGCGGGCAAAAGGAATGGAACGTGCGGCAGTAGAAGTACTGAACTGCCTGGACAAATGCGATATTATACACATATCTTTCGACGTGGACAGCATGGACCCATCTATTTCACACGGAACGGGCACCCCTGCAAAAGACGGAATAAGCGAACGGGAAGCGGGCAATTTTATCGGACGGCTTTTATACAGCAAAAAAATAACCAGTTTTGAAATAGCAGAAATAAACCCTACTCTCGACAATGAAAACATCATGGCTGAAAACGCTTTTGAAATATTACAAAAAGCGGCCAATCAGATTACAAGGGTGATTTAATTAAACTATATTAGCACAATAGAATTTCAATAAGACCATTCCTGCTTAGCAGCTGAATTAATGTTCTTATTATTTAACAGGTAGATTTTACATTATGCAAAACATATTCTCTCTTTTAACCGATTCAATTCAAAAAGCAATCTTATCCTTATACAGCGCCAACGCAGACATCCACAGCATAGTAATTCAACGCACCCGTCCGGAATTCAAAGGCGATTTTACTGTAGTGGTCTTTCCCTTCCTGAAATATTCAAGTAAGACACCAGAGCAAACCGCAGAAGAATTAGGCGCATATCTTTATAAGGAATTGCCGGAGGTAAAGGGATATAGCGTGGTCAAGGGTTTTCTGAATATCTCCACTTCAAATGAATACTGGATTCAATACCTCCGTGAAATCACCCATGCGGGACTTCCACAAGTCCATGAGGGAAGCCAATCGCGGGTAATGGTGGAATATTCATGCCCAAATACAAATAAACCCTTGCACCTCGGACATATCCGAAACAACCTCGTGGGTTATTCCATATCACGGATACTTCAGGAAACCGGGCGGAAAGTGATACAGGTAAATCTAATCAACGACCGCGGCATACATATCTGTAAGTCGATGCTGGCATGGCAGAAATGGGGAAACGGCGCAACGCCTGAAAGCGCCGGCAGGAAAGGCGACCATTTTGTAGGCGATTATTATGTACTTTTCGATAAGAAATATAAAGAAGAACTCAAACAGCTCAAAAATGGCGGGGCAAGCGATGAGGAGGCGGAACAGAAATCACTGTTGATGAAGGAAGCTCGCCAATTACTTATTAAGTGGGAAACCGGCGATAAAGCCACACTCGCTTTGTGGGAACGGATGAACTCGTGGGTTTATGAGGGTTTTGAGGTTACCCACAAGCGACTGGGAATACAGTTCGACAAGGTATATTACGAATCGCAAACCTACCTGCTGGGCAAAGAGGTGGTAAAAGAGGGACTTAAGAAAGGTATTTTCTTTAAAAAATCAGACGGCTCCGTATGGATAGACCTGACAGCAGAAGGGCTGGATGAGAAACTTGTTCTTCGTTCCGATAGCACTTCCGTATATATCACGCAAGACCTCGGCACTGCCATTCAGCGCGCCGATGAGTATCGTTTTGATAAGCTAATTTATGTGGTAGGTAACGAGCAGGAATATCATTTCAAGGTATTATTTCTTATCCTTAAAAAACTCGGTTACGACTGGGCTACCGGCTGCCACCATCTATCCTACGGTATGGTTGAATTGCCCGAAGGTAAAATGAAATCGAGAGAGGGAACCGTTGTGGACGCAGACGACCTGATGGATGAGATGGAACAAACCGCCGCAGAAATCACTAAGGAACTCGGCAAGATAGAAAACTTCGATTCGGAGAAGGCAAAAGAACTTTATAGAACGCTCGGTATGGGCGCACTCAAATATTTCATCTTGAAGGTGGACCCTAAGAAGAAGATGCTGTTCAACCCGCGTGAATCGGTTGACTTTGAAGGTAACACCGGTCCGTTCATTCAATACACCCATGCACGCATTTGTTCCCTTCTGAATAAAGCCGAGGCAATGGGCTTTAAACCCGCTGTAGCCGACAAGATAGTACTTTCGGAAAAAGAAAAGGAGCTTATCATCAGGTTATTTGAATATATTACTGTAATTCAGGACGCCGCTAAAACTTACAACCCTTCTCTTCTGGCTAATTATGTTTACGAACTTGCCAAAGAGTATAATCAGTTTTATCACGACTCACCGGTGCTGCGGGAAGAAAACAGCGCCATACGCGGGTTCAGATTGGCGCTATCCATTCAGACGGCTGCCATGATACGGCGCGCACTTGGGCTACTCGGAATTATAGCGCCTGAAAAAATGTAATAACCCGGTACTGGCAAAAAGTTGTCTGTCCGTTGCATCTTATATCTCTGTACCAATTACAGTACAAACATCTGCGGGCTGAAACTCTCTTTCAATTAAGTTTTCCTTTCATAAAGTATCCGTCTTACACTTTTTGTTTTGTTCCATTTTATGATGGTTTATGATGGTTTTGCAACATTTTTGATTTTATAAATCTATGGTCATTTAAGGGGGAGACGGCAAATTATACCGACTACAAATGAACCCGATAGCTATCGGGTTGCTAAAACGCACAAATTCAAAGCACCGGCATAACTGCCCGTATAGGTATTTTCTATCGATTATGGGGTTTATCTTCAGTGGTTTCAAAATTTTAACATTTGGCTAAAAATGGCTAATTATGGCTTTTTAAACATAGTGACTGTTTTTTACATTATTTATTTAACTATCTCGTTTTCAAATAATAGCTTTTAGTTATACGGATATTTTGCCTTACCAGAAAGCTATACCGGCTACAATTGAACCCGATAGCTATCGGGTTGTTAAAATCCACAAATTCAAAGTATCGGCATAACTGCGCGTACATGTATTTTACGTTCGCAAAATCGCATAAGGACAGATTTTTTCCGCAAAAATCACTTACGAGCGGTTTACAGTATGGATTCTTCCTCTGTACTGTCGTTTGCTTTGTTTGCGTTCCCCTGCGTTTCCGGAACTGTTCAAATGTTTCCCTTATCATGCTGCAACTAAAATTGAAGAATAAATATTTTATTGACAACGCAAAGATAATACATTATTAGTTAATTAATATATATTATGTATAATTTATTAAATTATTTATTAACAAAATGGTTACTATTGATATTCAATA
>JAKAOA010000107.1 GCA_021823405.1 Bacteroidota bacterium | reverse complement strand
CGATCTTGCCGCGCCCCGTTTGTCAAACTTATTAATTGCTACTACATCGGCATAATCAAGCATATCTATTTTCTCAAGTTGGGTAGCCGCGCCATATTCGGGCGTCATTACGTAGAGCGAAACGTCGGATATATCCACTATTTCGGTATCCGACTGCCCGATGCCCGACGTTTCGAGGAGTATCATGTCGAACGCGGCTGCCTTCAGTATGGCGACCGCTTTATTAATGCTTTGCGAAAGGGCGAGATGACTCTGTCTGGTGGCAAGGGAGCGCATATACACGCGCGGATTGGATATGGAGTTCATGCGTATGCGATCGCCGAGAAGCGCTCCGCCTGTTTTCCGTTTGGATGGGTCAACGCAGAGAATAGCAATGGTTTTACCATTTCCGGCATTATCCCGTAAATTTTTTTGCGGCGAAAAGTCGGTCAGATAACGCCTTACCAGTTCATCGATAAGCGATGATTTGCCGGCGCCGCCTACACCGGTTACACCCAGCACGGGTATAATTTTCTTCCCTTGCATACCTTTTATCTTATTCAGAACCGCGGCTGCTTTGTCGGGGAAATCTTCCACAAAGGAGATGAGTGCTGCAATATCGGCGTGATTTTTTTCTTTCAACCCCTTTATATGTTTATCCGCCGAAGCGGGCTTCGGGGCGGTATCGCACTTTTTCAAAATATCGTTTATCATCCCTTGCAAGCCCATTTTTCGACCATCGTCGGGCGAATAGATTCGTGCAATGCCATATTTGTGCAGGGCTTCTATCTCGCCGGGAAGAATTACTCCCCCGCCGCCTGCAAATATCTTTATATGTCCGCATCCGCGTTCCCGCAGCAGGTCATACATATACCTGAAGTATTCGTTATGTCCGCCCTGATAGGAGGTCATGGCAATAGCGTTGGCGTCTTCCTCAATGGCGCATGTTACCACATCGAGGGCGCTGCGGTCGTGCCCCAGATGTATTACCTCGGCGCCGCTTGCCTGCATTATGCGCCTCATAATGTTTATGGCTGCATCGTGTCCGTCGAACAGTGAGGCGGCTGTTACTATGCGTATCTTATGTTTCGGAATGTATGGCGACGGTTCTTGCTGCATTATGATGATACCCTTTATACGGCAAATTTAAATCTATTAGCGATATGAAGTGTATATTTGCATTTTAAAACTATACAAGTACAGAAGCAGATAAAACTATTAGTGATACGATAATGAGAAAGAGATGTATATATATTGCGATTTCTCTTTTGTTGCCTAATATTGTATTCTCACAGGGTTGGAATATCTGCGTTACCGGCGGAATTGGGTTTCCGGTAGGTAAATTCAACTCAACTTCCACTTCCAATGGATCTGGATTAGACAGATTTGCCAATGAAGGTCCTGCAAGCCAACTTTTTGCAACAAAAAAAATTAAAAAAACTGTTTTTGACGTACTTTTAATTTTCGGTTATAATAACAATAATTTTAACTTGAACGATTATTTAAACGACCAGCCAGGAAATTCGCCAGGATCGACTTCAATCGGAGGTCAGGCAATTAGCAATGGCGATTTTCAAGAATTTAGTTTCTTGGGCGGTTTGAGTATAGCAATTCCGAAAAATATAAATACATGGTCAATAAATCTTCGGTTTTTATTTGGACCAACATACTCTTGTTATCCCTTTTCGGAATTTGCTGCAGCATATTATTCTTACACCCAGCGTAATTATATTTATATTAATGGTTCCGAATCACTCTTATTCACTCTGGGCATTGGTCTGAACATTAAATGTCAGGTTTCTAAAAAGATATTTATCACCGCCGGAACGGATTATTTTTCAACTGGAGCCCGATGGAGAACTACAGAACAAATTACCAATAACAATGGCATTTCAATTTCTCAACCATATAGCGACAGTAGTCCTATTAATCTGATTAATCTGATGGCAGGAATTGGTTATCAATTTGGCAACTAATCGTAAATCATTTTCTTTTATCAACCTTACCAATCACCTGTATTAGGTCAACCCAAAATTTTATTTTTTTAATTTATAAAAACATAGGTTAATCCCCCATTTTGCCTATGCTGTGGCGTCCTGAAGATGGTTGACTACTTTTCCAAAAACATTTATGAGGAAGAAAGTAGAACCCATTGAAAACAAAACCATTAACAAACTCTATAAAGACAGTTTCAAAAGAAAGCTGGTTGAAAGAATTGAAGCCGGATTCCTGACTAATAAGGAAGCAAGGCTCAGATATGGGGTTTGTAACTCCGTTCTTAAGTATTGGATTTGTATTTACGGGAAAGATGCCCAGTAAAGTGAATACGAGAAGTTACAGGAGATACGGAGGAAAATATTTGAAATAAGTGAAAGTAACCGCCTGAACAGTGAGTTACGCGTGGCTAAAACAGAGGCTGACCTGTATAAAACTATAATAGAGTTAGCAAAGTCCCAGTATGGCATAGACTTAAAAAAAACTTTGGGCTATGGGAGTAAAGAAACCTAAGATGCTTAACCCTAAAGCATCAGTAAATAAGATGTGCCGCCTCTTTGATAAAACAAAGCAGGCTTACTATAAGCAGACAAATACAATAGATAAGTCAATGGTAAAGGATGAGAAGGCAGAGGCTATTGCTGAAAAGGTAAAGTATATGAAAAAGAAACTACCCATGCTGGGAGGAAGAAAAATAAGATACCTGTTAGCCAGAAGGAAAATAAATGTGGGAAGGGATACCCTATTTGATATTCTCAGGGAAAACCGTTTGCTTGTAATGAGGAAAAGGAAGTATGCAAGAACTACCCAGTCAAAGCATTGGCTGAAAAAGCATAATGATATATTTAATTGTACCCTTATTGAAAAGCCAGAGCAGGCTTTTGTAAGTGATATAACCTATATCAGAATAAAGGATGACTTCAGCTATTTATCCCTTATTACCGATGCTTACTCCAAACGAATCATGGGTAGCAGCCTTAGTCAGAATTTAACGAGGGAAGGCCCGCTTAAGGCATTAAATGAGGCTCTGCAAAACCGAATCTATAAACATCCTTTAATGCACCATTCAGACAGGGGCTTTTAATATTGCATCCAGGATTACATTGAAACACTTCAACAAAGTAATGTTACCGTGAGTATGACCGAATCAGGCAGCCCGTATGATAATGCTATTGCTGAGCGGGTAAATGGCATCCTGAAATGTGAGTTAGGGCTTGATGCTGTGTTTGAAGACCATGAACGGGCGGAAAAGGCTATAGATATTGCTATAAAGCGGTATAACAAGGCAAGGCCGCATCTTAGCTGTGGATACCTTACTCCTAACCAAGCTCATAAAGCCAAGAAACCATTGATTAAACTATGGAAACAAAAGAGTAACAGAATTTGCATAAATTTACTCTATGTTAAGAGCCTTTTTTATATTGATATTATTCCTTTCATTTACGCAAATTGCATTTGGACAACTATCTGATAGCAGTTTGGTAGATAGGATGGATTACAGGTATAATAACCATTTAGATTCCGCCCAAATAATTCTATGCTATTCTTGCAATGAATGGTCATCAAAAGAAGCAGCATTTTATAAAGATATCAGAGGCGTTTGGCATGGAGAAATCTTTATCGTCAAGGGAAGGAAGCACAATATTATTATAAAAGATTTCCTACTTAAACCCAAAAAAAACTGGCAAAAGGCAATGGATAGGTTTTATAGACTCGGAATAGATACTTTACATACTGCACACCCGCGTATCCGGGATGGTACGCCTAATACGATTTTATCAAGGCATGACGGAAGGAGTAACTATGTAACATATGGCTTTTTCAGAACCTATACACCTGTACCTTTTGTCAGCTTCCCCTTAGGTAAAAAGAAGTATCCCAACGAATATTTGGCAGCAAAAATATTTAAACTACCAATGAAATATTTTACACGTCATAAAATCAAATATGAAAATAAAGCTAAAATCTAATACTAAACCAGTCAACTTTTTTCAGGACGTGACATGCACCGCAATTTCCCCTTTTTTAAATTATCTTTGCCACAGAAAGGCGATCAACTCCGGATGCAAAACGAGGAAGCGATAGAATTATTAAAGGAACTGATTTCCATTCCCTCGTTATGCGGCGAAGAGAAAGGCACAGGATGCTATTTTTACGAACTGGAAACGAGTCAAGGGAAATATTGCGGTAAGATGGTGAAAGTGAATTAATCGCTATTATGTTATGTTTAGACGGCGGGCATATACATTTATATGGGTATTCATTATTTTCATTCATGTTTTACCGACTAATGCAAAATCCATGCCTCCCTATAAGGATTCAGGGCTTTATGTTTCTATCGCCACCGGAATCTCTATTCCGTTGGGTTACTTCAAATCAACCAATTATTTGGGGTATGGCGGTTATGCCATGAATGGATATGGCGGAAATTTAGCAATAGAACATCCCATATACCCCGGTTGGTTAGGCTTATTTTTCAATGCGGGCTATTACGTTAATCCATTTAACCTATCTGCTTATGAAATAGCCATGCATCCTTATCTTACAGAATATCCATATATTAGGTATTATTTATATGGGGGTGCCTCCCCATACAAGGAGGTTCCATTACTTGGTGGAGTGTTTTTTCAATATAGTTATTGTAAAATCTTTGTTGATTTAAAAGGAATGATTGGTATTAATCTTATTAGTTATCCGGTAGTAAACGGTACTGATAGTATTGGCTCTCATATCCCAATTATCGCCCCTCCCCTTCCTTCCGCCTTGAATTTTTTGAGCATAAATTCAGGTACAGGAAATTCTTTTTGCCCCTATATTGCCTATGCTTTAGATGCTACAGTGGGGTATAGAATTAATAAAAGATTGGAGTTATCTTTAAACTCACTTTATATGGATGATTTTCTCGGAATCAATCATTCTGGTTCAAACTTAATACCTCTTTCGCAATTATATGTTGAAATGGGATTGGTCTATCATTTCTGATTTCCATAGTTCATTTGGTACTTAAGGGTTGTGGAAGGCAAGTTCGTCATCGAAAAGTATATTAGTAAAAACCGAAACGCAATTAATAAAAACGGTAATTATTAAGAATTGAACTTTTGCTCCGCTTTGCGTACAAAAGGTATATTATACATCTTCTTAACCCAAACTCCGCAAAATGGAATATCCGATATTCTGTAACACTTATGAATATTACGGCAGGAATCGATTAACAATTTGGCAACTAATCGTAAATCATTTTCTTTTATCAACCTTACCAATCACCTGTATTCGGTCGCCCCAAAATTTTATTTTTTTAATTTATAAAAACATAGGTTAATCCCCCATTTTACCTATGCACCGCTATTTCCCCTCTTTTAAATTATCTTTGCCACAGAAAGGCGATTAACTCCGGATGCAAAACGAGGAAGCGATAGAATTATTAAAGGAACTGATTTCCATTCCCTCGTTAAGCGGCGAAGAGAAAGGCACAGGCGATGCCATTCAAACGTTCCTCGGAAGAAAAGATATAGAATCTCAACGTTCTCTCAATAATGTATGGGCTGTCAACAAACATTATGACCAAGGCAAACCCACCATATTGCTCAACTCGCATCACGACACCGTTAAACCCAACAAAAGCTATACGCGCAACCCTAATGAGCCGGCGGTGGAAGATGGCAAGCTTTACGGGCTGGGCAGCAACGATGCGGGAGGCGCTTTAGTATCGCTGCTTGCGGCATTCATACATTTCTATCCGCAGCAGAACCTGAAATACAATATTCTTTTTGCCGCCACCGCCGAAGAAGAAATATCGGGACGGAACGGCATAAGCGCCATATTGCCGCGGCTCGGTAAAATCGATTTCGCTTTAGTGGGCGAACCTACCCTTATGCAGATGGCGATAGCCGAAAAGGGCGTACTTGTACTCGACTGTATTGCCCGCGGCAGAGCAGGGCATGCGGCGCGAGACGAAGGTATAAACGCCATCTACAAGGCGCTGCCGGATATAGAATGGTTCCGGAATTTTAGATTTACCAAGGTATCGGAACTTCTCGGCAGTGTAAAAATGACAGTTACCGTAATCAACGCCGGAACGTTACACAACGTTGTTCCCGATATATGCACGTTTACCGTTGATGTGCGTGTGAACGAGCTATACAGTAATGAAGAAATATTTGAAACGATTAAGAAAAGCGTTGCCTGCGAAGTTAAAGCGCGTTCATTGCGTTTGCGGTCGTCCTTTATACCGGAAGATCACCTGCTCGTGCAAGCCGGCAAGTCGCTTGGATTAAAAATATACGGCTCGCCGACCATTTCCGACCGGGCTCTTATTCCCGTGCCATGCCTTAAACTCGGACCCGGTGATTCGGCACGATCACACATTGCCGACGAATTTATCTATCTACGCGAAATAAACGAAGGGATAGCGTTGTATATAAAAATGCTCGAAAAAATAATTGCTGAATGATTAAAATACTTTCTTTGCTGCACTTTTTATACCAACCACAATTGAACCCGATAGCTATCAGGTTGCTATAATTCACAAATTCAAATCATCGGCATCTTAATAATTGAACTTTGAAGGGGGAAAAGAAAAAATCTCCGTAAACACTAAGTTTTACAGGGATTTGATGTTCTTTGTTATCAAAGTTGTGGAGCCGGAGGGATTTGAATAATTTTAAAATCACCCCAATTTGTATGGCATTCAGGGTGTCTAATCTGATGCAGGTGAAACATAGGCGAAACATACCTTTAAGCAGGTTGTTTTCTACGCCTCTTTACCTTGTGTTTGGAATGATCATTTAGCCCATGAGGCAACCCTATTGTACGCAACATTTCATTGGCTTTATCAACCTTATCCTGAAAAACTGGAATATCCTTATATTTTTCAAGAGAATTGTCGATAACAACAATGGGTACCTTGCTTTTATTTAGTTCTTTAATTGTCATACTGCAAAGATACGCATTTTTTTCCGTTTTACTAAGAATGCTTCATACTCTTCTCCCTTCTTAAATGGATGCCAACCATTATCCCTTTGTCCTAAAACCTCAAAATCCTTTTCTACCTCCGTAATGTATTTTGTTATGCCCATCCGGTAAAGTCTTGTTCTTGCTTTAGTGCTTCCAGTCGCATAAACTAAAGAATCAGGATGCTTTTCCATAAAAGCATATAAAGAGGCTACAACAGTAGCAAGAACTTTCTCGCTGTCACCATTATTAGATATTACAGTATCATTTATATTTCCAGTTTCCAAATCCTTATCACCAAAGGCGAGATTATAAAGTCCTTTTAAGTTTGTTTCGCTGAATTTTACAAGTTTTTGAATTCTTCCTTTAGTCCCTTCACTTGTGAATTCAAAGACCATCAATGATTTCTCGGCCTTTAGATGATATTTTGGTAACTTCATATTTGTTATGAAAATAATCCATACCAAAGGTATGTTTTTATCCTCTGCCATTATCCTAACAAACTTTTACCTTTGCGATTAACAGCTCTATGATTAGCCTATTAAAACTTAATCTATGTAATACATAACAGGTCATATATAAAATATTGCGTTAGTATTATTGTTGAAACATTTAAAAACAAACCCTTTCAATAAAGTATTGATTTGAAAGGGTTTGAAGGATTTTGAATTTCACTAAGTGGAGCCGGAGGGAATAGAACCTATTGTAACTATGAATTGATAATCAATATTTTACGTGGTTTGCATTTTGATAGGTAACCGAATAGGGCACTTTTTAACTAATTAGGCAACTGGATTTCAGTTGAGGATAAGCAGACAACTACATTCGCCTTAGAACCAATCATAATGTTTACTCGTGTCATTGGGGATAACCCAAAATCCACCATCATTTGCAAACTTTATATGGCAACAATGTTCAAAATATTCTTTGTTTTCAATTGCCTTTTGGTAAGCACTTGTGGCATAATTAAGTTCATTTCTACGAATATTAGTTTGTAGTTCAGAAAGGTGGATAACGCTTAGAATCATAGGATTATTTTTAAATGTATAAGTTTCCCAAGGTATTTCTTCATTTAGTGTTGAGAGCTTTGATTGTGTATTCAGTTCTCTCATAATTTCCATTGTATCTGGTATCTTAAAAAAAAATGTCCTTAAAAATTTACAATACCTTGTAAGCATTCTCTTTACGATAAAAGCCTTACCAACTGTATCTTTTCCTGAATTGCCAAGTAATATCAAGGCAGAAACACTGTAGTCATTTTTATTTACAACATTCTTCAACATGGTATCCGATACTCTTATTGAAGGTGATTTTTTATCCACCGCATAAAAAATAATAGATTTTACATCTTGAATTTTCATTACCAAGCTATCCGATTGTTGCTTTATTAACAATGCACCATCATAAGGAGGTTTTAAAGGATAACGGCAACCAGTTGAAGGGTCTTGACAGCATTTATAAAGGCTATCAAATTCAGAGAATTTTATTTTTATTTCTTTCTCCAAAAAAATACGGTCATTTCCTATTACATTGCTTGTTTCAATATATGTTTTCAAAGTCCTTTCTTTGATACTTGAAAAATAATAAAGGATTAGAGCAATTGCCAAAGCAAGGACTAATAGTGAATTTATAAATCTTTTCAAGATAAAGATACCTCTTGTTTTTGTAATTTGTAGGCAGCTATGTTGTCCTGTTTGGTTTAGTAATCCAATAATTCAGAACTAACCTTTCAGATTCACTTGGCAAAGATAATTTCTAATATACTCTGAATGGAGTGAAAAGAATTATTTTTCGCGAATTGAATAATAATCTTTTGCCGGAAATGATGCGCTATAAGGAAGGGGGGCAATAAACATACATTCATACGGCAACCCTAAGAAAAGCATTCCTTGATGTCCTAAATAGCCCCCCCCATGTTTTTTAATAGCCCGCCAATACGTAAGCATACGACCAAGTACATCTTGACGAAGGCATAGGGACGAGGTACTTTTGTTGCCCAAAAATTTAGGCAATGGAAGATTCAGCAGTTACCCACCGGCGACCGGGCCGGTACACC